>JAFZWN010000079.1 GCA_017617295.1 Clostridiales bacterium | reverse complement strand
TCATCTACAAAGTTATCAACTTTCTTCGAAATGTCCTCTCCGATCATCGCATATGTTCTGGACGAAGGACCATCCGATTTCTTAAATAATCTTATACCCAAGATAACCAAAGCAATGATCAATCCTATTACTATGATCAATCCGATAAGTTTCTTAAGGCCGAATCCTGCTCCTCTATACCTCATATCCACCCCCCTTTCTTTGTCATTAAATCCCATCCTATCAAGTTGATTATACAAGTTTTATACACTCCAATGCTTTTCAAGAATGTAAATAAACAATAAATAATAGTACGTGCCACACTCCCCCTTGCATTTTTCCTCCACTAGCGTTATCATTCTCCTTCCCCGCGAGAGCTCGCACGGGGGAATGGAAACTAAGGTAACGCATTTATCACACAACAACTGAATAACGATCGACCCGTCTGTGGTTAAGAGAAGTTGCCGGCTTAGTGCCGGCAGCGGACTTTGTAACCCCTGACACCAGATCACGCACCTTGACAATTAAATATGGCAGATCAGGCATGGCAACTGCTTACAGGAAAGATCCGGATATTTTTCGGAGATCAAGAAGGGATCATGAACAGCATAAAAACAAGTGGTATGAGGAGAATCAGCTATGAAATATGAAGCAGAATGTAACGCAAATGACTGGTATGAAGCATCACGTGCGATCGTAAAGACCTATGGGGAGACAGTGGCAAAAGACTGGGATTTCAAGATCACAGAGAAGGACTTTGACACTCCTATCCGATTCACTTTGATGATGCAGACAGAATGTATCTCTTCTTTCGGAAAGGACATGGAGATCAAGAAACTGAAAGAAGAGATAGAGGAACTGACGGCAGAGATCAACAGACTCAAGTACGGGACGTAAACAAAATGGAACACATTCGGTTTCGCCCGATACTAAGAGATCCGTACATTTTTCGCCTTCATAAATAGGATCAAAATAAGGAGGATAAACATATGCCAAAGATCGCAGATTTTGGAGACATCGCTACTAAGGTTAAGACTTATGAAGATGCGGCAAGGTATTTCGCGGAGTACAAGAACAGGTGCTACGAAGATGAGATCGCCGACGGCACGATGAAGCCATTCGAGCCTCTCGAACCGGAAAAGCTGACAAAGGAAGCCTGTTCAATGACTCTCTCCCGAGACTTCGGAAAGGACTACAAAGACCCCGACCATGAGCTCATCAGAGCTATCAATGACCGGCTCGATCTCGCGGAAGAACGTCTTGAAGCTCTCGAAGACGAACTGACATAAAAGGAGGATATAAAGATGTTCAATTACGACGATATTGAGAAGAAGGTAAAGAGTTACGAAGATATGGCGAAGTACTACACCGATTTCTACAATGCTCTCTACGCCAAGGAGATCAAAGAAGGAAGGTATGAAAGACGTGAAGTCCCCAGCCCCAGGGAACTGGCAATGGAGCTCTGTATGACGGCCTCATTCGATAAGATGGAGGCAGACAGGAGCCGGGCAAGTTTTCTGGATGATATCAACGGATTCAATGAAAGACTGGACAAGATAGAAGACCTGCTGGACGAACTCGAGGACGAAAGAAGATAAAACGGAGGATACTGATATGAAAAACGATGACGGATACATTGACGATATCGACGGACTCAGCGAAGAAAAGAACCCCGGGGCACCCGAGGGAAACGTGATCTTCGAATTCATAAGAACCGAGCCCCCTCAATGGGAAGCCGATATCGAGAAGGAAGGGATCAGGACTTACGAACACGCCGCACGATACGTTACCGGCTTCATGAAGAAAGAGTTCGAAGAAAAAGGCAGCACATTAAACTACGAAGCCATGAACGATCCGGAAGGCTCACTTTCCCCCGCGGAACTGGCAGCAGCTCTATGCTTCATGGAGCAGGAGCAGATCGAGAAAACCCTCTATCACGAGAGGAACAGTTTCAGAAACATGAGAAAGATCAACGAACGGCTCAGGGATATCGAGAAAAGACTGAAAAGGCTCCAGTAACAAGATGTGACGCACCTGATCACAGACGATCGGATATAAAGACTCCCGGGCTTTGATGTTGCCCGGGAGTCTTGTTATTCTGTTTTTTCTGTCAAGGCTGCGAATATTAATAACATCGGAATGATTCATTCCCTGATCTTGTAATATCCGTTACGATTAGCGCCTATATATTCAATAATCCCGTCATCTTTAAGATTCTTTAATACCCTTTGAATCTGACGAAGGGATAATCCTAAACGTTCTCCTATGGCGGCAGCAGAGAGATTTCCGTTTTCCCGAAGAATATCCAGAACTCTGTCTTCTGTTGTTTTTTCGCCTCTGTAGGATCGTCCGTCAGCCAATTTCTTCAAAAGATCACGGATCAACTCAAGCATGAACTTAACAAATTCAGTAGACTCTCCTGCAGTATTAGAAGCATTTATGGCTCTGTAATAGTCATCCTGTCTCTCATGAATAAGCGTCTCGATTGGGATCCAAAGAAAAAACTCCTTCCATTTGGCCAGGATCAATGTATGCCACAACCTCCCCGTTCTTCCGTTACCGTCAGAGAACGGATGGATAAACTCAAACTCGTAATGGAATATACAGCTCTTTACAAGAGGATGCAGTTTTGCCTTCTTCAACCATTCGAATAACTGCCCTATTAATTCCGGAACATAATCTGCGGGGGTGCCTGCATGGATCAACTGATCTCCCGCATACACACCGACACCTTTACTTCTGAATACTCCCGCTTCTTTTACCAATCCGGTCATCATTATCTTATGAGCCTTCAGCAGATCCTTAACAGAATAAGGATTTAACTTGGACAATATCTCATATGCTTCAAATGCATTTTTGACCTCGCGAATATCCTGAGGCGGTCCAAGTACTTTCTTGCCGTCAATGACATCACTGACCTGGTCGATAGTAAGTGAATTCTGTTCTATAGCCAGAGATGAATGAATAGATCTGATGCGGTTTTCACGTCGTAGCTTAGGATTCTTCGTAAGCTGCTCGGATACTGTCATCTTACCTGTGAGCTCAGCAATCTCTATCACAAGATTTGTGATCTCTTCAGACATTTTAAAAGGCGGGGTATATATCTCTGACATAGAATAATTATATTCTTTTAATATGTCACTTTCAATGTAAAAGAAAGTTTATTACGACATTTATTACGACATTTATTACGACATCGGATTGTAATTCACATATTTCGCAGAAAGATCTATGGAATCGCCAATGTGATAAAGAAATATGGGATACCTGGTTGTATAGCGGCTGCATGCAGCGAATGCCCTAAAAGAAAGATATTCTATTAGAGGATGCAAAGGTCGTCTTGTCGGCTAAAGTACGATACAATGGAAGAGGTTCGCCTGATATCAGGGAAACCGGTAATCAGGTAATAAAAAAAGAGGATAGAAAGTTGAAGATTTTCGGAGAGATAAAACTTAAAGGTGACGGATATGCCGGTGGCTTCTCGTGCGGAGCCACGATGCACGGCAGCGCGACGATGGAACGTTTTACGCTTAAGGAAGGAGCCGAAGACCTGAGCGAAGGCACATCAGTATACGAAGATAAGGAAGGCCTGACTCTTAAGGTCGTAAAGATCCGAGACGGAGGCGCACTCCGAGTTAAGACCTCGGTCACCAACCAAACGGATAGGACAGTCACATTAGAGATGATGACGAGCTTCGCACTGTCAGAAGTCAGCGCTGACAGGATACACCGTCTTCAGTCATTTTGGAGTGCCGAGGGAAAGCTTCGCAGCGAATCAGTATCCGACCTGCTTCTCGAGCCCTCGTGGAACCGCTGCGGACTTCGGATCGAGAAGTTCGGCAACACAGGCTCCATGCCGGTACGAAAATACTTTCCGTTCCTGGCACTGGAGGACAGCACGACCGGGGAATTCATCGGAATACAGCTCTATCTGGCATCAACATGGCAGATGGAGATAATATGCAAAGAAGACGATCGGCTGACGGTAACCGGAGGTATCGGAGACCGCGACTTCGGCCAATGGATGAAGGACCTCGTACCCGGGGAAACATTTGATGCCCCTGAAGCAGTCATAGCGATCGGAAGTTCCCTCGAGGAGATCTCTGACCTTCTCGTAAAGGCACAGCATCCGACCATTTCCCCTGTCGACGGCAACATGGACATCATGTTCAACGAGTACTGCACCACATGGGGCAATCCTTCCTACGCGAATATGAAGAAGATATGCGACAAGATCTCAAACAAGGGTATCAGATATCTTGTGATCGACTCCGGATGGTACGGATCGGACGCATGGTGGGAGAGCATCGGCGACTGGGAAGTCAATGAGGAGAAATTCCCCGGAGGAATGAAGCCCATAGCTGACTATATAAGGTCGCAGGGCATGATCCCCGGGCTTTGGTACGAGATGGAATCCCTCGCCTCAGGGTCTGAACACTATAACGATCCTGAACATCTGATCAGAAAGGACGGTGTCCCCCTTACTGTCGGGGGCAGGCGTTTCTGGGACATGGAAGACCCGTGGGTCATCGACTATCTGTCTGAAAAGGTCATCAGTCTCCTAAAGGACAGCGGAATGGGATACGTCAAGATAGATTACAACGACACCATCGGAATGGGATGCGACGGAGCCGAGAGTATCGGTGAAGGCTTGAGGCGCAAGGTATGCGCATCACAGCGTTTTTTCGAGAAGATCAGAAAAGAGATCCCGGGGATCGTCATTGAGAACTGCTCTAGCGGCGGCCACAGGCTCGAACCCTCCATGATGGCTCTCTGCAGTCAGGCCAGTTTCTCCGATGCCCATGAGATAAAGTCGATCCCTCTTATCGCGGCTAACATGCACCGGGTGATCCGTCCTGACCAGAGCCAGATCTGGGCAGTACTGCGTGCCACCGACAGCAAGGAAAGAATAGAGTATTCGCTCGCGGCGACACTTATGGGCCGCATGTGCCTGAGCGGAGACATCTACGACCTCTCGGATGAACAATGGGGATTCGTGGAAGAAGGAATTAACTTCTACAGAAAATGCGCGGATGTGATCAAGAACGGTACGACAGTATGTATCGACGCTAGTGATACGACTTACAACGAACCAAAAGGAAGGCAGCTTCTGATCCGAAAGTGGCAGGGCAGATGTCTCGCCATATTACACCGCTTTGAGGATTCTGAATATATCGAGCCCGAGTTTACACCTTCTTCCAGAGTCATCGCACAGTACGGAAGCGGCAATGCCGACTTCACGGCAAAGGCGTGGCTGTATGAGGAGTGAGACGGGAAAGGATTTCCTTCATCAACATCATTCCTAGCACACATCAGTTTGCATATCAATATCTTCTCCGAAGAATCTTCATAGGTGTTACAGTGTTGAAAATATGAAAGGAGGTTTTAATAGAAATGGTAGCGAAGAAGACTTTGACACTCCAACACGCTTCACCTTGAAGCAGACGGAATGCATATTATTTCGCATATAACCCAGTTTATTAGTCATCAGGCGTGGCTGGGTGTATAATGATGTCATAGTATCTTATTTGTTGGCTGATAGTTTTTTGGGAGTATGTTTTATGAAATGTAGAATTGATATTTTTTGGGATGCTGAAGCCGCTGTTTGGATTGCCACCAGCAATGATGTTAAAGGATTAGTTCTTGAATCCGGTTCTCTGGATGCCCTGATCGAACGTGTTCGTGTTGCTGTCCCGGAATTATTGGAATTAAATAATTATTCTCAAAAAGTAATCGATCTTACTATCATTTCTGAAAGACATGATCAGGTAGCAGCAAATGGCTGAATATGAAAAAGAAGTAAGAAAGATACTTCAAGATAATGGCTGTGTTTTTGTAAGACATGGTAAAGGCGACCACGATATTTGGTATAGTCCTATAACAAAAATCAACTTTGTTGTGGATGGAAAGATCAAATCTCGCTTTACCGCAAATGCCATCATGAAACAAAGCGGTATCGATCATCACTTCTGACCGCTCACCTTACCTCGTACACCCTCTCACCAGGGAGCATTCCGCTGATATCTGTGCCGCTTCTTCTTAATGAGTCGAGTTCCCTGACCCGGTCCGTGATATCGGTTATCCGGACGATCCAGTCGTTGACATAGTCCTCGACTGCTCTTCCTCTAAGTCCCAGCTGGATCGATCTGTACGGGAGGTTATTGCCGTTTATATCCTTCTCGGGATCCCACTGAACGCGGACGTCGGATGTCTTTACCAGTTTCTGCCACTGTTCCCGGGTCATGCCGCAGTCCTCACGGTACGATGAGATGACGGCTGAAGATACAGCCTTATCGAAGCCTTCACGCTTGATATCTATGGCGAGGACTCTCTCCTGCCCTTCTTTTGTGGCCCAGCCGCAGCGGTACATCATCCAGAGAAAGGACGGTTTGATCCAAGTCATCCTGCCCATCGAGAAATGGCTGCCGAAGCGCTGAAGGCCCGTGGCTTCAGCGGATATAACATTGTTAAATGCCTGATAGACGCGGATGGTATGCTCATCGTAGACAGCTCTAATCTCTTTTTGAGGGTGATCTGTCCGCGGCTGTTCCATTATCACTTCAGATCTTCGATACCCGATGACAGAAGGACGACTTCTTCGCGGCCGACGGTCAGTATTCCGCTTTCAGTCTCGGCGCTTCTGGTCGTTCCGTCGGGCAGATCTATCCTGACGGTACAGTTAAGTACCGCCGTGGCAAAAGGGATATGCCCCGCCATAACTGCGAGGTCGCCTTCGCTTCCTCTTACGATAAGGCGGGTGACTTCACCCTTGAACTTGTCGCCGTCAGGCGTTGATACCGTCAGTACGAAGTTACTCATTTACTGTCCTTGGCCTTTTCGATGGCTTCCTCGATAGTTCCGACAAAGAGGAATGCGGACTCGGGAAGGTCGTCGTGCTTGCCTTCGATAATCTCCTTGAAGCCTCTTATCGTATCCTGAAGCGATACATATGTGCCGGGGATACCGGTGAACTTCTCCGATACGAAAAACGGCTGCGAAAGGAATCTCTGGATCTTTCGGGCACGGGATACGAGGAGCTTGTCCTCATCGGAGAGCTCGTCCATACCCATGATGGCAATGATGTCGAGAAGCTCGTTATATCTCTGAAGGATCCTCTGGATCTCCTTGGCTACACGGTAGTGCTCCTTGCCGAGGATATCGGGAGACAGGATGCGGCTCGTGGACTCCAGAGGGTCAACAGCCGGATAGATACCCGAAGATGCTATGCTTCTCGAGAGTACCGTCGTCGCATCGAGGTGCGCGAAAGTCGTCGCGGGAGCGGGGTCGGTAAGGTCATCGGCAGGAACGTATACGGCCTGGACCGATGTGATGGATCCCTTTCTCGTGGATGTGATCCTCTCCTGTAAAGCTCCCATCTCTGTGGCAAGGGTGGGCTGGTAACCGACAGCGGAAGGCATTCTTCCGAGAAGAGCCGACACCTCCGAACCTGCCTGGGTGAACCTGAAGATGTTATCGATAAAGAGGAGAACGTCCTGACCTTCGGTATCTCTGAAATACTCGGCCATCGTAAGACCTGAGAGAGCTACTCTCATCCTGGCTCCCGGGGGTTCGTTCATCTGACCGTACACGAGCGCCGTGTTGGCAGGAACGCCGGACTGTTTCATCTCGTTATAGAGGTCATTTCCTTCACGGGTCCTCTCTCCTACTCCCGTGAATACCGACAGACCGCCGTGCTGCTTGGCGATATTGTTGATAAGCTCCATTATGAGAACGGTCTTACCTACTCCGGCACCTCCGAACAGACCGATCTTACCGCCCTTACTGTACGGGCAGAGGAGGTCTATGACCTTGATACCGGTCTCGAGGATCTCGGTGGATGTGGCAAGTTCGTCGTAGGAAGGAGCCTGACGGTGGATATCCCATCTCTCGCAGTCCGACAGCGACGGTCCCTTATCCATCGCGTCGCCTAAGACATTGAAGATCCTTCCGAGCGTCTTCTTTCCTACCGGAACGCTGATGGGCTTACCCGTATCGATTACTTCCATTCCGCGCTTCAAGCCGTCGGTGGAACTCATCGCTATACATCTGGCGGTGTTGTCGCCTATATGCTGCGCTACTTCGACCGTAAGAGTACGGTCGCCTCTGTTGATGGTCAGGGCATTGTCGATCGAAGGAAGGGATCCCTCCTCGAATCTGACGTCTACTACCGGTCCCATTACCTGTGCAACTCTGCCGGGCTTTTTTTCTTTCATGCTCTTTATCCTGCCTTTTATACTTTACTTGCCGCTTCCTGCGACTATCTCTGTAATTTCCTGTGTTATGGCGCTCTGTCTCGCGCGGTTATACTGAAGCTCGAGATCCTCGATCATGGCGCGGGCGTTCTTTTCGGCCGAATCCATAGCCATCCTTCTGGCAGCCACTTCGCTCGCGAAGCTCTCCCTGACCGCTTCCGTTATCGATCCCGTCACATATTCGGGGACCGCGGCCGTTAATACGGTCATCTCGTCGGGCTCGAAGATCATGCCGGTCTTGCCCGCATTCTCATCCTTTGTGAGAGGAAGGATCCAGCGGACTTCCGCCGTCTGCGTCATCATGTTGACGTATCTGGTGCAGACTATACCGAGCCTGTCATAATCCCCGTTTACGAACTCTTCGCAGAGCTTAAGCGCCAGTTCCCTTGCTTCCTTATACGAGAAAGTCTCAGATGACACGAACTCCGAAGAGGTACGGTCACAGATACGTCTTCCCAGAGGGATGATCTCACACTTCGGGTAATCTCTCAAAAGCCTGAAGATATTGGCATTATAGCCGCCTGCCAGACCTCTGTCCCCCGCTATTACGATGAGCTTGGTCCTCTTGGAGTCTATGGGTTCTTCGGTAATACGGAGATAAGGGCTCTTCCTGCATTCGGGAGACATGGTCAGTTCCTTGACCATTATCTCGAGAGCTTTCAGATACTGCTTGGTCTTTTTCATCTCCTCGTTTGCACGGCGGATCTTCGAAGACGCGACCAGTCCCATCGCTTTCGTTAAGTGAAGCGATGAGTCAACGCTCTTTATCCTTATGCGAAGCTGTTTGGTATCCGCGCCCATTTACATCAGTTCCTTCATTTCCTCGAGTGCTTTCTTTATCGTCTCGATATCGAATTCCTCGAACTGATTCTGCTCGATCCTCTCGAGGAAATACTGGTAATCGTTCGTAAGCTTCTCGTAGAGCTTGCCTTCGTACTCTGCCACTCTCTCGACCGGATAGGGATCGAGATAGCCATTGATCACCGCATAGACGATAGCTACCTGGCAGCCCATCGATACGGGGCTGTTCCTCTTCTGTTTAAGTACTTCGACGATACGTTCGCCGAGAGCGAGTCTGGCCTTCGTGTCGGCATCCAGATCGGATCCGAACTGTGCGAAAGACTGGAGCTCTCTGTACTGCGAATAAAGGAGCTTCAGCGTACCGGCGACCTTCTTCATGCCCTTGAGCTGAGCGGCGCCTCCGACTCGGCTTACCGAGATACCGGGGTTGATGGCCGGCATGATGCCCGCGTGGAAGAGCTCCGACTCCAGGAAGATCTGACCGTCCGTTATGGAGATAACGTTTGTCGGGATATATGCCGATACGTCACCCGCCTGGGTCTCGATTATGGGAAGAGCGGTGATGGAACCGCCTCCGAACTCGGGAGCCACGCATGCTGCTCTCTCGAGGAGCCTGCTGTGAAGATAGAATACATCGCCGGGATAAGCCTCACGTCCCGGAGGTCTTCTTATGAGAAGCGACATCGCTCTGTAGGCTACGGCGTGCTTCGAAAGGTCGTCGTAGATGATCAGGACATCCTTACCCTGCTCTCTGAAATACTCGGCCATCGCGCATCCCGAATAAGGTGCGACGTACTGCAAAGGCGCACTCTCGGAAGCCGAAGCCGATACGATTATCGTATAGTCCATGGCGCCCGCCCTGATGAGTTCCTGGGCAAGGGCTACTACCGACGTACTCTTCTGTCCTATGGAGACATAGATACAGATGACGCCGCTGTTTCTCTGATTGATTATGGTATCTACGGCGATCTCGGTCTTACCCGTCTGACGGTCGCCGATAAGAAGCTCTCTCTGGCCTCTTCCAATAGGGATCATGGAGTCGATGGCCTTGATCCCCGTCTGCATGGGAACAGAGACGCTCTGTCTCTCGAGGATACCGGGAGCCTCGGACTCGACGGGCCTGGTTCCCGACTTCGGGATGGAACCCTTGCCGTCGATGGGATTACCCAGAGCGTCAACGACTCTTCCCAGGAATCCTTCGCCTACGGGGACCGACAATACCTTACCCGTTCTTCTTACCGTGGTACCTTCTCTTATGTCGTTCTTATCCGAGAGGATAGCGACCGATACGGTCTCGTCCTCGAGGTTCTGCGCCATACCGACCGAACCGTCGTCGAACTCGAGAAGTTCGCTCGCCATGCATTCACGGAGTCCGTAAACACTCGCGATACCGTCTCCGACGACTACGACCGTTCCGGTCTCGCTCATCTCGACTTTATCGTGATAGCTCTTTATCTGCTCTTTTATGATATTGCTTATAACATCAGGTCTGCTGCTCATTGCTCCATCACTTCCTTAATATCTCTTAAGCGGTGCCGCAGGCTTCCGTCGAGTCTCTGACCGTCGGCTTCCACCACGGCTCCGCCTATAAGTTTCCTGTTTATCTGAAATGTTATATCGACTGTCTTTCCAAGGCGCTTTTCGAGAGCCGCCTTCATGGCATACTTCTGCTCGGTACTGAGCTCGACCGCGGTGGTGACCACGGCCTCCGTTCTCTTCGACAGTTCGAGATACATCTCTTCGAATGAATCGAAAGCTTCCTTAAAGTCCTTTATATGCCCCTTCATCGTGAGCACGCACAGAAACGAAAGGATATAATCGTGAACGCTTCCTTCGAAAGCTTTCTTAACGAGTTCCACGCGTTCTTCGGAAGGCACGGCGGGAGATATCAGGAGTTCCTCATATTCGGGAGTCTCCTTGAACACATCCCTCACCAGGACCAGGGATTCGTACATCTGATCCTTCAGTCTCTCGGCTATTGCCAGCTCCATCAGAGCCGAAGCATATTCTCTTCCTCTGCCGTTCATCGTGCCTCTTTAGTTCTGTCCTATCTGTTCGATGAAGTCATCGATCAGTTCCTTATGGTCTTCCTCATTTATCTCACGCTTGAGCATCCTGCCCGCGAGAAGCGACGACAGATCAATGATCTCCTGCCTCATCTCTCTTTCGGCTTTCTTATGCTCGAGCTCGGCTTCGAGCTTTGCCTGCGATACGATACCGTCGGCACGCTCCTTGGCCGTATTGACTATGACCTCGCTCCTTCGATCGGCCTTGGCCACCGCCTTCTTGATTATGACATCAGCCTCATTCTGGGCTCCCGCCAGCTTCTCCTCCCATTTCATGCGTTCGGAGATGGCGGCGCGTCTCTCCTCGGCAGCATCGTCGAGCTGCTTCTGAGCGAGAGCCTCTCTGTCAGACACCATCTTCTTGACCGGCTTAAAGAGAAGCTTCTTAAGGATCAGGAAGAGGATCGTCAGATTACAGAGAGATATAACTATCTGCCAGATATTGACCGATATGATATCCAGATTGTTCATAAAGGTTTTATCCCCTCTTATCCGATAGCGTTGATCAGGATGTTTACGAATCTGCCGGGTGCTACGAAAAGCAGAAGGAAAGCGATAACGAATGCGTAAAGACCCGTTGTCTCGGCAACTGCGCATCCCATGAGCATCGTGGATGTTACCGCACTCTTGCACTCAGGCTGTCTTCCGATGGCTTCACAGGCCTTGGCGACCGCGTTACCCTCACCGATACCGGGACCGATACCTGCGATCATGGCACATCCTGCGCCCAGAGCACATCCGCCCAAGATAATTCCGATAGCAAGCTCTAACATAATTGATACCTCCGTTAAGATAATGTGTTACTTACTTTTTTGGCTTTTTTCTTTTCTTTTTTCTTCATATAGTCCTCAAGGGAGAAAGCTCCTCCCACATAGAGCATCGTGAGCATCGCAAATACGAAGGCCTGAAGGCAACCGCTGAACAGGTCGAAGTATATGGACAGTATTGCCGGGATACCGATCCTGAAGATGGGGATCTTACCGAGGAATCCGGGAAGCCATCCGATAAGAAGCTGTGACAGGCTTGCCAGAGCTGCGGCCAGGAGTACCGAGATTACCGAACCCGACAGTATATTCGCATAGTGACGGAACGCCATAGATACGGGAGTCGCCACTTCGCTTATCACATTCAGGGGAGCCAGGAAAGGCGCGGGCTCGCAGAAGCTCTTCAGATAGTGAAGAGGTCCGCACTTCATCTTGTAATACGTGATCAGGATGAATACCAGAAGGGCCCATCCTCCGACGATATTAAGATCCGACGTCGGCGGGAAGAGTCCCAGAAGGCTTATAAGGCTCGAGAACGCGGACAGTCCCAGGATCGCCGCTATAAAGGGAGCCATACCCATGAAGTATTCGCCCATATTGCTCCTGACGAGATCCTCGACCTTCTCGACCGCCCATTCGGCGAGGACAGCCCTCTTCGTATAAACGCCCGCCTTTATACCGTGTGTCAGGTAAAGGCACAGGAAAGCGATCGCTATAATAACGAGCCAGGAATTGACCTGTGCTTCTGTTATCGGAAGATCCATCAGGGGAAGCTTTATCGTAAAGAAGATATAGGCTCCCGTGATCTCAACGCCCTCGGAAGGCTTCAAAAAGAGTACTTTAGCAAGCCACCCGATAAGGACCGGAAGGAAGGTCATGATAAGAAGGAGGGTATCCTTTGCCTTGAATGCCGAAGTCCTGTTCTCTTCCGAAAACAGCGTCTCCGGCACTTTTACCGGCGTCTCGACTGTCGAAGCAGCCTCACTCATCAGAGTCTTCCTCCTCTCCGTTATCTTTTCCGTTATGCTCCGAAGTAGCTTCATCCATTTCACCCATGAACTTCACTTTGGGTCTCACCATAATGGCGAGCCTCGGGAAGAACAGCGGCACGATGGCACTTATCACATTAAACACAGGCACGAGTGCGGCGACGACTATTACGATCATCTGCATGATGAGCCTGTATGTCTGGGAGAACTTCATGAACGTCGCCGCATCCTTCTCGTTCTTCTCGACGGCCTTCTGGACCGTAAGGCCCATCAGGAAGAAATTAAGGACAGCAACTCCTCCTCCCAGGAGATTGCCGAACAGCACCTCCGGAGTCCACTTCCGGATTATCAGAAAAACAGCCTCCATCAGCATGCTCAGTATAAGAACCGATAATGCTATATAGAGACTTTCCTTCTTTACCGTACTGTTCACTTTAACTCCCATCGCGCTATATTAGCATATTATTATTTTATAAGCAATGAAAAAGGCTTCTCATGCCTATGCACAAGAAGCCTCCATTGGCCTGGTGGGTAGTACTGGACTCGAACCAGCGACCCCTTGCATGTCAAGCAAGTACTCTAACCTGCTGAGCTAACCACCCTTTCGTGACCAAAGCATTATACAGGATATGGCCGAATAATGCAAACGGTCACGGTTCACGTTTTATCCTCTTCCCGCGGTGTCCTCCTCGATGGAGCATTTCCAAGTCTTCCCTACCGCACCCTTGCTCCTCATGCCCGAGACTGCGGCACAGACAGCCTCGTAAACGACTCCGGTCCCCTTGCTGTCGGCCACATAATCCACGGCATTATCCTTACTGATACCTATGGAGGATGCAGTCTCGACGGCATCGATATTCGCGCCTATGAAGAGGAACTCCCAGCCGTCCTTCTCCTTCTGCTTTACGAGCTTCTTTACCTTGCCGGACGAGAACTTCCTGCTGCTGTTCTCCATACCATCGGTCGTTATAACGAACATCGTATGGGAAGGAACATCCTCGGGACGGATATACCTGTGGATATCGGCTATTTTTGTTATAGTCTCCCCCATCGCATCCAGAAGAGCCGTCGAACCTCTGACGCTATAGTCCTTCTCTGTCATCTCCGGGACTTCCTCCAGAGGAATCCTGTCGTGCAGGACTTCCGCCTCGTGATCAAAAAGTACCGTGGTGACCAGGCACTTACCGTCCTCTTTCTTCTGCTTGCCGATCATGGAGTTGAAGCCTCCGATCGTGTCGCTCTCCAGTCCCCCCATCGATCCGCTCCGATCAAGGATAAATACGAGCTCCATGATGTTGTTTGTTGTCTTTTTCATTTTCGATCCCTCGCTTTCATTGTTTGTAACCAAATGATATTTCAAAGCGGGGTCAAAGTGGTCGCCTGTCAGGCGACATCGGGAGAGGAGTATCCCTCCTTGTATACGGAAAACGTTATAAACCCGATTCTGCTCCGAACCTGTAAAACCGATGTATCCGTAAGACAGATCATCTTCGACTTCAGCTTCTTAATCTGCAAGTGAAAAAATAACCCGGATTCAGCTCTGAACTGGAGAAACTGGGTTCATGTGTGGGTTAATTTCACGATAATAACCCAGTTATCGCTTTGAAACGGAAAAACTGGGTTCATGTGTGGGTTAATTTCTGTAATGTCTGACGGTACTGTAAAATGCTTCTGAAACAGCAGATTGCAGTACCAAGTACAGTACATTCAGGCAAATGCACTCTAAAACCGCTGATGAAACCTTAATTTGCAGTACATTTATCGCGCTCACGCACCGAGCATCGGTCGGTCGAAAGCGAAGAGCGCCTCGTTTATGTCGTAGACATTGTAGTTGCCTTTGGATATGAAGTATCCGATTATGACGTCCGTAGGATCACTGTCGGAGAGCGCGTAACCGGCCTTCATGAGAAGCTCGGTGAGTTCGCTCTTGGGAAGCTTCATGGCCACGCCCAGTGCGAGAACCGTCATCTTCTTGGGACGGTAATTACGGTCGCTCCTTATCTTCGAGAAATGCTTGCGGTCCAGGTTCGCCTTCTTATAGCATTCGACATCCGTCATGCCGAGTTCGTCGATCTTACGAAGGAGCATCTGGGAGAAGCTCTCGTCGAGCATCGAAAGGCGCTCCTTAAGATCCGCCATATCAGAGGATGCTCCCGTCATCGGCATCGCCGCAGCCGCGGAAGCCGCACACTCGCGCATCTCACGGGCAGAGACTTTATCGCACACCGCCTCGCAGACCTCTTCTTCCATCGACACGGATGCAGCGGATTCATCAACAGATCTCTTAAGGCTTCGAAGTCCCCGGAAGAGACCGGAAGATCCGGGCTTCGGCGAAGAGCCATATGCGGAAGACCTGCCGCTAAGAAGAGACGATATATCCGATCTGAGATCGGGATCGATATCAAAAGCGCCTGCACCGAAGATGACTATATAAACGGTCATGTCATGTTCTTCGAGGAAAGACGTTATCTCTTCCCTTGCCACCCTGAAGCCTTCACGCTTGGGATAACCGTAGACTCCGGTCGATATCAGAGGGAAAGCCACGGTCTCGCAGCCGTACTCAAGAGCGAGCGCGAGCGAACGCGAGTAGCATGAACGCAGGAGCTCCTCCTCTCCGTAAGATCCTCCGTTCCATACGGGTCCGACGGTATGGATGACATATCTCGAAGGAAGATCGTATCCGCCGGTGATCTTGGCATCACCGGTCTTGCAGCCGTGTAGCCCCCTGCACTCCGCGAGGAGCTTAGGACCTGCCGCCCTGTGGATCGCGCCGTCTACTCCGCCGCCTCCGAGAAGCGAGGAATTCGCGGCGTTGACTATGGCGTCGCAGGTCATCTTGGTGATATCGTTCTCAACAATAAAAAGCGGCATAGTTCGCCCTCCCCGGGATCTGTCTCTATGCTTAGGATTATAACACTATAAGATCAGGCTTCCCGACAGTTATCTGTATAAAAAACGTCATTCCGCAGAAAGTCAGATTACGATTCACCACATGCCGGATACGATTCACCACACATCAGGCCCTGAAGCCCGATACCGGTGTTAGCATACGCTCAACAAACGAAGACGAGGTAAAGACAGATGAAAAGAACAGCAATCGCATTATGTATCCTGGCACAGCTTTTGATGAGTGCTTCCGGCTGCAGCATTACGGCAAATGCCGGCATAGGGACAGAAGAAACGGAGACAGCCGAAGAGATCTCTGAAGAGCCCGTTCGTCCCCAGGATGATTTCTACAGATACATAAACGGCAGCAGACTTCAAAACGCCGTTTTCGAGCAGGGAGAGACTACTGCGGCCGATACTTTCTCGGAAGTACAGGATAATGTAGTCACTGATCTTAAAAGCATCCTGGCCGATATCAAAAACGGCGGGACCTACGAAGATGGAACGGAAGAATATCTTATCCAAAGAGCATATGAACAGTATATGGAGTACAGGGATGTTCAGGAGGCTCCGCAGGAATTGAACAACATCATGGAAGAGATACTCTCCTGCACTTCAGTCGAAGATGTCTTAAGGATCGACGCAAGACTCTACAGGGATTACGGAGTTGATTCCGTTCTTAATCTCGGTATCGGCACCAATTATCTGGTATCCGGACAGAATGCGGTATTTTTCGATCCGTATAAGGATATCCTCGGATGCAGCATGAAGGACCTTCAGACAAGCTTCCGTCCTCTCTCGGATCTTAGAGATTCCGTAGAGGTCGTACTGCAGTCTTACGGAGTCGATCATGAAAGCGCAGAAGCTATGGCAACGGATCTGGGATATTTCATCATGGATATGTCCAACAGTACCGACATGGAGATCAACAGCATTACGCTCCCTTTTGCCTACTACAATCTGATCAGCGAAGAGGAACTCTCGGACATCCTTTCAAATATAGATATCGATCTATATCTTGAAATGCTCGGGGCGGATAACCCTTATCACACTTATATCATCCTTGACGAAGGGCAGCTTCGGCAGCTGAACCTTCTGTTTACGGAAGAGAACCTCGGCGCACTCAGGGCCTGGAAGGCATATCAGTTCTTCACTTCCTACTCGATGTTTATGGTGAAGGGAAATGACGGTCTGGCTGATCATGCGGCAAATGAGGATGCGGATATAGAGGACGCGGCTTTCGACCGGATACATGATATGTTCAGTTCCGAGTTCAGTATCCTCTATGCGGAAAGATACTACAGCGAGGAGACTGATCAGCAGGTACGTGCCATGTGTGACGATATAAAGGATCAGTACCGTGAACTGATATCGGGAGCAGCCTGGCTCACCGAAGAGACAAGAGAGGATCTTCTTTTAAAGCTCGATAACATGATCTGCCTGACGGGCATGAACATAGTAAGGCACGACGCTTCGGAATATACGGAGATAATCGGAAACGACTTTTACGAGACATACAGAAATCTCATGTCGAAAAAGACACAGGACCGGATAGCATCTTTGCCCGAACCCGTGGACCGTACTATTACCTCGATGCCCATGCAGATGGTAAATGCCTGCTATATCCCTTCGAACAATTCCATAACCATAACGGCGGCTATAGTAAATGCTCCTTTCTTCGATCCCGATGCAGGATATTTTACAAATCTCGGCGGACTCGGAATGGTAATAGCTCACGAGATGGGACACGCTTTTGACAGCACATGCATCCTGTTTGACAGTAACGGCGCATTTGATCCGGAAAGGATCCCCGATCCCGATATGGAAGAGCTCGCAAGAAGAAATGAAGCAATGGCATCCTACTTCGAAGACAACTTCACGATATTCGGAGTCTACCATGTAAACGGACATCAGACGATGGGCGAGAACTACGCAGATCTCGGAGCCATGGAATGCATCACTTCCATCGCGGGGACAAGAGAGGATCTCATCGATCTGTTCAGTAACTACGCGAATACGATGTGCTGCAAGACACTCGACAGCGGTATCCTCGAGAGCCTGCAATACGATGAGCACAGCCCGGACATAATAAGAGTCAACGCGATCCTTTCCACACTTCAAAGCTTCTATGAAGCATATGACGTGAACGAAGGCGACGGCATGTATATAGAACCCGCACTCCGTGTCTCAAGATGGTACTAAGGAGGTCAAAAGATGAACATCATTTTAAAGCATACGGTAAAGAATATAGTTAAAAAGCCCGTCAGGACTTTTTCGGTCGTCTTCGCGCTCTTTATCTGTTCGCTGAGCGCTCTTCTGTGCCTCGATGCCACCAAAGGAATAAGATCACTTATCGAGACTACATTTACGGCGAGCGCGGGAACAGCCGACATCTCTTTTGAGAATAACGGAACATATAACGGACAATTACCCGAGGGTTTCCCCGAAGCCGACGTCCTTGATATCTACGGCACATCCTTTATGATCTATAAAGATGTTCCCGGAGAATATAACTACGCCACATCCCAGACCGTCGCGGTATATTCCGCAGACCCGGAGAGGGCTTCTTCCATGGGACTTCTCGGTCAGTTCGATACCGGTCTTAGAGAGGCGGTCATCTCCAATAAATTGAGTGATGAATTCGGTTACGGGATAGGTGACACCATAGTCTTATATGACGTATATAACGAGCCCGAAGAATATACCGTATCACAGATCGTTCCCGCCGATATCAAAAACGGCATAATGAGCCTGGGATATACATGTCTTATCAGTGAGGAGTCTTACAGGACGATCCTTTGTAAAGATCAGAAATGCACCCCCGAGATCGTTTATATCGATGTCAGGGATGATTCTGAAGTCACTGCCGCTTATGACATGATCAAAGAGAAGTTTCACCCCGACACTATCACCAACTTAAACGATGATCCTGAAGTAGCCAAGACCATGTCACTGATAACGGCAGCATTCCTGATCCTCTTTGCGGTAACGTTCCTTCTCGTCTTCTTCGTAACGCTTTCGCTCTGCGAGAAGATCATCAACGAGAGGATGTCGTTTATCGGAACGCTTAGAAGCCTCGGACTGTCATCAGGAAAGACAACATGCATCCTTCTTCTGGAGAACGTACTCTATGCACTTCTGGGAAGCATTCCCGCGTGTATCCTCTACTGCCTTACAAGAGATGCGGTCATGGGTTCGCTCTTTACGGTAAAGACCGGTGACGGATCGACCTTACATATCGATATGGATCCCATCCCTGCTCTCCTTCCCGTGGCAGTCGTTATCGGGGCAGTCGTTATCGAATGCCTGCTCCCTCTTAAGGAAGTCCTCAAGGCCATAAAGACATCGATAAGAGACATCATCTTCGACAACAAGGACACGGAGTATAAGCCTTCGAAGCCGGGCATGGTGATCGGAATATTATTCCTTGCGGCCGCTGTTATATCCTTTATCTTAAGGAATGTGAATATCTTCCTGTCTATCGTCTTTATCATCTGCCTGATATCGGCTCTGGCGCTCCTCTTCCCTCTTATCCTTAAGGGTGCAACGAAGCTCCTTCACGATATCTTCGAGAAGTCCGGAAATATAAGAGCCGCTCTCGCGGCAAGGGAAGTCTACGCGAGAAAGAGTACAGTCGGAAGCTCGATCCTCTGTGCCACGGCGACCGCCATGTGCATAATAATCCTGTCTTTCGCAACTAATACCCTTGCCACATTAAGGGTCGCCGACTCTGATTTTGACGTCAATGTCACGGGCATCACGGGAGGACGAGAGACGGTCTATTCCTATATCGAGCATCTTCCCGGCGTATCCCTCGTCGAGTACGATTATTCCGCACTGAGTACGGTCAGGATCGGCAGCGGCAGCGAAGAATCCGCCTACACTTTCTACGGAAGGCCCGAGGAAGGATATCTGTTCAAAAGCGAGCTCGACCTGACATCCGGCTCCATCGAAGAAGGCACGATAGCGATCACCAAAAACTTCGCTAAGAGATACGGTCTTAAAGCAGGAGATACTTTCGAGATGACACTGGAGAGCGATTCCCTCTTCCCGATAAGAAGGACATTCACGGTCGGTGAGGTCTTTGACGGGACCTCGATGGATATAGGCGGCAAGTTCTTCATAATGAACGAGAACGAACTTAGGGATCTGTTCAGGAATTCCCTGACGGGAATAAGAGTCGCCTGTAATGACCCCGAGGGCACGAGCGAACTCATCAACAGATATTCGGGAACAACGGGCGTGACAGCTCAGACCCGCGAAGAGTTCGAAAAGAAGAACCAAGAGGAGATCGGATCCTTCACAAGGATGATCACAGTGATAATCCTCCTGAGCGCCGGGATGACGAGCGTCGGCATCATAAGCAACCAGCTGGCGGGATTCGAAGGTAGGAAACGCGAATGCGCGGTCATGGTATCCACCTCGATGTCAAGAAGCGCTCTGGGAAGGATACTTTTCCTGGAGTCCCTGATCGCCTCGGCCGTATCGGTCCTGACCGGAGCGATCGCAGGAACAATTCTTACGGCATCAGTCGCACCTTCATTCGCCGACGCCGGGATATATCTGTTCGGAAACGTCGATATCAAAGTGGTGCTTGTGGTCTCGATAGGGCTGTCATTCCTGTTCTCACTGACGGCATTATCCCCGGTCAGACACCTTAAGAAGATGAAGATCTCGGATCAGCTCAAATACGAATAATCAATACGGAGGAAATAAACATGAAGACGGTAATAGAAGTTAACAACGTAACAAAGACTTTCGGAAAAGCAGGCAATATCAACAAGGTCCTTGACTCGACCAGCATGTTCGTAAACGAGGGCGAATTCATATCGCTCATGGGAGCATCGGGAAGCGGCAAGTCGACACTTCTGTATCTGACAGGCGGACTGGACCGCGACTTCAGCGGATCCATAAGCGTCTGCGGCAGGGACATCTCGAAGGTGAAGGACCGCGAGCTCTCCGACATCAGGCTCAACCGGATGGGATTCATCTTCCAGTTCTATAATCTCGTCATGAACTTAAATGTCGAAGACAATATCCTCCTCCCTCTTACGATGAAAGGGAAAAAGAAGAAGGATCTGGAAAAAGATCTCGACGAGATACTCGAGATCACGGGACTTACGGAAAAGAGGAAGGCTATGCCTGCCACATTATCCGGCGGACAGCAGCAGAGAGTCGCCATCGCCCGTGCTGTACTCGGGCAGCCCGAGATCCTTCTGGCGGACGAGCCCACGGGTAATCTCGATTCGGCTTCCGGAACCGAGATAATGGAACTCTTCAGGTCTTTAAACAGGGAAAAGAACCTGACGATACTTCAGGTCACTCACTCGGAAAAATGCGCCTCATACGGATCGCGCACGGTCATCCTCAAGGATGGAAAGATAGTCGGATGAATGATAAACTCAACTAAGGAAGCGCTGACCGGTCAGTGCTTCCTTTAAGAACTGACAGGGATGAACCAGCATGAGATTTGCCATTGTCGATGACGATGAGAAGATAAGACGGGATACGGAAAAGAAGATCTCCTCCTACTACGGAAGAGAGAACGTATCCTGTTTTCTTTTTTCCGACGGAGACGAGATAATACGAAGCATCGAAACGGGCTTCACCTACGATGCGGTCTTTCTGGATATCGAGATGGAAAGGACGGACGGCATGAGCGCCGCTCGTGAGATCAGGGAGATCTCCAAAGGCCTCCCGATAGTCTTTCTCACGAGCCACACCGACATGGCCATGGAAGGTTATGAAGTCAGCGCGTTCAGGTTCCTCGGCAAGCCCGTCGAAGAGGACAAGCTCCGAAAGACGCTCACGGATCTCGAGCTCCTCATCAAAAAGGACAATAAGATCACACTTACTAAGGACGGTGAGGAACTCGTATTCCCGGTCAAAGATCTCATATATGCCGAAGCCAGAAATAACTGCGTGAGGTTCGTCTTTACCCGCGAAGAGCAGGAAGTACGGATGAAACTGGGCGACGCTTACGATATGCTAAGGCAAGCCGGAGGAACGTTTTATAAGATACACAGATCATATATCGTGAACCTCGCGCGGATAAAAAAAGTCAATACGACCGATGTGCTCACCGATAGGGGAGAACTCCTCCCCATAGCCAGAGGCAAGGCGCCCGATGTCAAAAAGGCTCTTCTGGAATACATAAGGAAGGCGGGACGGTAAGATGGATATACTGAGCTTCCTTCTGTATTTTATCCCCGTCCTCGCATCGGGAATGATATTCGTCTATATCCTTCATTCGGTAATAAAGGTCGATATCAGACATGCCGGAAAGGTATCGGCCGCTCTTCTCATACTCGGTATCCTTTTTGGAATAACCTCAAGTATCTTCTGCTTTAGCGAAGGTGACCCTTTATCTTCCGCGATCCCTCAGCGGAATACTCTTTATGAGAGCTCTGACGGGATCATGATATTCACCGTATCCACATCGGATATAATCAGCGCTATATCGGCCTTATTTATTCTTATCAGTTCCGTTGTCCTTTTTATCTTCATAAAGGAAAAATGGTGGAAGAAACTCCTCATCCTCATCTGTGCTTCACAGCTTCTGGATAATATCGTTATGATCTTTAGAACCCTCGGCGAGATGCTGCCGGATGTATCCGGAGATATTGCACGTCTTATCATATGCACGGCGGTCTATCTTCTGACATTCGTATTCTTTCTTCTGATCGCGATGATAAGAAAAAGGAACGACAACAAACAGGCTCCTCTTCCCCTTCTGCTCATACTGTCCCTGTCTGTCACTATCGTCGGACAGAACATCATCGATAATGCATATAACAACGATTATTCGGAGATAAATGTTTCACAGCGTCCCATAGTCGTCACGTTCCTTCTGATCACTCTCGTTGCGGTCGTCATCTATTTCTATTTCCGCTCCCTGGCAAAGGAACGTTCCGACCTTAAGGACCTGAACCGCACGAACGAGGAACTCATAAAAGCCCAGACCAGATACTTCGAGAATTCGGTAAAGGCGGACAAAGAGATCCGTGCGATGCGCCACGATATGAGAAACAATATCCAGGTGCTCTCGCTCCTTCTCGAGAGCGGCAAGACCGATGAGATGAGAAAGTATCTGCAGGAGATGGGAGATAACCTGAAGTCGACCGACATCATCTATCACACGGGCAACAGCATCGCAGACGCCATCATATCGGAGAAGCGTTCCGAAGCGCTCGAACAGGGCATAACGATCAATGTCTCGGGAGTACTCGCAGATATCGACCTGTCTCCAGTTGACACCTGTAAGATCCTTGCCAATCTCCTGGATAACGCTATCGAGAGTTACGGCGACAAGGAACTTCAATCCCTCGATCCCAAGTGTAAAACGATAGATCTGGAATTTCGAAAGACTGACAATTTCTTCCTTATCTCCTGTTCGAATCACTGTACTTCCGCGCTGGCGGGCAAAGACAACATATTCAACGGAGAAGCCTCCGATCCTTATACATCAAAGAGCAACAAAAAAGATCACGGACTTGGGCTTTATAACATTAGAAATGCCGCTTCAGCCCATAACGGAGAAGTTACGGTCAGCATAGATTCCGACGGTCATCTTACCGTATTCAAGACGGAGATAGTTTTCGAACTGTCAGACGGAAGCTGAAGCCTCTGCTTTTGCCTTTAATGCTATTATGTACGAGCAGATCGAGACTGTCATCGAGATAGAACCGTCGATCTTCATTCCCAGCCAGTACAGATCTTCATTTCCCTTATCCCTGATCCTGAGATAATATCCTTCCTCGTTCTTTTGCGTTGCTCTCTCTTTCAAGACAATATAAGTGCCGGGCATGGTCTCATCGGGTACGCCGATCAGCCTTATATATACCGAAAGGTCACCTGTGACCGCATAATCCTTACCGTTTACATTAAGGCTTTCTTTTGAAAAAATGATCTTCTCTGCCGCTCTTTTAAGATTACTCTTAAACCTCAGAAGACCGTTTACGGAATATCCGGTTACAGTCAATGCCAGTATAGCTGCAAAACATCCGATAGTAGTTGTCATGTAATCGCCCGAAAGAGATCCGTACAGAAGGATAAGAGCGACAGCCGCAAGTAAAACGGCACAGATCATCCCGGCAGTAAACTTCAGATATCTCTTTTTCTTCTCTCCCGACATATCATAACGCGCGGTCATTACCGCATTTTCTTCGGAGATCTTCAGTAACTCCCCTTCTCTTCTTATCGCGGAACGCTTTTGTATCAGAGTGTGGATCTCCGTGCGTTTGGCCAGACAGTACTGATTCTTCAGAGGACCGGCCCAGTAGGTTTTCTCTATCCTCTTACCGTTATCACCGATCCCGGATACTGTCATGTTTACTCCGCCCAGATCTACCTTTCCGGGGACGACCATTTTGAAATTGACCCCTACTCCATGGTCAAGATCCGATATGAAAAGATCGTCATTTACCCTGATCCCTTCGGGCGTATATTCAAACGTTTTTATCTGGCGCTTGAATCCTCTTATCATGAACACCGTATAAAAGAGCGATCCCGTAAGCAGCAGTATGATAAAGTACAGGATATAGTGCAAACTCCGGGCGTCCCACAAAAACGGCACCATCGCCATCCCCAGATACATCACGAAAAGGGCAGCGAATACCGCCACCAGTATCCCGCATCTTTTCAGAACGAACGACTTCTGCGAATTAAGATCAAATATGACTTTAGTCTCTTCCATGATCCCCGCCTTAAATAAATCTCAATACCATATCGGTATAATGAGACACCTTATCTTCGAATCCGATCTTCTTATAGACCGGATATCCGTCCTTTGTTGCCTTGAGCTCGATCCGGTCAACGCCCCGATCCCTTGCCGTATCCACAAGATCCCTCATAAGGTGCGAACATATCCCCTGCCCTCTGCTTTCTTCTTCGGTAAAGACGCTTAAGACAGTCGCGTCGAGTCCTCTTGGCATCAGGGGACTCGAAGGCTTCTCCATTATGACAAGATATGCCACGCCGACTATCCTTCCGTCCTTCCTTGCGACAAAAGCGATCAGATCTTTTCCGAGATGCTCCTTATAGTATCCCGGAAGCTGAGATCTCATAGCTGCTTCATCCGCTTCGGACAAAGACCCGAAGTCATCGATCATATACTCTATCCTAAGCCTTAAAAGATCATCGATATCACTGATATCCGCCTGATCAAAGATGATCTCATCCCTGTATGTCATAGCATTTTCCTTTCACGTTCCTGCGGGAGGACTTTTAATCCACATACCACTTAAGGTCTCTCGCGGCAACGACTTCGAATTCTTCGGGACCTTCCCCGATACGAAGATAAACATTTCTTATTCCCGCCTGGATGATCATCCTGGCGCACAAAGGACACGGTTTGGCCTTATGTACGCTTCCGTCAGAAGGCGTAAGTCCCGCGAGGAAAAGATCCGCACCCAGGGTCTGTTCCCTCGAACAGTTCAGGAGCGCATTCGCTTCGGCGTGAACGGCCCTGCAGATATCGTAGCCCTGACCCTGATGAAGATCCTTCGCGATCCTGGGACATGTCCCGATGTCACAGCAGTTCTCCTCGCCTCTGGGCGCTCCGTTATAACCCGTCGATATGACAGCATCGTCCTTAACGATAACGGCGCCGTACTTTCTCTTCAGGCAGGTGCTCCTCTGCGCGAACACTTCCGCACAGTTAAGATAAGCGTCGATCTTGGATATCCTCATTCCCGTTGTCTCACTGACCATAGAACTGTCTCCTTTTACAAACAGAAAATATTTTATCACAAAAAAACGAAGTGATTGGTGTAGTATAAAGACATATGGTCAGAATTTACGGGTCAAAGGAGGAGATCAGAAGATGAACAGACTTCAGAAAGCAGACATGATAACGGTCTTTATACTGCTCGCATCGGTATTTGGAGTGTTCCTCTATCTCGTCAGGAGCTTATCCGATAATCCTTCGGATGTCTCCATTCTTGAAGTCGCCTGCTATATCCTGTTATTAGGGAGCGGGGCCGCCTGGATCGGTCTCTATATAGCCAGGGTCATAAGATCTTTCATTACCAAAGAAGACGGAATGGCGATACCTGTACTTCAGGCTGTCCTTCTTCCTTTCTCCGTCATCCTCTCGTGCATCTTCATTAACGGTGCATGGTCTTTCAGTCCGGAATTTCTGCTCCTTAATATCCTGTCGGTGATCGCAGTCGCCGTAGAATGCATTGCTCTTCTGGTACTCTATTTCATCTATTACGGCAGAGGCAAGACTCCGGTTGTATCACTGTTCCTCTATATCATCGCCGTGGCGGTCGTCGTTACGGTAAACAGTTACCCGGAATTCACGGGCAATGCCGCACTCATCCTCTTTGTACCGATGACTTTCGTCGGGTATATCGAGCTTCTGATAAGAAAGGCTTTCCAAAAAAGAAGAAGAGATTGATACTTACCGGTCAAGTACTACAAGGTCGCTGCCGAAGCTCATGACGATATGGTCTCCGTATATCCATAAGCCGTTCACGTAATATGTATCATCTTCCGCTACATTGGAAATGACAGATTCCTCGCCCGTCTCTATATTCACGCAGTAGATATTGTCTTCCTCATAGTTATAAAGATAAAAAGTGTCATCATAAAAACACTCTCCGTCTATATACTCGGTGATAAAGATCTTTTCGCTGTCATTTCTGCCTGCGGTCTTATAGATATAATAGACCGGCTTCCTGTCGGCACCTTCACCGTCCTGGAAATAATGGATAGAATAAAGATAGTCCCCGCGGTAGATATGCGGATCGGTCCCCCATCCGGTACCCAGCGGATAGAAATAGTTATAGAGGAAACGGAAAGTCAGCGAATCATAAGTGTCCTCCGTAATACGGATATCTGACACATAGAACTGCCTCTCGAAAGGATCGTTATCAAGATCAAGGAAATAAATGCTGTCCGCTCCCGCTATATGATAATAGAGCTTTCCTTTCGCGATCTTGAACATATCGACAGTCTCGCATGACACTACAAAATATCCGTTAGTCTCGACAGGTTCGCTCACCAGAGTCTCGGTAGTTCCCGTATTGATATCCGTTCTCCTGATACTACAGGTGACCTCGCTTTCCACATCCCCCTCAAAGAAGACATAATAGATCTTATCCCCGTATACATCGAATCTCAGTTTGGGGATATTGGTTGATATGTCCCGAGGAAGATCGATGACATGCGTAACGTTCCCCGAATCATCCATACTCCAGATCGAATGAGACTCATTATGCCAATAGGACGTATCAAAATACAGACGATCCTCGTATTCGACGGCGCCGTTATAGTAATTGAAGAGCATGTTATCAACATCAGCGTCATTTATAACAGCGGCTCCGCGGAACGCCCCGTAATTGGGCGAATACGCCGCTGCCACGGCTATCGCCAACCCCGCGAAGATCAGAGGTACGAGAAGAGCAGCAACGCATACGGTCTGCCTGACCTTATCGCTCTTATCTTCTGTGAAAGACTCCTTGTTCTTAAAATACAGTTTCAGATGCGATACCAGAAGTATGCAGAAAGCGGCAAAAGCAGCGACATTGATACCGAAAGTAAACGAAGCGGCACGGATAAAGAACGACCTGCTCGCCACGGAACTTACGATGAAATAGACGGGAAGCGTCAGTGCCAGTATCCCGTATGTGATGATGTCACTCAGAGCTCCGGCCTTTCTGTCCTTATTGACCACGGGAGTATTAAAGATCAGTATCAGCGCGGCGATACCGTAAGTACCCGAGATATAGAAGTCCATCCATTTCCAGAATGCGCCGAGAGGTGCTCCGGCAGTATCTGCCGTCATGCTCGGATTACGGAACACTTCCCTTACCATGAAAGCATCGTAACTCGAGATGAAAAGCCCGGAATTATAAACCCCGAAAATGATCGCAAACAGAATACACAGGATTATCGCCAGCACCCTCCAGGGGCCGTAGTTACCGTAAGTGTTCTTCTCCATGCCCGATCTCCTTTTCGCAGCGTTTCATTATCCTCTTTTAAAGTATCGTAACATACAGGGCCAACTTAAACAATTATATTTGATCTTCCACGCAACCCATACTCATAGTAGATAAAATTCTATTCCAATTGTATTGCAAGTGTATTCACTTTCGGGACATTCACCTATACAATAAAGACAGTATACGAACTGCCGGCAGTATAGGAGAAAAACACATGAATAATAATCTGGCATCCAATATAAGGACTTTCCGCAAGGAACAGGGGCTCACCCAGGAACAGCTGGCGGAAGTATTTGACGTAACGGTCGGCGCAGTCCACAAGTGGGAAGCGGGTCTGTCTGTTCCGGATCTGAAGATGCTCATGGAGATAGCGGACTTTTTCGATACATCGCTTGATGTGCTGACGGGATTTGATATCAGAGACAACAGGATAAGCGTCCTGGCAGAACGTTTAAGCGAGCTTCAAAGGACGCTTGATCCGAACGGACCTTCCGAAGCCGAGAAAGCACTCAAGAAATATCCGCACAGCTTCGAGATCGTACGCCACAGCGCTTATCTGTATCTGAGCCTCGGAACAAACCGTAAGGTAAACCGCAGATATCTGAACCGTTCAAGAGAGCTCTTCGAAGAAGCGATACGGCTCTTTTCACAAAATGAAGATCCGCTGATGAGCAAGGCGTTACTGTACGGGCAGCTGGCGATGATCTGCCAGTTGACTGGAGATATCGATAAGAGCCTTCAGATCTATAAGGCCCATAACGCCGGCGGCATGTTTAACGTCAGGATAGGTCAGGTGCTGGCATTAAATACCGACCGGTACGAAGAAGCGGAGGAGCATCTCTCATGGGCCCTGGCGGGAACGATAGGCGACCGTCTGAATATACTGTGCGCAAAAGCATTCTGCTGCTATAAAAAGGGCGATTACGATGAAGCACGTGCTGTTATCGAAGCAAGTCTTCAGGAGCATAAGATCTATGGCAGCAACGGACCCGATTACCTTGACAGGATCGACTGCATCTGCTTAACCGGTCTTGCCTGTATTGAACTGCGCGAGGGGCACAGACAAAAAGCATCAAAGATACTAAAGGAAGTTAGATCGATCGCCGAGCGTTTTGACGCCGATCCGAACTACAGTCTCGATAAGATCCGGTTCATGACCATAAAGAAAAACTATCAGTTTTCCGATATAAACGGCGAGACCTGCATGGACGTTGTCGAGTCCGTGATCTCTATCCTGGACTGTCCCGAACTCCTTAAGACCTGGAGAATCCTTAAATAACGAGGTAACAACATGAATAATACGACCACCCGAAAGGAACTGTCATCACAGTTTCTAAAGAAGAATCACTGCGCTTTTTTTGCCGCGCTGGCAGTCTCGATCCTCACCGGAACGATCGGACTTCTGGCCTCCTGGATACTTAAAGAGTTCATCGACCTTTTGTCCGGGCAGAGTAACTTTACTCTCATGGAACTGATCTATATATGTCTTGCTTTCCTTGTCGCGGCACTGATCCTGACGGCAGTCGATTACGCTTCCCGTCCGTCTTTTATTTCCAGAGCAATGAGACAGTATAAGGACAAAGCCTTCAGCCTCCTTTCTTCCAAAAACATCTCCACATTCCGTAAGGAAACAACATCGACTTATCTTTCTGCACTGACAAATGATGCAGCATCCATCGAGAACGACTATGTCAGTTCGATCCTTCCGATCTGCACAAAAACAGTCCAGTTCCTGGGCGCTCTCATAATGATGCTCATCTATTCCCCTCTCCTGACCGGATGCTCTCTTCTGATCCTGATCATTCCTGCATTGGTCTCAGTGATAACGGGAAAGAAAATGGCTTCGATACAAAAGGAAGTCTCGGACAGGAACACCGGATTTGTCTCCTCGGTCACCGATTGCCTGAGCGGCTTTCAGGTCATCAAGAGCTTCAGAGCCGAGAAGGACGCCTTCAGACTCTTCTCGGAAGAAGACAGAAAGCTCGAGAACACAAAGTGCCGTCTTCATAAGATATCGGGCCTCGCAGGAGCACTTGGCGGGATCTCGGGACTTATCACGCAGCTGGGCGTTTTCATAGTCGGCTCCTATCTGGCACTTAAGGGAGGCAGCCTGACTGCAGGATCTGTCCTGATGTTCGTAAACCTTTTAAACTTCATGATCACGCCGCTGTCCGATTTTCCGAAGCTCCTGGCCGGTCGCAAGGCATCCTCGGGGCTCATCGGCAAGCTCGCCTCCTCGCTCGATCTCAATAACAGTACAACGGGATCCGAGTCAGTAAAGTCCGTCGGAGACGGCATCAGCTTCGAGAACGTGTCTTTCTCTTATGACGGCGAAAAGAACGTTCTTCATGATATCAGCTGCGATCTTCTGCCCGGCAGATCCTATGCTGTAGTAGGATCGAGCGGCAGCGGCAAATCCACTTTCCTTAACCTTCTTACGGCAGGCAGCAACGGCTATCTCGGCAATATCAGGATAGACGGGAAAGAGCTCCGTGACATCTCTCCGGATTCACTCTACGATCTCATGACAGTCATACAGCAGAACGTCTTTATCTTCAATTCATCCATAAAGGATAACGTCACGATGTTTAAGGATTTCCCGGAAGAGAAGGTCACGGATGCGCTTAACAAGGCACATCTTGAAGATCTCATCCGCGAGCGCGGAAGTTCTTATCTCTGTGGCGAGAACGGAAACGGTCTGTCAGGAGGCGAAAAGCAGAGGATATCGATCGCCAGAAGCCTTCTTAAGGATTCTTCCATCCTCCTGGCCGACGAGGTCACTTCCGCGCTCGACGCGAAGACTTCGCACGAAGTGATAAACGAGATATTAGACCTCGATTCGATGACAAGGATCGTAGTGACACACACCCTCGACGAAGCAACGCTAAACCGCTACGACGAGATCCTCGTCATCAAGGACGGCACGATCGAAGAAAAGGGCAGCTTCACAAATCTCATGCAGAACAACGGCTACTTCAAAGCTCTCTTCACCGTTGCCAACGGCGACCCCGCACTCGCTTCGTGAGGCATTGCGGATCCTTAAACAGGATCCGCAATGAGAACAAAAACAGATTGACAATTCCCACTAACGCAGCCGCTCTTTCATGATATAATGACGTTATCAAGGGATAATGGGAGGATATAAAAATGTCTTTCAATTATGTATTCGGCAATATCGATCATATAATCCAGTTGGCATTACTTGGGATAAGCCTCATCCTCGCTATAGCGGGAGTGATATCTTCTAACCCGTCAAGATCAAAAAAGCTCCTGGGCTTTGCGGTCATAACGGTGATCGTCTACCTGATGTTCATGCAGTTCGAGCTGGTATCATATAACATCGGACAATCCTGGGCTCATAATTACTGAGGATAAGTATACGCATTCTCGAGAACAGATTCGAGTAACAACCGATGACCGGCTTATGTCCATAGAACAGATCCACATGCACTGTCAAGGCCGAAGCCGCTGGCGCGGTGGAAAAGCCAGCCTTGACAGTGTGGCATGACGGATCTGTATATTAGATTTAAGCCGGTCATCGGCTTTTCATGCATATATACGGAATGATATAAAATCAGAGGATTCCGTATATTTTTAACAAGTTTTTCTTCGTTGATTTATACGGGAAATGCCTTAATACATGGTTTCCGTATATAATTCTTTGAATGGTATATACGGAATGATATAAAATCAGAGGATTCCGTATATTTTTAACAAGTTTTTCTTCGTTGATTTATACGGGAAATGCCCTAATACATGGTTTCCGTATATAATTCTTTGAATGGTATATACGGAATAATGAACTCTTTTATTATCCCGTATATAATTATGGCTTTTGAAAGCATATCTATATACGTAAAAATACAAGTTTTGATCTTCCCGTATATTATGGATCAAAAGAAAGTAGTAAATGTATACGAAAAACCTTGTATCAAACTTCTTACGCATTCTCGGTGGTCACAAAAAAACTGTTTCACACTTCTTACGCAGGCGCGAATGCGCCGAGG
>JAFZWN010000078.1 GCA_017617295.1 Clostridiales bacterium | reverse complement strand
CGAGTTCCGGTTTCCTCTGGGGATGGAGTTCGAATGGCTGTCCGAGATCCCTGGCATCGACAACATAACACCCCGGGACCATATCCGGAGCCTCCTCCTGCTGCCTCTGTATCTCTCTCCAGCCGTATGGGACTTCACTGATGTCGTCTGACTGTGGATTGATATAGTCGGGCATTATCGTAGATACGACAGGTATATCTTCTCCGAATATCTCTCTCCAGCTTCTGATCATCTTCAGGAACTTCTTATCGTAATCCACGTAATTCTCGCCGTTCGATTCACCCTGATACCAGTAGAATGCCTTTACGCCGATACCCTTAAGTGTCTGTATCGCGCTGTTATAAAGCACCGTGGGATACATGACCATCATCTTGACGGGCGGATTGATACCGCACGAGCATTCCCTGATCATCTTCCACGTTCCCTTCAGGTCGGTCTTCTTCCCGTCAACTTCAACATAATAGGGATGCTCGGCAACAAATCCCGCACTTTCAGATTCGCTTATGAGTCTTACCGCGATCAGGTTGCTTCCCTTGTGAAGAATATTAGAGGCGAAAGGATACTTTCTCGGAGGATACATATACTCGGTGCGTCCAACTTCCGTTCCGTTGATATATGTACGGTCGGCATCTATGAGCATACCCAGATACAGGAAAGCATCTTCATCCGCGGGATCCGTATCGAGAGTGAATTCCTTATAGAACCAGGTGCTGCCGGTGATATCACGGAGCATCCCCGGGAAAGTAACATCAGAAGCATCAGCAGGCATCTTTGACGAATACTCGGAAGGATCGAATATCTCTGTGGCCTCTCTCCACTTCGCGCCTTCTTCGTATTGTGAGGCGACTTTGGAAGGAAGAAAACCGGCGCCGTAGTTCTGATCGATAAGATCAAGTTCATCTGCTTCGCGGTCGAGGTCTTCCTTTCGCATCCAGGCTTCGATTGTCGAACCGCCCTGCGCGTTCAGGATGAGTCCTATCGGTACACCCTGTTTCTCATATACTCTGCTGAAAGTAAAGAAACCGTCTGCACTCATCTCGTCTATCTCCCCCTTTACCGCACTGACCCAGGGCTGATCGGGAAGAGAATATTCTTCGAGAGGCTTAAAGTCGTTATCAGGCACCAGCCTGTACTGTCTTATGTAAGGATAATCAGCCTTTTCAACTATATCCTTGGATATATCCAGAGTACGGTATACGGGAAGCTCCATATTCGACTGGCCAGCCAGAAGATAAACGTCACCGAAACATACTTCATGAAGGACGACAGTCTCGGATCCTCTTACAGTAATGTCGATATCGATAGCAGTATCAACGGGCGGGATAAGGACATCGAACTTTCCGCCGGATGTTGAGCAACTATAGGTCCTGCCCATTATCTCCACGGTTACTTCAGGTGAATCATCCTCTCCGAATATATGGTTTTCCTTGTTCCTCTGCAAGATCATGCGATCTTTGAAAATGCCTGCAAGCTTCATATACCCTCCTCTTGCATACTAGAATAATTCTGATTGTATTTGACGATATCTTAGTTTATAATCCACTCAGATGCAATATGATTATAACTCTTTAGCCGGAAATATTTATGGAATCATCGTTTGAGCGTTTATCCAGATCAAAGCTTTTTATGGTAGGAGAAATAATTTGGGATCTCCTTATCCTTTCGCTGCTCTGGGTGATCTGTTCGCTTCCGCTAGTCACGATAGGCGCATCTTCATCCGCTCTTTATTTTGCGGTGCACAGAAGATTCGCCCTGGGTTACGATACACCTTCGAAGGATTTCCTGAGATCATTTAAGCTCAACATAAAGCAGGGACTTATCACCGGTATCATCTTTCTCCTCTACGCGGGAGCATCTGCATTTAATATCCGTGTAGCGGTCTTCGGCTTCGGGGAACTTACGCTTCCGGACTGGTATTTCCCTGTCTCGCTCCTTCTGCTCCTCCCTTTATTCTTTGCATGTCCTATGACATTTCCTTATATCGCAAGGTTCAATAACGATACGAAGCATCTTCTCATCAACAGCACCCTCCTTTCCGTAATGAATCCGGGAAGGACATTACTTATATGGTTCTACACTCTGACCGCCGCAGCACTCATGGTATTCTTCCCCCCTGCCGCACTTATCGCGCCCGCAGGTTTTACGTTCCTTATTATGAGGACCGCCGAGAAGTCTTTTGCCGTAGCGAAAGCCAACGAAGAACGAAGACAGAACGGGGAGACTGATAACGATGCTTAATTATATCCAGATAGCATGCGGCATTATCGCGATCATCCTGATCTTTACAGGTCTTTTCATAACGGTAAAAAAGTTAAAGAAACCCGACGACAACAAGAAGGACCGGATCGATTCCATCATCAGGTCCACGCTGTTTATTATTTTCGGAATACTCTTTTATTCGGGCACCAGAACGTGTACCAATCTCATAAGCGATACCGCAGGCGATTTCAGTATAGTAACAGTTTATCTCGCCTCGGTTGTCGAAGTGATAAAAGTCTTCGGATTCATTATCCTTCTCCCTGCCGTTTTGAATATGCTTGCTCCGAAAACGGCAAGGAAAGAAGTAGAAACAGACTGACTCCGGAATGAATATTCAGTTATTTTGCAAAATGTGTTACATATAGGCCGTTTTGCAGCAGCATCTGCAAAATATTGATCCGAAGTCGTGACAGAGGATCAATATAGGTTAAGATTCCCCAAACTCACAAAAAAGATGTATAATAATCTTTAGATTTGTTTGTGAAATTTCCCCTACAAAATACTTATTGACTTACTTCTAGCAAACTAGTATTCTAGTTCATAGAGACATTATAAACAGGATCGAGAGGCTGGTTTAATACAATGAAGATGGTTCTCAGATGGTTTCCCAACGGAGACGACACAGTAACTTTAAGTCAGATTCGCCAGATCCCCGGAGTTACGGGCGTGGCCACATTCCTTTCGGATCTCCCCGCAGGCAAGGTCTGGCCGATGGAGCAGATCCTCGCAGTTAAGAACGAGATCAACGAAGCGGGACTCGAGATGGAAGTCATCGAGAGCATCAATGTCCACGAGGACATCAAGAAGGGGCTCCCTTCCCGCGACATGTATATAGACAATTACATCCAGACTATGAAGAATCTCGGCGAGGCGGGAGTCAAGTGCGTTTGCTATAACTTCATGCCGGTCATGGACTGGTTCCGAAGCGACCTTTATCTGCCTCTTCCCGACGGCAGCTACGCGATGTCCTATTCACATGCAGCTGCTCAGAAACTCACTCTCGAGAGCATGACGGAATCCATGATCAACGGATCAAATAATTTCACATTGCCCGGCTGGGAACCCGAGAGATTCGGAGCCATGGCCAAGGACATAGCCTTCTATCAGAATGTCTCACAGGACGAGTACTTCAATAACATCAAGTATTTCCTCGATGCCATCATGCCTTATGCAGAGGAATACGATATCGATTTCGGCGTTCATCCCGACGATCCGCCTTTCCCTCTCTTTAACCTTCCCAAGGTCGTAAACTGCAGGGAATCCATCCGCAGATATCTTTCTCTTAATTCCAGCAGGAGGAACGGTCTTACTCTCTGTACGGGAAGCCTCGGCGCCAACAAGGATAATGACGTTGTCGCTATCGCCAAAGAGTTCGCTTCCGAAGGCAGGATTCCTTTTGTCCATCTGAGAAATGTCAGACATACTTCCGATACGGACTTCCACGAGAGTGCGCATCTTTCTTCATGCGGCGATCTCGACATGTACGAGATCGTAAGGACTCTCATGGATTCGGGATTCGACGGTTATATCCGTCCCGACCACGGAAGGAAGATCTGGGATGAGAACGGTCGCCCGGGCTACGGTCTTTACGACAGGGCACTCGGAGCAACATATATCAACGGGCTCTGGGAAGCCTGCTCAAAGCAGAAATAATAATCCTATCAAGGAGATACAGTTAAATATGGTCGAGCTTAAGATCGAATCGCTTCGTAACGGTAGTCTGTCTTCCTTACCTGTCCGCGTACCCGGATTTAATATCGATAAGACAGTCGCAGCCACCGTCGCCGAACCCGTTTGGCTTCATTTCGGCGCAGGAAATATCTTCAGGATATTCATAGCGGGACTGGCGCAGGATCTGCTCGATCAGGGAATAACGGATAAAGGGATAATTGCCGCGGATACTTTTGACGGGGAGATAATCGAGGACATCTATAAGCCTCACGATAATCTCACTGTCGCCGCGGGCATGCGTCCTGACGGGAATATAGATATCAGTATCATCGCATCAGTATGTGAAGCAGTCAATGCGGCATCGGGCGGTAAAGAAGCCTCGGACAGGCTGACCGCGATCGCATGCTCGCCTTCCCTTCAGATGATAAGCTTTACTCTTACCGAGAAGGGTTATGCATTAAGGGGCATCGACGGTAATTATCTTCCGGTCGTGACCTCGGATATCGGTAACGGACCGTCCTCTTGCGTTCATGCCATGAGCCGAGTCTGTTCTCTCCTCCTTGCACGTTTTGATTCCTGCCGCAGGCCTCTGGCACTGGTAAGTATGGATAACTGCAGCCATAACGGCGAGAAGCTCCGTAACAGTATCCTCGAGATCGCATCGATGTGGATGGAGAAGGGTTATGTCGGCAGGGACTTTTACGACTGGATATCCGATGAGGATAACATAAGTTTCCCCTGGACCATGATCGACAAGATCACTCCGCGCCCCGACCGTACCGTTCAGGCCAAGATCGAGGAACTCGGTATATCAGGAATGGATCCGGTAACGACATCGAAAGGGACTTACATCGCTCCTTTCGTAAATGCCGAGATCCCGCAGTATCTTGTCATCGAGGACCGCTTTCCCGCAGGAAGGCCCGAACTGGAAAAAGCCGGAGTCTATATGACAGACAGGGATACCGTCAACAAGGTCGAGAAGATGAAGGTCACGACATGCCTTAATCCGCTTCACACCGCCCTCGCGGTTTTCGGATGTCTTCTCGGATATACAAAGATCGCCGATGAGATGAATGATAACGATCTTTGTTCTCTCGTCCGTAAGCTCGGCTACGGAGAAGCAATGAAGGTGGTCACTGATCCCGGTATCATCTCCCCTTCCGAATTCATCGATGAAGTCATCAACGAGAGACTTCCTAATCCCTATATACCCGACGCTCCGCAGAGGATCGCCACCGACACGAGTCTCAAGATACCGATAAGATTCGGTGAGACCATCAAGTCCTATATTGCCGATCCATCGCTCGACGTTACTTCACTGCAGCTCGTACCTCTTGTCATCGCCGGCTGGCTTCGATATCTGCTGGCAAAAGATGACAACGGAGATGATATGACCCTGAGTCAGGACCCTATGCTTTCTGAACTTCAAACCTTCCTTCATGAAGTTATTTGGAACGATCCGGCGACCGCCGGCGATCGTATCGATCCCATCCTTAGAAACGACATGATCTTCGGGACCGATCTGATCGCCTGCGGTCTGGCGGACAAGATCAGATCCATGTTCGTTTCGATGCTTCAGGGCAAGGGCAGCGTCCGAAGTACACTCCAAAAATATATTTGATGTTTTTAGGATAAAATAGTGTATTATATAGAGGTCATTATCAGCGGAGGTCAATAGTGCAATGATAGTTACCCCCAGATTAAAAACAGAGACCAACAGGGATTATGCTCTAAGGATAATCAGAGACAATATCGTTAATATGGAGATAGAGCCCGGTTCGCTCATAGGCGAGCAGGAGACAGCTTCCCAGCTCGGATGTTCCAGGACTCCGGTCCACGAAGCATTCCTTGAACTTTCCAAATCGAGGATCCTTGATGTTCTTCCTCAGAGGGGTTGCAGAGTCTCGCTTATCGATTATGCACTTATCAACGAAGCCCGTTTCTTAAGAAAGACCGTTGAGGCCTCACTTGCCGAGCTTGCCTGCGATATGGCGACTCCCGCTGATCTCGAAGAACTCGAGATGAACCTGAAGCTCCAGAGATTCTTCAGCGGCAACGACTTTAACAAGCTCATGGATCTCGATAACGAATTCCACTATATCATCTACAGGATCTGCGATAAGCTGCAGTGCCACTACATGGTCAGGCTCATGAGCGTTCACTTCGACCGCGTAAGAAGATTAAGTCTCGAATCCGTCAAGGATTCCAAGATAGTATCCGACCACACCGAGATCTTCGAAGCCATCAGGCGTCAGGACAAGGAAGCGGCCAGAGCAGCGACGATCAAACACATGCAGCGCTTCGATATGGACTGGGACATTATAAAGAAAGAGTTCAGCAAGTATATCAAAGAAGAGTAAAGTTCATTAAGGTCTCCCCTAACGGGAGACCTTTTCATTACATGCGATGTAAGTGGACTCCGGGGGCAACTGAGATTATCATTGAATCATAAGAAACAGATGAACCCGATAAGGAGGATATGGAAAATGAATAACATCAAAACGATATATGAACTTACCGAAGAGGAATTCGAGGAACTTCGTGTCATCATGCTCTATGACGATGAGAACGAATTCTATGAGGATATAGATGAGATCTCGGATGATGACGTAATAAGAAGATTCGAAAACACACTCTTCAGACCCGAGAACTTTTCATGCAACTATGCAACCGAATGCCACGAGAAACCCGCAGCATAAAGAGTAAGGATACCCCCTCCGACGCTCAACAAAAAGGACTGTGAATTCACAGTCCTTTTTTGATATCAGGAAAGATAACGGAGATGGAGAAACCGCCGCCCCGAGACCCGGATGCATTAAGAGACAGATTCATATCCTCGGCGACCCTGGAAGCAAGATAGAGCCCCATACCGGTTGCCTTGCCCCTGAACTCTCCGGTATCGCCCGTAAAGCCTCTCTCAAAGATATAGGGCAGATCGGATTCCTTGACGCCTATACCGTTATCGGCGACCGTCAGCACCCCGTCTTCAAAGGTAAACTTCAGGGACGGATCCTCCTTACTGTACTTGACCGCGTTACTGACGAACTGGCCGAGCATGAACTTCAGGGCTCTCCTGTCGCAATAACAGATCTCATCCTTTACGAAGTTAAGAACGGTAAAATCCTTCTCGTCAAGAAGAGGCCTGTAATCCTCCACGACTTCGGATATAACGTCGTTTATCTTTATATGATCGAACAGGTAGTCCTTCCTGCTGCTCTTGACCCTGGAATACTGAAGCATCTGATCCACATATTCGCTCAGACGGCTCCTGATATATTCGGTCTTCCCGACTACATCAGCGGGCATCTCGTGACCGTGGTTATCGAGGATAAGGGTCAATAGCGAGATCGGTGTCTTGGCCTCATGCGCCCATTCCTCGACATAATCCTCGTAGTCAGCCACGCTGGAACTAAGAGAAGATATCTGCTGTTCATCGTCGATGATCCTTTTATACAGGAGATCGACACTTTCGCGGGAAGACGGTCCGAGATATCTGATAAGCTGTTCCTTCTTATGCTGATCTGGATCGTCAAGAAGAGCACCCAGGGCTTCTCTTGCCTTCCTGTCCCTCCTGGCCAGAAGAGCGCAGATAGAAGAAAAAGCGATCACCGAAAAGAGGAATACAGATAATCCCAGCTTTACGATCGCTTCGGAATCGATCACCCAGAGCGCAAAGATGAAGAAAGCATCAAATACCAGGAACATCACGAGGATACTCAGGTTCGACCATATCGTCTTCAGTATCCGCATCACTTACTCCTCCGGGACCTGCAGTGTAGTCCCCACGCCGCGGACGCTCACGATATGGCACTTCATCTGAAGGCCCGACATCGTCTTCTTAAGTCTCGTGAGATTGACCTGCAGGGCATTCTCGTCGATGAACTCCGTCGTCCCCCATACGGCTCCGCAGAGATCCTCCTTGGTGACTACGCTCCCTCTCTTCTCAAGGAGAACTTCAAGGAGCTTTCCCTGATTCTTCGGAAGGATACATGAATTGCCGTCAATATATAACGTGTATGTATTACGGTCCAGAAGGAATCCCGGGCCTTCGATAAGGTTACCTCTCCCCTCGAATCTCTTAAGGACGTTACTGATCCTCATAAGGAGCCTCTCGGTACGGTACGGCTTGGTTATGAACTCGTCCGCCCCGAGCTCGAGCGCATGGAGCTCATCCTTTAACTGATCCTGAGAAGTCAGTATAAGGACCGGGATCGATGACTTATTCTTCAGATCCCTGCATATCTGGTATCCGCTTACCTGGGGAAGGTTAAGATCCAGAAGCACGAGATCCGGGCAAAGGTCCAGGATAACATTTGAAGCGTCGCCGAAATCCTCGACGACGCTCACGCGGTATCCGTTATTGGAAAGAGTTGACGAGAGCTCCTCTCTTACCAGAGCTTCATCCTCTACGATAACGATATGCTTCAATTCTTATTCCTCTCTTTCGGGAGTCATAAGGGAACTTAAGAAAGTGTAGCTCGACCTTTTGACCACCCAGATGTATATACATTCTACCAGACAAAATGCCACAATAACAATTCCCGCAGCCAGGAGCATTGTATTCATGTTCGACATGGTCCGGCTCGACAGTGTTCCCTGATAAAGAGATCTTACCCCGAATATGGCGCTCATGGAAGCGACCGAGAGAGGGATACCGAAGTACCAGTTGATCTGTTTGGCCGATGTCTCGCATAAAACATTGTGCGTGGCTCCGAGCTTGATGAGAGTCCGGTAGCGGCGGTGGCTCTTTTTCTGTCCCATCAGGAACTGGACTCCGAGTATCGTATTTCCAATTACACAGAATATTATCGCGAGATAGATGAGCGTATAGCTGGCTGCCACGAGATAGAACAGCTGTCTTCCCATATTCTCGATATAGCATGAGTAGCTGATATCAGGATCCGTATCGAGGATATCATTTATCTCATCGTACATCTCGACGGTATTACCCTCCGAGAGATACTCGGAAGAAAGGATCGCATTCACGTAAGTGGCGTAATCCTCCTCCGTCAATTCCATGAACGTATCATCGGGAACTATGACACCGAGGGACAGGGGCATGACATATTCCATCGAAAGAGGCGTGCTGTACACTCTGCTCATGACTCTATAGTAATTTTCGGCGATCCTTGCCGTATACCCGTCAGACAGGATCCTCTCATAGAACCCCGGATCTCCGCCCCTCACATAATCCCGGTCCATATAAAGAGCGATCTCATTTTCTTTCAGATCGATCGTCTCTTCACCTGCTATTTCGAGGATCCTGTTATAATCCGAGAGAGCTATCAGACGGGGATAATGATTATATCTCAGGAAATCATAGTGATAATCATAGTCCGGATCCTCAAAATCCATCTTGTCAAAGGCTTCATCCATGTCGAAGGCAGTTTCATAATCATCCCATACGTTTATCAGTCCCACGCGAACCGTGTACAGTTCTTCAAATCTATCCGCGATACCGAGTTCCTCGAGTTTCTCCCTAATTATCTCCTTATAATTCCTGTCATAATTATCATCTTCAAATGTGTAATCCGTTATATGATCCTCGTAAAGATCGAAAGATATGTAAAAACCTATTCCGGCTCCCAGACACACGACGGCAAACAGTATCAGGAGCGAGCATATCGCCATTGTTCCCGAACGGCAGATGACGGTATCCTGTACCTGACGGAAACTGAACACATGAAGGCTCTTGCCAGATCCTCTGCGTGCGATCTTATCCATGCCGAACCGCATCCCGTAGAAGACGAGAAATGTACCGATGAGGCCGCAGACGACCAGGAGCAGGATATATCTCCCCACTTCCCATATCAGACCATTGATACCGAGATAGTATGCATATCCGAGTAAAAAGATGCCCGTTATAAAGCTGATGAGATATACGGCGGCGGGCTTCTGCTTCTTGATATTCTCGG
>JAFZWN010000077.1 GCA_017617295.1 Clostridiales bacterium | reverse complement strand
AGGAACGGCGATGCTTACGAAGCGATCGAGATCGATTCCGACGGGACCGTAACGACTCTTCCAAGCTTCGACGCTTCCTCTTTCTGATGATCCCCTTAAGCCATATATATGCCTGATATACCCGCAGGCGTAATACCCGGAGACGGTTTCCTTCTGCCGTTTCCGGGTCTGTTTTTTGTTGATATCTCTGATGGTATAATACATATCGTATACTGCTTAGGGAGGGTAATACAGACATGGATAGAAAAGATATAGAACTCATACTTGCAGAAGCACTGGGAGAACTTGCTCCCGACGGGACCTCCGAAAGAGGAATAAATGCCGTATCTTCCGTAGCTGCTTCGCTTAAGACTCATTGCGCCTATGAATCCTTCGATTCCGGATACGTAACATATGCCGTCTTAAAGAGCGCGGTCATTGACCTCGGCGAGACGATCAGCGATGACAAGGATCACGACAGGATAATCGCGAGGATCCCGTCGGGGATCGGCGGATTTAATCCTGCGATCGTAGTAGTTGCTTCCGATAACGGTACCGTCCATCTCCTGGCATATGCTAAGGAAGGCCTCATTAAACAGCATTCCGCCGAGAAAGCGATCCGCGCGATCCGGGAAAGACTGGGAGTATAAGGCTCTTTGGTACTGGTCGTTTTTCTCTTCTTAACCAATATCCTCACATTTATCCTTTACGGACTGGACAAGCATAAGGCCAGGACCGGCAGGTGGCGCATATCGGAAAGATTTCTGATACTCTTTCCGGTAATCTTCTGCGGATGCCTCGGAGCTCTGCTCGGCATGCTCATATGGCGTCATAAGATCAGAAAGCCTAAGTTCTATATTACGATCCCCATCTTTCTCGTTCTCCATATGACACTGTGGGGATACTGCCTTTATCAGGACTACCATCTGGTCACGACCGAGTATGATATCGATCTGGGGCTCCGGCAGGATCTGACGATAGTTCAGATCTCTGATCTTCATAATCAGGTCTTCGGGATCAACGAGCATATCCTCCTCGACCGGATAAGAGAATGCGATCCCGATATCATAGTGGTCACGGGAGACGTAGTCGATTCCATGCACACGTCTTTTCCGACCGCTCTGACCTTCATGACAAGAGCCGGTGAGATCGCGCCGGTCTACTATATAACAGGCAATCACGAATGGCGCTTCGATCAGGAACGCCTTGATACGTTCATCTCTTCGCTCACTTCAAACGGCGTAACATTCCTGGATGATACCTATGTCGAGACAAACGGCGTGATCCTGGCGGGGATCTCCGACAGATCCCTCCGTTCTTTTGAAGAAAACGGTGCTTACGGTCCTTTCCCCGACGGATCTGCTGTCATCCTTCTGGCACACGAACCGCAGTACACCTCGCTCTATTCATACCTAAACGCGGATCTTGTGCTCGCGGGACATATTCACGGCGGTCAGATAATAATCCCCGGAAGGGGCGGTCTTCTGTCCCCCGAAGTGGAGTTCTTTCCCGAGTATTATTCGGGCATCTTCGATCTCGGCGGTACACAGATGATAGTCAGCAGAGGACTCGGGAACAGCGCGGTCCCGATCCGTATCAACAACTACCCCGAGATCGTCTTAGTGCATATAAGTTAATATCTCTGACCGGTAAATACCGGGTCACTCCACCCCGTTCATCTTATCCACGAAGCAGGCATTCTTGACGGTCATCTCGACCCATGAAGGGCGCAGTCCGCTCTTCACGGCGTTTCTGGCCGACTTCAGATTGCTCCATGCGCAGCAGTAGAACGGAACACGGTCTCTTTTTATGATCTCCAGAGCCAGTCTGCTCGTCAGAGCAGACGCTATTCCCATTCTCCGGTACTCCGGCAGTACATCCACGCCGATCTGCCACATCGTGTCGCAGTCTGCCGAACAGGCAGCCAGGCCTATGAGACGCCCGTTATCGTATGCTCCCGCCCCGAGCACATCCAGCTCGGGTCTATTGAAGGAAAGAGCATTGCTCCATGACGCGACATAAAGATCTTTTAGATCATCCTTCTCGAGGATCCTTGTCTCAAAGGGACAGGAAAGCTCGCGAAGGATATTCATGTCGGGCAGGAAATATTCCGCCATAAAGCACACTTTGTATCCGTGCTTAAGAAAAGCATCGTTTAAGACATGCATATTTGGGGTCTCAAAGCAGTGCTCCACGGAGAATCTCTCTATGTAATCCGAGACTATATCCCGGTACTCTTCGCTGACCGTCGCAACGATATTGTTACCGTAGGAAATGAGATTACATGCATGGGGCAGTTCCAGATACTTCCGGGCCATCGGCGACGGCTTTGATACCGTTATGATATTCTCCTGCCTGCAAAAATCACCGGGCTCGCAGTTGGCATCATATGCAGACTGCCTCATGGCAGTCTCTATTATCTCTTTATTCGTAAACATCCTTTTCTTTCCTTTTGAAGCGGCGCGATATCCTTTATTCGTTACAATATAAGGATGTGCTTACTTAAGGCTCATCACATAGACCTGGCAGGGGTTGGCTTCATCCCATAATGTCGGGAACACTTCAAATTCCTTGAATCCGAGGGCAAGATAGAATCTGTTGGTCCTGTCGTAGTCCTCGTACACGCCGAGCTTAACGGTCTTGACCTGCATAAAGCTGTAGCCTTCCTCTGTGGCTGCGGCTTTTGCTTGTTCAAAAAGCTGCCTTCCGAGGCCCTGCCTGTGATACTCTTTCCTGACTCCCATTACGGCAAGCTCGACGGTATCCCTGCCGGTCTGCTTCAGATACAGAAAACCTGCGGGCGAATCCCCGTCGAGCGCGGCGAAAAAGATCTTGTCTTCGCTTTCCCTTATATACTGTTCGCGGCTCTCGACGACCTCAAACCACTCGGGCAAGGCCTCCAGGACCGTTCTGGTTATACTTCTTTTCTCGTTGCCATCTTTTATCTTTTCAATTTTCATAGTCTTTTACCTCTCACATTCGAGTCTGTAGACTCCGTTGTCTTCAATTACATTCATTCCGGACGGGATCGTTATCGCGGGTCTTATATAATGACACTCCGATACCCCTTCGCCGCCGTAACTTTCATTGCTGTTTACAAATACGCGCACATCATCCTCAAGAAAATACGATGTACGTGTCCAGTTCAGTTCTTCTGCATTTATCTCCTCTATGTTATCGACAGTCTCTCCGTCTCTGATCTGATGATACACATTAAGCCCCACCTCGGAACCCGAAAGGACAAATATGCTCCTCGGTATGGTCTCGATCTGCATATCCCCGGCACCCCTCACGGAATCTATGGTATACACGGGAACATCACTGACGGCCAGATCCGCGGAAAGCCCGTCAGAAAGCCTCCCCGGGAACTCATCGCTCAGATACTGATCGACCGCACTCCCGGGATAATAGGTAACTCCCGTATTATAGATCGCCTCCTCATACGAATACGGCATCGGCTCGGGAAGAACCTCCTTTCGAAGAAGCAGCACATTGCCGTCATAATCGGTGCTGATGACATAATACGGAACGTCTTCCCCGTTCTCGGATATCATTATGTACTCCAGCCCGTATGGATTATGAAGGACAAAATCCTCCGCGGTCAGCTGTTCGGGAATACTCCCGGATCCGGAAGATGTTTCCGGAGGAAAATGAAAGCTCACATGACACGATGTCATAAACAGCATCAATACCGGCAGTACTGCCGCCAAAAAGCTTTTTCTCATTATCCACCCCTCAGATAAATATATGTCTGCCGGCCGGAGTCCCCTCCGACCGCCCTCTATTATACCATCATTTATCCTTATGCGTTCTCTTCCGTTATCTTTTCCTGGTATTTCTTAAGATCTTCGGTCATCTTTACTGCGGTCTTCATATCAAAGACCCAGCCGATAACATTGACAAGGATATATATTATCACGATGCTTATTACGACTCCGATGAACTGCGGAAGGGTGTCGGATGTCAGTTTGATGCTGCCGAACATTACGCCTACAATAAGTCCCGCGATCATGAACATCTGGAGAAGGTCCCTTACAAGAGCCTGCTTAAATGTCATCTCTTTTTTGGTGTAAAAGATCAGGCTCGGGATGCAGCCGATCGCTCCGTATATCAGCGGATAAACGAAAGCCTCATAGCCAAACTGCATGTCAGGCTGCAGCATCATCCCCAATATGAACATAGCCGCATCTATGAGCGTGACGGCTATAAAGAATATACCCAGTGTCTCTTTTATATGATCTTTCATATTGCGCCTCCTCTGAGCTTTTCCCTTATGTCCGGAACGTATTTACGCGAGATGATGACCTGCTCACCGTTTCTTAAAAGACACGAGAATCTTCCGTTCAGGGACGGGCGTATCGAATCGATCTTCATTAGATTTACAATGACCGACTTCGATATCCTGGCGAAGCTCCTGCCCGATAGCACCTCTTCGAATTCATAGAGCCTCCGCCCCGATTCGTAGCAGTCCTTCTCCAGATATATAAAGGTCTTCTCGTCGACCGCCTCGATATAGAGGATGTCCGGCAGCGCGATACTGTACCGCCGGTTATCCTTTGTTCCCGTCAGTATCCCCCGGCGCGACCTGATAAACCTGACGATCTCGTTTATCCGCTCATCCTTTTTGTGACAGCCGATCTCGATATATTCCTTTTGCTCCGCGCCTATCTTCTTTACTGTTATTTCCATAACGACCTCAATAACATTCGTTTACGGTAAAAGTACCTTCTCCTTTAAGATAACAATCAAAAAATCTGACGACAATACCATTTACCGTGTCGATCATCGCCTCGTGGTCGACATCGCCCGAACCGAGGCTTCCTGCCAGGACGGGGGAGAAAAGCGGCAGGTCGGTAAAGTCCATGTGCTCCGCTCCGGTAAAATATGTGTTGAAGGCTTCCTCTGCACCGCCGAGTATCACTGAATTCACATAGGTGATGCCTTCTCTTTCATACTCTGTCCTGCCTTCGTGATGATCCTCTTTCTCAAAGTTTAAAAGAGGTGTGGTATAGGGCTCTGTGTTGATGATGTCTTCGTTTCCGGCAGCACCCAGGATCTCTCCCAGCATCGTTCCGTCAAGATCCACTACGGCAGATATATCGTCTCTTCTTCCGCAGGTTACGGCCGTCGCGCCGCCCATCGAATGACCGATCAGTCCGATCCTCGAATCATCTATAAGCGAAACCGCATCGATGACATTTCTGTCCGGCTCGAAGAACACATCCGTGATTCCGTTTTCTGAAGCCTCCTTAAGCGTATCTATGGCGAAGTTCATGTCGTCCAGACGGATCTTCATCCACACGGAAGTATAAGCAAAGATCTCCTCTTCCGTATACTCATCGTCGCTGTTTCCGATCGTCAGCGCATCGTTAAAGAAACCGGGGTCAACGGTTATCAGTCTGCCGTTTGTATCCTTCGTGAAAAGAGAATGATAAGGATGTTCGATACTGGCTACTACATAGCCGTTACTCGCGAGTTCCATAAACGTCGATTCATTGCTCTGATAGTATCCGAAAGCGCCGTGACTGAATATTATGAGTGGAAGCTTTTCTTCACATCCTTCGGGATAGAAGAAATGAACGGGAACTTCACGGAAGGATCCGTCGGTCTCGAACTCCTCGATCCGCGATCTGTCGATCAGGATCGTCTGCGCCTGAAGCACATTATATTCACCGGTAAGAGGCCTTCCGTTATAGTCGGAGAAAAGAAACGCCGGAGCCATGGAGGATGCGATAAGTATGATGCTAAGAACAGCCCCTGCGGCCATCGCGCCCTTCTTCTTGATCTTTTGATCCCTTCTGTTACAGATCCAAAAGATCCCGGCCGCGGCAAGTCTTATAAACAGGCAGACAATAAGCCCTTTGAACCTGAAACCCGCGTCTATCCCGGGCAGAACCAGCATCAGAAGATATATTATTATCTGCGCTGCCGTTACGATGACCCTCTTAAGTGTCCATTCCTTTTTTGTATCCTTAGCCGTAAACCCGAAGACCGTAAATCCGAGTTCTGTTGCCGTAAGTATGATAAGAAGTAATAATGCCATATCTCATCTCCGCCTTTCGCTCTTTCTGAGATGAATATATGGCTGTAGCAGCCGCACTTCAACGCATCAGCGGACAAGATGCAAAATGAGGCGGTAAGATGCAGATCAATACATTATGTAATCGTGGTTAAATTCCGGAATGGCTCCGTCATACAGAAGAAAGACATATCCTTCGATATCTTCAGAATACACCGTGGATCCCTCGAGGACATGTGCCGGAAGATCGGTTTCTCCGGCAGGGTCGTAGATTATGAGCTTCCTGCTTCCGGTCATCCAGTCATCGTTTCGCAGAGTGTCGCCCCAGTGATAGACATAATAGTCATCTATTACGAGCTTATAGACATTGTCACTGTCCAGCGCACGGAGATCGCGGGCATATACGATATTTGACAGACCGTAAAAATATACCGTATCAACATCACATTGCTTCACGGAAGCGATTATCCCGTTAAGCCTTGCGTTGTTTATAGTCTTGTTATAATAGAGCAGATCGGAATACAGATTAAGTGCAAATAAGGTTACGGTGATCAGGGCGAGCATCTGCCTGCGGCCGAATCTCTCAAACATATCGGAATCGATAAATCTGCCCAGTATTATCGTTGCCAGAAGGTAAAAGACTACAAGATATCTTACTTCAAAGAACCGCGCGCCAAGCAATGTATTACAGATCAGATACAAAGCGATATTTCCGAACATTACGGAATAGAGGCTCTGAACTTTCTCATCTTCTGCGATCTTCTTTATATACCGGATAACGGCAACTATCGTTATAACGGCTACGGTAAGATACATACACATCATGATCCCGTCAGAAGACAGAACGGAAGTCTCGTGAAGAGGAAGTGATCCGGTCAGTTCCAGATATCCCAATACCACTGCATGAATGTTATCCCAGAATGTCTCCAGTGTCACCATATTCATGGTCGAATCGATAGTAAGATGATCCAGGCAGACCACCATCACATACTGCCCGGCGAAAGAAACAAAGACCAGTGCGGCAAGGAATATGAAGATCTTATCTTTAAAGATCCCGATCCAGTTCTTTTCAAGAGCCTTTTTTATGACTCTCCATAAGATCATGGGAACGATGACTGTGGCAAACAGCCAGAATCCGCTGGACATGCTGCATATAAATACCAGAACACCGGTAACGCAGAGAAGCGGTATGTTCTTTTTGTTTTCGATAAAGGTAACAGCGGACAGGATGATAAGAAGGGCTATTATCGTTTTTACGACATAGGCTCCGTTTTGGATAAGAAGGACACTTCCGTATTCCAGAGAATTGTAATTATCGAAAAAATCGGAAAAATGAAGACATTCAGCCAGGTTCAGGACTATGAGCATTGCCTCGTCCGACATCTTAAAGTATCTGATGAGCCTGAAGAGAACAAACAGGAAAACACCTGAAAGAATAGTATTGGCCAGTCCGTATGCAATGAATACATTACCGCATATCCCGTAAAAAAGCGCCGCCAGAGGAACGGGTGAATCTATGGCAAATGTCGTCTGGTACTCCCAGTCCGAGAGGATCAGGCTCTTCTGTCTCCATGTTTCTATCGTCTGAAAAAAATACGTGGATGTATCTATACCGATGTGTTTATCCAGCTGGGTAAGATTAAAAAAAGCTATAGCAAGAAACTGAAGGATAAATAGAGCGAACAGGATATACGTCGCCAATGACTTTTTCTTCATATGCCCCTCCGAACAAATATGGTAGATTGTATCACTTCTTTCGTAAAGGCATCAAGTTGGAAGCCCCAGTTCTTTGTATATCCCTTCGATAAATGGTGCCTTGTGCCTGATATAAGCATCGATATCATACGGATACAGAGCCGCGCCTTCTTCCTTCACGCGGCTGTATTCCCTGACGGCTTCAGGGTGGCTTCTTAAGTAGTCTCTGAAGCAGATGTGCCTTCTAAGTTCTTCCGCATCGGCCGCACAAACATAGAGATGGTGCTTTCGAAGATGATCCTTCCCCTCGTATTTGAATGCCTCCCGGCCCGGTATCCCCAGGTCGCCCTCGTGGGCATATCCGATGCCCTCAAGCGCCTTCTTTACACCGTCAAATGCGCTCTTATCGCTTATCACGATGTCGATATCTATGACGGGCTTGGCCGACAGGCCTTCCACGGAAGTACTCCCGACGTGCTCGATGCTGACTTCCTTGCCCGTAAGAGCCGCGCCAAGTTCCGCCCTTATATCCTCAAAATCCTTCTTCCATCCCTCATCGTAAGGACATACCACTACGCGCTTTCCCGCCATACATGCCTCCTTTTATCCATTCGGTTCGTTATATTATAAACCAAGAGGGCCGGACTTCGGGCAGGAAGTATCAGTTCAACCCGCCTGCCACTTTTCGATCACTCCTTTGTAGCTGTCACCTTTTTTATGCACAAAGGGCTTTATCCCCGCATTGAATATGATCTTGTGAAAGACCGCCTGCAGCGGATATACCTTCCGCTCCCCGATCGCTTTAAAGAGCTTTTCCGCCGCCCGGGCGCCGTATCGCTCGGCAATCCCGCTTCTGCCTTCCGTTGTAACACTGTTAAAAGGCGCATTTACGACTATCCTGTCGGCAAGGCGGCCGCCCGAATAAAGGACCAGCTTGTCCAGAACCTTGCCTGCATCGGAGCTTCCGTAGTTTTCGCCCGTAGCGACGGTCACGCAGTATCTTCCCTTCAAAAGCTGCTCTATGACAAAGTGCCCACGGTCGATCAGGACCTTCATAAGGCCCGAGACATTGCTCGCATAAGTGGGAGTTCCGAACACCAGCCCGTCCGCCTTAGATATCGCGTCGGAGATCATCTCCGCATCGTCATCTATATGGCAGCGGCCTGTACGATAGCATGCACAGCATCCCCTGCACTGTGCCAGGGAAAGCTTTCCCAGATCGTAATAGCTGACCTGCGCGCCTTTACTCAAAAGCTCCTTTTTGATCCCGCGCAGGATCGCGGCGGTAAATCCGTTCGCCCTCGGGCTTCCGTTTATGATGACTATCTTCATGATGCCGGACCTCTTTACAAAAAGTTATACATTTGTGTCTTTTTGTAAATGGTATTATCCCGGGGCCCATAAATCAATGATCACGGCAAAAGATACACTATCTCGTCTTTTTGTGTCAGATTTGGGATTCTTACGGCGTGTACTTATCGGTAGGGTTGCCGTGGCCGTACCAGATCTTTCTCGGGCACATCGACCTGATCTTGGCTGCCGACTGCCGCAAAACGTCCTTGTCATAATAAAGATGGCCCACGCCCGGCCTGATCCAGTTATCGAGCGCGTCCGCCACAAGGAGTGAGTGATCTTCCACGGCAAGGCCTATCGAGCCTTTGGTGTGGCCCGGCAGCCCGACAACGGAGACTTCCGGAAACCCGTAATCTGCGAATGTATCGCCATCCTTGATAAAGAAACGGTTGGAAGGGCGGGCTACCTTGGTCTGGCTTAATACCTTCAGCGACATCTTGAGTACGACGAATCCCACGAGCCCGTAAGACTTGAGCGGCTGCGCGGCATAATCGTCGAATATCCCGTCATCTTCCTCGCTGTATGCGACCGGCACGCCGAAGTGTTTGGACAGCGCTTCCGCATTTTCCGCATGATCGAAATGGGTATGCGAAAGGACTATGAGCTTTAGGTCGTACTTGCTGCAGGCATCCTTTACCATCCCGAAGCTCTCGCCGCTGCTCGTATCAAAGAGTATCGCGTCCTTTCCCTTCGACACTATATAGCAGTTGTCCGTTCCGCCCTTGATACGTGTTATCCCGATATTCATATCTTATTCTCCTTGTTCCATAAGTCTTTATACTTGTTTATGACCCTATCGCTCCAGACATGCGCTTCGATATACCTCTCGGGGCCGTATCTGCCGTCGTTGTTCCAGTCCTGCGGCAGGCCGTATCTGTCTATGACATCCAATATCTCATCGTATGTATACAGCTTCTTTCTGTACTCTTTTCCGTCGTTCACCCTGTCAGAGAAAGTGGGCATCGAGTCACCGTACGTAAAAGAAACCGTCTTAAGATCGAACTCCTCGACGGGGATCTTGATGAAGCCGGGCTGCTCGTACCAGGAATAGAGCCAGGGACTGTATTCCACCACCATATAGTGCGGTGAGCTGATCTCCAGAACGCCTCCCTTGGATGCGAACTCCCTTCTTAAGACGGCCTCGCACCCGGTCCTTCTGGCAACATAGTCATCGTTTCTTTGCGAGCACATCGAATCCGGGCGCTCTTCCCTTATCTTCCCGATAACGGCTTCGGCCTCCTGCGGCGGTATGGCAGTCAGGCTCTTAAACGGCCCTGACCTCTTATCGAAAAAGTGATACAGAAACATATCCATTACGGATAGGATTATATCACAGGGGTCTTCTCTCCCACACAAAAAAAGAGCATGGTCGCCACAGACCGGCGCCATTGCTCTTAAATTATTTTACATCAGATATTTTCGGATTTCCAGTTCGTTGCTTCAAGCAAAAAACATTAGCTTCACTGCCCGACACTCCCGATATATGCAACCGAATCGTTCGCGATCGTAACGATACCGTTTTCGGAATACCTGTCAAACACCCCGACCAATTCCTCCATATATCTGTCGTATCCCGTCTCGCCCTCCTTTATCGAATATGAACCCGACAGGCATCTCGCGATGAACTTCTGCTTATCATAATACAACGGATTGGCGAAAGAAAGATGATCATATCTTCCGCGGAAGAATTCCCTTATCCTCGGATCATCCTTCTTGATCCCTCCGCTGAATCCCCGGAAATCCGGACAGTACCCGGAAAACACCTCATAAAGGTCACGGTTTATACCGTCAGATCTATCTCTTACGTTCCATATCAGAGCGACCTTGCCGCCGTCTTTAATGATCCTTTTGCATTCGCTCCTGAACTTATCGGCATCAAACCAGTGAAAGGCCTGAGCCGTAGTGATAAGATCCGCAAAACATGAAGGGAGCGTCGTATCTTCCGCACCACCTCTAACCGAATGGAAATTCAGAAAACCGTTAAGTTCCCGTTCCGCCTCCGCCCGCATGTCATCATTAGGCTCGACGCAGTAAACTTCATTGCCGCGTTTCAAAAAGGAAACGGCAAACTTACCCGTACCTGACCCGATATCCGCTATGACAGAATCCCGGGACAATCCGCAGTCACTGTAAAACCAGTCTATTAGAGCGGAAGCGTACCCGGGCCGCCCCGCAGTATAGTCTTCCGCATATCCGTTGAACTTCTTCGTCGGATCCATTTTTATCCCCTTATCTCTTTATCTCATGATGATATCACATTATCATTCCGTTACCAGTTCCCTGACTTCGACTTTTTTAACGCTTCCCGATATCATGTAGGAGCATGCGAAGAAGCACAGGCATATCAGTGCTGCCGGTCCGATAAACGCCATCGGCGGATAATCGGACGTGAAGTCGGTGAGACCTACGATCTTTAAGATCGCGACTATCATGGGACGCGTCAGGAAGAATGCCAGAAGGCCTCCCAGAAGCGAACCGAAAGCAGCGACCAGAGCGAACCTTACCGAGAACTGGGAACGCAGTCCGCCCGATGTGAAGCCGACCGCCTTACAGATACCGATGTCCCTGCGTTCTCTTATAAACGTCCGCTTGCTGACCATCACGACGATGACCGCGGAAAAGATGATGACCACCGACTCGATCGTATATACGAACACATTCATGATGACCTTTACCATGTCCTTATAGATCACGCTCGTCTTGCTCTCCTCATAATCCGACGCCGAGAGCCGCCCCTCATAAGCAGTGTTAAGGTGATCGACGATGTCATCTTTCGCCGACATATCGGACAAGATCAGGAACGCGGAATCTATATTCTTATAACCGAGCTTTTCCATGCCTTCGGGAGTTACCGTTACGACATATCCGAAGCTCCACACGGACTCGAAATATCCGGTAATGACAAACTCCTCATCGCCTCCCGTGCTCTCGATCGTTATCGTGTCACCGATCGCCGTGCCCGTAAGGCTTCCGATACTCTTGGTGATGCACACTTCATTATCGTAAACGGGCATCCTTCCTTCGATAGGCTTTACGATCTGCCTGTCAGAATAATACGACACGACCGTCACGAACTGATCGTTGACCATCATGCGGCGCTGGCTCATCGCCTCTATCCTTATGCCGCTGTCGTAAGTGCGAAGATCGTCCATTACGTTTTCTATGTCATCGAGCTTGAAGCCGCCGTTATCGGTCACCTTGATATCGCCGCTCAGGCTGATGAGGATATTGTCGACATCAAGTCCGTCCTTGAGCACGTTTACGCTGATGACAAAGAAGACGAGCAGCGCAGTGATAAAGAGCGTGCCGGCATACTGCTTTGCCCCCGACTGAAGGTTACGGAAAGCCATAAAGAACGACAGGGGCTTCTTTCTGATACGAAGCTTCAGCCTGCTGTCAAAATACCGTTCTTCCCTGCCGCCGTTGATCGCACGCACGGGTGAGATCTTTCCGACCTTATGTGTGGCGAACATGATGAACAGCCACGAGACCGCCATTATTATCAGGCACAGGACAGCGCACTTAAGGATAGAGATATCCGTTTTCGACTGTATGCCTGAGATGTTCTTCCAAAGGCTTATGAGATACCCCGTCAGCGGGATACTGATGCCGATACCGATGACCGCCCCGATAAAGAGCGCTGCCAGGTACTGGATCACATAGGAAAGCCTTATATCATTATCGGTAAATCCCTGCGACTTGAGGATGCCGAGCTCCGTATAATCCATCTCTATCGATGATGTGATGCAGTTATTGAGCGTGATCATAATGACGATCAGGAGCAGCACGACAAATACGATGACAGTTCTCGTGCCGGCTGCGGAATACATCTCGATCAGGTCCATGATCTGAGTCCTCGTCATCGCCGCGTTGGAACACATCACAAGATCCGTATCGGAAGTGATCGCATTCTTCAGCGTGACCTCATCGATACCTTCCTCCGCCTTTATCTGTATCTCATCTATCTGGAGGAGAAAACATGCCTGCGAATCCAGGTGATCAGCCATGGTGTCCCGGATCCTTTCATAGTCGCCCGTCGATATTATCGCGCGGTTGTCAGACATCGTGACCGGACCCATTATCACGTCCTCGTAGTATCCCTTTACGGTGAACTCTTCGGTATAGCCGTCATGAGTCCTTATCGCTATGACCGATCCGACAGAAAACGCGTCGGAAGCGTGAAGCTTATATGGGATATAGATCTCACCGTCACAAACTTCCCCGTGATATATCTCTTTTCCGTCGCCGCTGAACATCATGGTGTTATCGGTCACAGGGCAAAGACCCATGTTGACATCTGTCTCTTCCCCGTTTGAAAGGAGCGGGTTTAAAACAAGAAGATAATCGCTTATGTCACAGCTGTTTACGTACTCATGAGAAACAACATCATCGAGCATCTCATCGGTGACATGATCGTCAAAGATATATACGACGACGTCCTTTATGTCGTATGCGGCGAACCTGTCTTCTATCGCTCGCTTAAGATCGTCATCATTACTTACCGTTCCGGTGAACGAATATGTGATCAGCGTCATCAGTATGATGACACCGATAAACGCTCCTTTGCCGTGCTTAATATTCGCACGGGCAAGCTTTAATATACTGCGCATCGCCTGAAGTTCCCCCTTACCACTGCATGGAGTTGAGCCATGCGCCGACCTGCGCCTCACGGCTCTTCTCGTCCTTCTTCTCGTATGGCGGCAGCTCAAGGTCGCCCGTTATCCTGCCGTCCTCAAGATAGAGTATCCTCGTGGCACGGCATGCGGCCCGCTGGTCGTGCGTGACCATGAGGATACTCTGTCCTCCCTTATTGAGTTCCGTAAGAAGGTCCAGGACTTCCGTCGTGTTCTTCCTGTTGAGGGCACCTGTAGGCTCGTCTGCGAAGAGCATCTCAGGCTCGTTTATCACCGATCTTGCGATCGCGCATCTCTGCTGCTCACCTCCGCTGCACTGCGAAGGCAGCTGCGACTTTATATGGCTTATCCCCATCTTTTCCATGAGTTCATCAGCACGCTTATCGACCTGAGCCGCAGTCTTATCCTTATCAAGATATCCCGGTACCGTTATGTTTTCGAAAAGGCTCAGATTGCTTACAAGATGCATCTGCTGGAAGATAAATCCGAAGCTGCCTCTTCTTAAGCGGGCGAGTTTCTTTTCGCTCATCTTAACAAGATCTTCCCCGCCGTACATGACCTGTCCGGCCGTCGCCCTGTCCATCCCCGAGAGTGCATAGAGCGTCGTCGATTTACCCGACCCCGAAGCACCCATGATGACCGTAAAGTCGCCTTCATAGATATCGACATCCATTCCTGTCAATATATGCGTCTGAACTCCGTTATGTGCGAAGCTCTTGCATAGTCCCTTTGCCGATAAGATACTCTTTTTCATTATGGCCGCACCATCCTTTATATCCTTTATGCCGCCATTGTATCCGAAGGGATATTAAGAAATACTTAAGAGAATCATCTTCCCGGAAAATGGTAATGACCGGCCGCACTATACCTGCCTCCGCAGGATGCAACCTTTTTCATGCTTCCTGTCTGATTATCAACCGCTATTTCAACCTTTTTTGCTTTTTTGAGGGCTTGCTTCAACCTTTTTCAAGATTTCAAGATCATTCTTCAACCTTTTTTCTTCGTTCATACCCCCAAATTCAACCTTTTTTCGATTTTTCGCGAAAAAGGTTGTAATATCCAGCAGCCGGCTTATCACTGATCACACAGATCCTTCAGGCTCCTTCTGTCAAGGCCGTCAGTCCTTTACCACCGGCAGGGCGACAGCGACTTCAAGGCCGTCAGTCCTTTACCACCGGCAGGGCGACAGCGACTTCAAGGCCGTCGTCGCTGTTACGAAGATGCACGCTGCCTCCCGACTGCTCGGCTATATATCTGACTATAAACAGCCCCAGGCCCGCGCCCTGCTCATCGGACGAGTTACTGCCACGATAGAACTTGCCGAGCACGAAAGGCAGATCGCTGTCCGGGATGCCGCCGCCCTTGTCGCTGAACTTCATCACCGCCTGCTCCGCGTCGCGAGTGAGCGTCACGGTCACGGATGTCTTGGCATATTTTCTGGCGTTGGCGATCAGATTCTCGACTATCTGCGAGACGCGCTTGCTGTCGGCAAACACATCGATCGAGTACGAAGGTTTTGTATATATGATGTCATCCTGATCAGCGCGAAGATCATCAAGAGTCCTCTCAAGGAACGAGCCGAGCTCGAATTCTTCCGGGTTCATCTTGAGGTGACCGAGCTCAGTCAGCGAGTGGGTCAGCATATCCTCGGTCAGCGCCTTCACCTCGTCGCTCTTCTTGAGGATCGTCTCCACGTAGCGGCTATGCTTTTCGGGATCGATATCCATTCCCATGTCCAGCGCCTCGGCATAAGCTCTTATCGTCGCGATGGGAGTCTTTATGTCGTGCGACAGCGAGGCGATGACGGTCTTGTTGTTCTCGATTGCTTCCTTCTCGCAGTCTCGCGCCTTCTTTATCTCGGATCGCATGCTGTCGAGCGCCCACGTCAGTTCGCCGAAAAGACCTCCGCGATTATGCTCTATCGCGGTCTCGAGATCTCCCCCTCCGACCTTACCCGCATACTGCGACAGCTCTTTCAGAGGACGCACCACCGTCACATACCAGTAGGCGCAGGTTCCGGCCAGAAATGCTATGCATATCCCGCTCATGATAAGCGGACTGTAGTCCGTATTTTGCTCGACGACTCCGTCGCTCCTTATCTTCTCGCGCAGGGCACGGGCAGCATCAGCAGCTTCCTCATCCTCGCCGCGGCGAGCCATGTTCTCTATCTCGTTCAAGGTAACCGCATACTCGCCGGTACTGTTCTCAGTATCATTGATCTTCACAAAAAACACCACGCCGGCAATGGCGATGATAAGCGACAGGATCGCGGCGAAAGCCGCTATCTTCTTCATCCGTCACACTCCAGCATGTAGCCTAATTTCCAGACGGTCTTTATGTATTGGGGATCGGACGGATCGTCCTCGAGCTTTTCACGGAGCCATCTTATATGAACGGTCAGGCTCGACGGCTCGACGCCGCTGAATGCACCCCACACTTCATTTAAAAGAGTGTCCTTGGCCACGGCCGTATTTTTATTGCGGCACAGGTACAAAAGAAGATCGAACTCGCGCTGCGCCATCTTGACGGTCTCGCCGCCCTTGGTGACCGTACGGCCTACCGCATCGACCTTCACGTCGCCGAATGTGAACACTTCGTCTTCGCCGTTTCCGTATGCGCGGCGCATCAGCGCATTGACCCTCGACAGGAGCTCCTTCATGGAATACGGCTTTTGAAGGAAGTCGTCGCCGCCGATGTCAAAGCCCTTTATGCGGTCGTTCTCGGCCGTCCTCGCGCTCGCGAAGATCACCGGCACCTGCGACAGGCGCCTCAGCTCCTTACAGATCTCAAAGCCCGTGGAATCGGGAAGGTTGATGTCGAGTATTACCAGGTGATAGCTCTTATCGGCCAAGCGGTCGTAAGCCTGCTCCGCACTCTCGGCGATATCCGCGGCGAACCCGCACCCTTCCAGCATCTCGGCTATTATAAGGGCCAGGTCTTTCTCATCGTCTACGATCAATATGCGCTTGTTCTTCATGTTGATATATTACATCTTTCGGGCGGAGAAATAAAACCGGAAAAGACCCGGCCTCAGATCTTGCCGAGAGCTCCGGTAAGATCGGTTATGCTCTCCACTCCCTCCGGGACATCCTTTCCGAAGCGGTTAAGCCAGAACGTCCTTATACCTAAAGCGGATGCTCCCTTTACGTCGCTGCTTAAGGAATCGCCGATGTGGATGACCTCATCCGGCTTAAGTCCCGTTTCGCGCAGAGCCAGCTGAAACAGCTCCGGGCGCGGCTTATATGATCTCGCATCCTCTGAAGTAAACACACCCGCAGGCGTAAGCCCGTGATATGATATCGCCTCGAGGATATCGGAAGTATCTATATTGGAAACTATATATACGGGCAGCGGGCTGCCGGCTAAGAACTCTTTCGAGTCGGGAAAGATCGGCGGCCTTACCCAATGCGCGAACATCATATTGCCGAGCTCGTCAGCTTTGTCCGGATCGCAGCCGAACCGGGAAAGCGTGTGCTGCAGAGACTTCCTTTCAAGTTCGCGCTGAGTCTCGAAAGTGTCACCGTATGAATTAAGGAACATCTGCTGAAAATCGTTCCACCAGAAAGAGCCTATCTCGGATGTATTCTCTGCCTTGCCTGCTTTATAAATGTTATCCTCGATCTTCTTTATTACTTCGCCGTCCTCGTGAACTACCGTCCCGTAAAAATCAACGAAAAAAGCTTTCATCGCATGGGGCTCCTATCCCTTTTTTTGAATAGTATACTTTTGAAAAACGGCACAAAAAACCCGTCATCTTCAAAACGATGACGGGGTAAAATCAAATAAACAGTACTTTGATGCAGGCGTTGTTGGGAACAGCCGAGTGATGTCCGATAAGTCCGAGATAGCCGAAGCCTGCCTGGGATTCGCCGTCGGAGATGATGTCGATCATGTTCCTGACATCGGGACTGGAAAGGTCCACCCACTGTCCGTTGATGCGGATATATGACTGGCCTGCCTGAGATGAAGCATAGTAGCCTCTGGTGATGCTGTCATCAGTCGTAGACTGATAGCTTGCTCCTTCAACGGGGGCACCGCCGGGATAACGGACAACGACCGTAAACGAGTTAACTTCGACAGGCTCATCAAGTACGATCGTGTGATAGCCCGGGTATTCGAATGTCTGCTGCTGTGAGCAGAGAAGATGATCTCCAAGCTGTCCGTTATAGATTTCCACCTTGATCGTCTCGTTGGGCTGGGATGTGTATGTTCCTACAGCGCCGAGTGTTCCTCTGTGGACAAAGACATTGGCTGTCGTTGTCGATCCGCCTGTAGATGCGAGACACGATACTGAAGATTCATATGAGACGACTTCCGAATATTCATCGGAAAGATTCAGATCACAGACTCCGAAGAGCGGTGTGTCGTATGACATCCAGAAATAACCGTCGTCACCCCAGTAAGCTCCGAAGGTGTTCTGTACGAGCCATGCTCCGTTGCCGGATGCCTCATGCAGAAAATCAGAAGCCGGGAAATCGTCATCCCATCCTACTATCGTTACGATACGGTCTCTTTGGATGATGTTCTGGATATCAGGATAGTTATATGTGGTACGTCCGTTGTAATCCGAGTATCTCCAGTCTTCATCACCCCTGATAAAGCAGGTAAGGGCACCGCCCGAGATTATCTTATCCTTGATCACATCCCTGTCAGCCGAAGTATAATCATTCGACTCTGTCAGGACATATCCTTCCATTCCGTGAGTCGCCAGAGCCGTGGTGATCCATACGGGAAGACATCCTGCCCTGAGCGGGTTACTGCTGTAATAACCTTCGGCGCTGTTAGCCTGTTCGCCGGTATAAACTGTGTTTACGAGGATACCGGGTGTCAGGTTGGCCTGTATCCCGTTTCTTGTCCACAGTTCCGATTCCATGGCAGTAACACTTGACATTGCCCAGCCGTCTCTGAAATTCTCCGCGCGGACGTTTGCTTCAAAGCCTGAATTCAGGATCGAATACGACGAAGGCAGATCGACAGGAGCGGAAGCAGGAGTGCTGCTGCATGAGTTAAGCAAAATAAGCGAAGCCAAAAGAACACTTGAAATGATCTTCTTTTTCATAATCTTTTCTCCCCCCAACACCGGGACTTCTTTTTATACGATTTCTATATCCTTTTAACAAAGGAGATTATATTCGCGAGCTATTTTAAAATCAATAAAAAACAGCGCCAAACAAAAAGAATCGTGAGAAGTGATAGTTTACGCTTAAAACTTGCATTCAAAAACAGACAAGTTCAATAATCGAAAGAGCCCTTTTACACCATCTTTTCGCAGATTATCGTATCCATGCAGTGAAAATGGGGAATTCCGCCGCTTAGGTCCTCGAAGATGATCTCGTCGATATGATGCACTTTCCAGTCAGGGAAAAACGAGAAAAGCTCTCCGGACTTCCACATCTTCTCCTCGATATCCCAGTCGGGCGGAAGCTCCAGGAACGGCTTATCCACAAACACGTTAAAGTAGACGAATCCGTTCTTTTTTGTGATCCTTCCGATCTTCTCGAAGAAGCCTTTCTTATTCTCATCAAAAAGGTACTGTACCGTTCCCGTGGAATAAACGATATCGAACATTTTATCCGTCCCGAAAGTATTGATATCGTCAACATATGCATCGATCTTAACGCCGCGGTCAGCCGCCAGCTTCAATGTCTTTCTGATACCGTTGTCTGTCAGATCAAAAGCGGTGACTTCATATCCCTTCTGCGCCATATAGACAGCATCCTTGCCTTCGCCGCAGCCTATGTCCAGGACTTTCTTCCCGGAAGACGGCGGGCACAGCCCGATCAGGATATCGCAGAAATCAGCAGGATCTGTCCCCCAGTAAAACTCATCGCCCTCATACCATTTCTCGTAATTAGTCCTTATGCTCATATCGGTCCCTCCATAAAAGTCATTCCGATAAAAAGTCTATCTTATCCGGTATGAAAGAGCAACAGAAAGGTCCCCGTCATTTGCCGGGGACCGATCAAGGAGCATTTCGTTACGCTTTATCACACAAGCTCGTAGATCTGTTCGATATCAAGATGATAGCAGTTCGTCATCGTTGCGTTCCCTTCCGGATCGGCATAGACAAATTCGAGAGACCAGTAGTAAGTACCGCTGCTCTCGTTGAGCCAGTGGTTCAGGAAGCAGTAGTTCATACCGGCTACGACCTGCGAAGCCAGGACTGCTTCAGGTCTGACCTTTTCGACATCAAGCGTTCCGCCCATGCCGATATCAATGACAGATTCGATATATACGTTCAGAAGATCGTCGTCAACGGTAAGATCGGTCGTGGGAGCCCAATTTCCGGGAACGATCTCAGTAGGATTCGCTCCCATGATGACCGGAGCATCTGCTTCGCAGCTTGCCCCGTAATCGATAATACAGATCTCATCGACAGAAGCATTCCCATCGCTGTCTTCCGTAATATAGACGATAGTCCAATAAGGGCTTTCTTCGTAACCGGCCAAAACAGTACTGCAGAGAAAACAGTATACGTTCGGATCTCCCTGCACCGAACCCATAAACAGCGCCGGCGTGTATGAGACTCCGACGACAGTTGCCGCCGCTCTTTCAAACAGTCCCGAAAGCTCATCCGTGACCTCGACTTCAGCGGGATAATCGAATTCCTCGGTTATCTCGGTGTCGTCTCCCGACGGGGTACTCGTCGGGGGCTCCGTTTCCTTCTGCGCGCATCCGCAAAGAAATGCGGAGGCGATCGATGCAGTGAGTATCATGGCTATTATCTTTTTCATACTGACACCTTCTTTCGAGAGTCTTTTCTTGTCTACACCATATAAGACGGGAAAGGATCCGCGAGGTTGCACTATGCCCTTGGAAGCTCAGATAAGATCGTTCTGAAATCTCGACAGATGCTCGTAAGGCAGGATCTGCCTGCCCCTGTACAGGCCGCAGCCGTCGTTGACGAGACTGTTGTCGATCGCGCCGAACATGTTTACATCCACTTTGTTGAGCTCGAGCTGCTGCAATCTCATCCCTCGCTCGTATGCGTTATCGAAGAAGATATTCTCCCCCGCCGGGATCTCGCTCCTCCTCGCGCGCTCCTTTTCCTGGCGCTCCTCGTATCCCAGATGATTCGCGGGACCGATCTCCGCCACGTCATCCATCTCCTTGGTCCTCAATTGCACCTCGATATTGCTCCTCGATGCGTTGTCGAAAAAGGAGATATGAAGAGACTTGTAGCCGAACATGTTAGGCTTCTCGATATAGTCCCTGTAGTACTGCTTGTATTTATCTTCTATACGGGTGCTTTGATCGACCTTGCCGGAAAGCTCTGGCTTGAAGCCTCTCTCCTCGAGGAAATCGGGCAGTGCGTTCGCGATCTCGTAAAGGTACTTAAGTTCCATCTCCGCCCTGTTGTCCTCGGGCTTTAAGTGGCAGACCGGAAGCGAGATGACGATCCTGTAGGCTATCAGGTCCTTGATCCTGCCGATCTGATCCTTGATCTGCGATTCGGGAGGGAACGTGCCTGTCTTCATATAATAATCGTATATATACTCGACTATGTTGCCGTTGATCTTTTCCTCCAGCCTTATGAGCGATTTGATCCTGCCCTTGAACGTGAACGCAAGAAACGGATATCTGTCCGCCATGTACTTATAGAATTCCCTTATCTGCTGTGACTGGGCAGTGAGGAAATCGTTATGCTCGAGAAGCTCGATCATCTGAAGAAGGCAGTTGCTGTGAGTGAGATCGACCCCGTTGCCGCTCTCGATCGCTGCCGCCTTCAGGTCCCGTGAATATCTGTGAAGGATCTTTACAACTGTATCCCCGTCGTAAAGATAATCGTTAAGCGTTATCATCTGTTATCCCTTTCGCGAAGCATATCGCTCCTTGCAGTTTATCGTACGGAGGATAGTTGTCGATCAGGCTGTAGCCGAGCTTCTCATAGAGCCCGACGGCATCGGGCATTATGGGGCGCGTCTGAAGGATCAGCCTCTTATAGCCCTGTTCCTTCGCCTTAGCCTCAAGAAGAGCCATCATATGTCCCGCGATCCCGCGGCGCCTGGCCGAAGGCTCGACCCATACTCTCTTGATCTCGACATCCGTATCGGAATACCTCTTGAGGCCCGCGCAGGCGACCGCAGTCCCGTTGTCCGTTGCTATCAGGACATCGGATACACTCTCGGAAATGTTATAGGCCACGAAGCCTGTCCTGTTCTTAAGGCCTCCGACGATACTGCTGTAGTATCTCTCGGTCTCCTCGTAAAACCTTCCAAAGTCCGGATCGTATCCGTCCGTCCATCTGTACTCGAGTTCAGCCGCCATCACAAAAAACCTCCGATAAAAAAGCAGACAACAACTCCTGTCAGGCGTCATTGTCTGCTATGGTTAAGATTTTACTCCTGTATAGGGAACGATTCAATCCTCACTTCCTGCCGGATACGAGTTTCCTGTATAGGACATGGAGATCGATCTTCAGCCGGTCCGCCTCGTCATCGTTCTTTTTGATCTGATCGTCCAGCTTCTTTATCGCGTCATCCCTTTCTTTTATCACGGCATTGATCTTGGACAGATTATAAAGCTTGTAGGCTGACAGGGCCACGACTATGACCACAGGGATCGACAGGAACCCGATAATGATCCATATAAAAGATGCCGCTTTGGAAACGAGAAGCAGGAATACGGTCATTACTACCCATAAGGCGACCCAGATACCGAGTGTAACCTTGGGGTGGACCGGAGCAACACCGTCACGGCTTCTCACATGGAACATAAAGTAGTCGGAATTCTGGTTCTGTCTGTCGATCTCCCTGTAGTGGAATTTCCTTTCATCCGAGAGCTTGCCGTTTTCATCCTTAAGCTCATTGTAGCGGCTGCCCTTGGTAAAGAGCTCATTTGCTGTCTCAAAAAAAGGCTTATCTTCGGTCAGGCATTTTTCAAGCGCGAGCTGCATCTCGTCTGCACTCGCTTTATAGTAAAGCTTTCGAAAAGTCCCGATATTGGAAAGGTCATCAATATTCCTTAAGCCGGCTGCGGCGAAAACAAGGCCCCTGAGAGCCTCGAAGTTATGCGGATCCTTTGCCAGCATGAACTTAAAAGCTTCCGTCGCTGCCTTGAACTCGCCATTACTGAGGTTAGTGTTTCCCTTTTGAAGGACATCGTCTTCTCTGAAATATTCATAATCAAAAGATACGCCGCAAAACGGGCAAATATACAGCCTGCGGTCTTCATCTATCCTGAGTGTGCCCGCGCAGGTCGGACATACATGACCTTTTGTCTTTTCCATACCAACCCCCCTATAAAATATATTTATAGGATTATATCATCAAAAAAACTTTTGGGAAGCAGATCCCCCTTTTCAAGGTATTCCGTTATCACCGGCTCATTATATCGATAATGCCCTGTATGATCTCGGGCTCGGGATACCCCTCTCCGCCCTGTCCTTCGATACCGTAATACATTGCATACTTAAAGTTGTCGGCCATGAACTCCTCGGGATCGATATAATAATCGGCATTGGTCCCGAACACTTCGAAGAAGTCTGATGCCTGCTCCGGCAGATAATAGGTATCCGTCCCGTCGATCGGAACAAGTACCGGCAGGTCGGGAGCAGATCCAAGTTCACCCGGCAGATAGATCCAGACAAGGTAGCAGTCGATGTCCTGCCCGTCGATATTGAATGTCGCATATGCATCGTGATGTTCGACATCCGGGTTGCTGCAATAAACATCCCTTATACAGGGCGGAAATTCAAAATCAGTTCCCGTAACGGTAAAGTCGATGAGGGAATACATCTCGGCTCTGAAGTCGGGATTATTCCTTGTAAGACAGTGGAACAGTTCATGCCATAATAGCTGTTCAAAATACTCGCTTCCCCCGGGAATGGCACTGATCAATACATTAATGGAATTCAGGTAGATCTGCGTACCGTGAGTATAGCCGCTCGCGCCGATACCTTCCGTAGTCATATCCGTCTTTATGTATACGATCTCTTCAAGCTGCGGAAGTTCATAACCGTTACGGCTGAGTGTCCTGGCCATATGAGCGATGCGGCGGTCCAGGAGGTACTTTTCAATGATATTGAAACTCTTGACCTCGGCAGTGGATGCATCAAGCAGTTCATCAAGCGTCGCGCCGCTCCTGCCCAGCCTGGCCTCGATATCGATCTGCGTCATAGCCGAATAGTATTCGGTATTGGAGAGCATAAGCTCCCTGCCCTCTTCCGCGGAAGCAAAACGATGCGGGATCTTGCGGGCATATATCTCGGTCACGATTATATCTGCTGCCAGCCATACCAGAAGTACCGCTAATATGATCAGGAAGATCTTCTTAACGATGCACTTCTTTTTCTTGTTACCCTTGTTATCCTTGTTTTTCATACCATTATTCCTATTATTTCTTTACTTACCGACAGAGGTTTTCTGCCTCAGCGATTATACCATATGTCAGACCGCGGCGTTCTCCTCGAGCCACCGGGCCACGCCGTCCTCATCCCTGTCGTCGGGACAGTTCAAGAATCCCGTAACCGTCTTCATGTAGATGCAGCAATAACTCTTTTCTCATTCCCCTATCCTCCCTAATGAAATGATACATCCTTAGACCATCTATAGGTCTCCTGCCTTTTAAGTCAAGACGGAACACCCTTCGGGGACTGATCAGAACAGATCCAGCATACTGTCCAGATATATCTCTTCCCTTACCTTGAGCCGGTATTCGGGCCTGGTCATAAAATAAAGGAGGAACTCGAGGATGACGGCGCTTCCCAGGCTCCTGCCCTCGATCTTGAAGTGGCTGAAACCTGCGGGCATATAAGTATTCAGGATATCCTCCGTCCCGATAAATCCCGGGTTCTTCATCGCTTCGGAAAACCTGTATCCCCTCCCCGCATCGGGCGAACTGCAGATATGGTCCTGTACCGTTTCCCCCAGGCTCTTGCGGCTTACGTTCTCGTAGCATTCCTTCCTTACCCGGCAGCCGAAGGAACAGCATTCATTACAGAGAAACTCCGTCTTTTTCTTTTGCTCATCCGTCAGCGAGTTAAGATGATCGAAGTCCTTGTTGAGCCTGAAGTCGGGTACGGCAAACGAGAACTCCTCCCTGTCGAGCTCTCTTTCGAAATCACTGAAGTCAGTCAGTACTTTCGTGGTCGAAGAGACAAAATAGAATCCGGGATAGTTCTCCTTTATATATTCGAGCAGCAGATCGGAATGGATTATTATACCGTTTGGCACTTCGCCGCTCTTTTCAAAAAGTGCGCAAAGATCGTTGCATCTTTTATCCGACAGATGTTCCTGCCTGATAAGGGAATTACTGAACGTCAGCCGCGACGATATCTTATATTCCTTCATAAGGGATATGACGTTACGGGGATCTTCTTCTCCGAATCCCACGCGGCCTCCTCCCCACAGAGCATCCTGGGGTGCGCCGTATACGGAGCCTATCTCGCACCAATCGTAAAAGTATTCCCGATGCTCTCTCCAAAGAGGCAGGAAGACACTGTAAAGGTCATAGAATTCAAACAGACCCGGAAGATGATAGTATGCCTTTTTTACTGCATTCATAAGTGTTTCCCCGCCTTGTATCCCGGGCTTTTTATGCCTTCCGGCCATGCCCGCCGCTATGACAGTTATAACATATTATCCCTGTTTCTTCTTAAAAATGTCGGGTTTTCATAACACCGCCGTTATGCGAAAATACCTTTTATTATGAACAGGCACCGGTCCTGTAGTATGGAAGTGAAAGGGCTTAATTATGTTTCTTCGTAAATTTTCAGCAAGCATCCTTGCGTTGTCATTTATCCTGCCTTTGGTGTTTCTTGCCGGCTGCGGCAAAGCCAAGGACAGACCTAAGGAATTGATCACGGAGGACACACCGTGGTATGACGCCACCATAACGGAAGTGGATTCCGGAGTAGACCCCGTCGACTACTTTATCCTGTACACCAAGCCGGTAGGCATGGCTTCGGATCTGATCATCTGCGAGACTTTCGGAAACGAATATTACGATCTTAACAGTTTCACCAGCCCTTCGCCATTTCACAATCTCCATGTCTATGACACTGACGGCAACCACCTTTATGACAAAGAAGCGACAGACATCATCCTCGAGTATTGTCCTTCCGCCACCGATATCTACATTAATACCATTACGATCGAAAACAACCTCATAAAGCTCTGCGCGGGTTATACCGATGACATGACATATAACTATCAGAACATCATGTACGATCCGGCCGCCCAAGAGATCAGTACAGTGTACGATATCGCCTCCGACGGGAGCTACGAGCTTACGGACAGCTATTCGTTCAACAGCTGGACGGCAGACGGTTACTCGATAAGGAGCTATCTTGTCTTTACCGACGAAGGTGACGATAACTACCTGGAGTTTACTTCGGGATCGGGAAACGTATCCGTTTTCAGACTTGAAGATACCTATCCTTACGATGATATCTTTACCGTATACGGATTCCTGTATCTCGGGCAGGGAAGGTTCATCTTCAAGTTCGATAATTCCGATATCCAGAAGAGATACTGTTATATCGATGTTGCTTCAGGCACCGCAAGCGATGTCAGCGAAGTATCCGAATCCTCATGGATAGCCGATCTTCCCGATGCATGGGATTACAACTATTTTGAAGGCGCAGGAAATATCTGCATGGCTCAGCAGGGCATCAAGATGTTAAACCTTGATACCCGGTCCGAGGAGATATATCTTTCCTACGACAACACCAACATCAACCGTTATGACGCAGCCAATCTCGAACTCCTCTATGCATCGGAAGATAAAGTGGTACTGGCCGGAACGAGCCAGCGCGAGAACTTCCGTTATATGAACCTTCACGATATCCACGAACTCGATCCCCTGATCGTCACGCTCCGCCGTTCTCAGACTAATCCCAATGCGGGCAAGGCGCTCCTCAGGGCCGGCTCCATCGGGACCCTTTCTTACGGTATGGCCGAAGCCATAAGGCTCTATAATGATTCCGATGCCGATGCTTTCATCGTTCTCGATCCGAGATACGATTACGGAACGATTTCCCGGACTGTCGTCGCAGAGGCCGGTGTCGACAAGGACACTTTGGATCTCCGCATAAAGGCGGCGATAATAAACACCCTGTCTCTTGACCTGCTCGCAGGCGACGGCCCCGATCTCATTCTCGGAGGCCTGAACTACACCCAGTTCAACAGGGACGATCTTCTCCTCGACCTTGCAAGCGAAGTGGAGATCCCTAATGTCTACGACAACATAATGTCCTTCTCCATGACCGGAGACAAGCTGTATCAGGTCCCGCTGGCTTTCGGACTCGAAGGCATCCTGGCCGAGACCGGTAATGTGGATGCCGGTGCCCTCGGATTCACTTTCGATAACTACAGGGATTATGTAAGCAGGGCATGCCGCGGAAAAGATCCCAACGGCATGAACAGGCTCGACTTCATGAGCACCTGCCTCGCGCAGATGAGCAGTTCGTTTCGAACGGATAACGGGTTCGATTTCAGAAATGCCGAATTCGCCTCTGCGGCCGCTTTCGTAAACGGCCTTATCCTTCCGACCGATGAGGATCTGTTCGAGGAAGAAAGGCTCCGTTACGCTTCCACGCTCGGCGAAGAACCCGCCTTCATCAATATCGTATCAGCCATGGAGCTCCTGCGCGTGACCCAGAGTGACATCGAGAACAGATGCATGATGGGTTTTCCGTCAAACGAGCCGCGCGGCCTCATGGTAAATGTAATGCAGTCGATCGCAGTCTCCGCTGCCACCTCCTGTCCCGGGGCATGCAAGGACTTTGTCAGGATGCTCGTCAGCGATGAGGTACAAAGCGTTTTCGCCCATTATGACGGTATAGCAGTCAACAGCGCAGCCGAAGCAGAAGCATGCAGACAGGCAGCTTCGAGGACAAATGCCAGTTATGAGGTCATGTCACAGAATTGGGACAGATATCTCATCAATCAGTTAAAGCAATCCATAACAACATGCGATCCCGAGGCTCTCGTGCAGCAGATGGACGGTTACATAAGATCCGCGTCCGGCCTTCACATGATCGATACAGCAGTCGAGATCATCGTAAGAGAAGAGATACAGGCCTACTTCGCAGGCCAGAAGACCATCGATGTCGTTACGGACGCGATCCAGACCAGAGTGGATCTGTACATGTCGGAGAGAGGCTGACCGATATCACGACCGGCTCTTATGTCAGAAGGTATTCCTTGATCTTTTGCAATGTCGCCTGATTGCCTTCGGTATAAGGAACAAATATGATGCCCGTATGGCCGTCGGCTCCGTCGGAAAAGACCTTATGCCGGATGTCATATCTGTCGAGCATACCGTTAAATCTCCAAGTCATCTTACGGAGGACATCTTTGGAATTCGTGATAAGAGCGGTCTTCGGAAGCTTACCGAGACACGGATTCTCCTCAAAGACAAGATATCCGTATCTTTTGTCTTTCGTATAACCCTTGGGAAAGATCATCTTTCTCATTCCCCAATAAGCGATGCTTTTCTTATAGAAATGCATGAGCCCGCAATCAGTGATAAGTCCCTTATAAGAGTAATCTCTGGGGGCGAAGCCGAAGTCTGAACACATCTTCGGATCAACGCTTAAAAGGCACTCGGAAAGTGCAAGGACGCCGCCGGATGAATGTCCCGCGATATAGAGCTCTTTGGGATCGCATTCATAAAGATCCGCATTATCGAGTACATATCTGACACCCTGAGCAATATCTCCGATCTGATCGAAAACGGTAAACTCAGGATAAGCCAGCCTGACATTCAGCTCAAAGACAGTGAAGCCCTGAAGAGCCATATAGTTCCCGAACAGGCGGTTCATCGCTTTGTCTTCGGAGATGAACCCTCCTCCGTGGATATCGATGAGAACAGGCTTTTTCGTGCCGTCTCTTTTAAGATAGATATCCATCTTATGCCCGGGGAGCTCATCATCGATATAACTGACATCGTTTATCTCCGTGACCTCCGAAGGCAGCTTCGACAGATCGAGCCTTCCGACATCTGTCTTAAGGGCCTTATCGCCCGCGATCTTCATTATCCTGTTTATGATCCGCATCATTCGACCCTTATCCAATAGCGCTTCATCGTGGTTCCGTCAACATCGATAAGTCTTTCAAATACCCCGCCGTTATTAAGGATAGCCTTTTCGCTGGCATGGTTGCCTTCGTCACATGTAACCAGCATCTTATCGATCCCGAGCTTTTTTGCATTTTGGATATTAAGACGGAGCATCTCCGTGGCATACCCCTTCCCGCGCTCCGAAGGGCGGACCGAATAACCGCAGTGACCGCCCCATGTTCCGAGAATGGGATGGTCTATATGATGTCTCAGATCGATGATCCCGACGATACGGTCATCACTTTGTCTGACCGCCAGATATGTATCGGAAGGAACCTCAGCGCCTGTTTCTCTGCAAGTCTCACTGCTTCTGCGAAGCATACAGATCCTTATCCATTCTTCGGCAGAACTGCTTGTATCCAGAGACATGCATCCGGCAAACTTATTCTCATCGTCCGCATCATTTTCCAGTATCTCTTGTCTGAACGCCCGGATATCGTCAGCATAAGCCGCCGACGGCGCTGTCAGATATATTACATCCTCATTATGTTTTGTTGATGCAGACAATTATCTATATTCCTCTCAGGTGCCCGATTGTCATTTTCCTGCATTATACTATAACATCCGCTGAAGATAATCATGATCTACTTCGACAGATCGGTCTTTCTGACCTGATCTCTGACCTTGAGAACAAATGACGGCGATACTGACAATTCGTCTATTCCCATCCTGAGGAATGTCTCGGTCAGAGAAGTATCCGCGGCGAGTTCTCCGCAGATACCGATCCAGGCGCCATGCGCGTGGGCATTATCGGCCGACATCTTTATCAGACGGAGAATAGCTTCATGACGAATATCGACAAACGGTTCGATCTTCGGATTCTGTCTGTCACAAGCGAGTGTGTACTGTGTCAGGTCATTTGTCCCGACGCTGAAGAAATCCACCATCGGAGCCAGAAGATCGCTTATCACTGCCGCGGCGGGCGTCTCGATCATGATGCCGTGTTCGACATTCTCGGAAAACGGAATGTCGGAAACCTTGAGGTCAGCTCTGACGCTGTCGCAGATCTCCATTATCTTCTTGACTTCGGATACACTGGTGATCATCGGGAACATGATCCCGAGATTGCCGTAGACAGAAGCACGGTACAAAGCCCGCAGCTGCGTTTTGAATATATCCTGACGGGTAAGACAGATCCTTATGGCACGGATACCCATAGCGGGGTTTTCTTCCTTATCCAGGTTAAAATATCCTACCTGTTTATCTGCCCCGATATCCAAAGTCCTGATTATCACCTGTTTGCCGGGCAAGCTCTCCAAAACCTTCTTGTAGGCCTCAAACTGCTGTTCTTCGGTCGGATAATCATCATTCTCAAGATACAGGAATTCACTTCTGAAAAGGCCTACGCCTCCGGCATCGTTTGCTATTACGGAACCGATATTGTCAACGCTTCCGATATTGGCATAGATCTTGATCTTTTTACCGTCGACCGTAACGTTTTCCTTGCCCTTGAGCTCCTGTAAGAGCTTCTTCTTGGCAATATCTTCTTCCTGCTTTGCCGTAAGCTTTGCAAGGGTCTCGGGATCGGGATCCACAAAGACTTCTCCGGTAAAGCCGTCCACTATCGCCAAGTCCCCGTCGTTGATATTCTTCAGGAATTCTTCACCGACACCGATAATGGCGGGAATGTTCATATTGCGCGCAAGGATCGCGGTATGCGAATTGGATGAACCGAATGCGGTCACAAATGCCAGCACCTTCTCCTTATCAAGAGATACAGTCTCTGACGGAGCGAGATCGTCTGCACAGATGATAGCCTTCTCATCACTCGTATCCTGTCCGGCTCCGCCGTCTGACAGACATGCGATGAGCCTGTTTGAGATATCCTTTATATCTGCGGCTCTTGCCTGGAAATAACTGTCATCCATAGCCGCAAACATCTCAGCGAAATTTCCGGCAGTAACGCTTACGGCATATTCGGCATTCACCGATTCCGTCTCGATGATGTTCCTGATGGAATCGTTATAGTCCTCATCGTCGAGCATCATGATATGGACTTCGAAGATCGCGGCATTATCTTCGCCCACATCCTTCAAAGCTTTATCATATATCGCCTGAAGCTGTTCGATCGCTTTTGCCTTTGCATCTTCGACTCGCTTGAGTTCCGATCCTTTATCGGTGATCTCGATCCTGGTAACCGCGGCAGCCTGTCTCTTATATACAGAAATGCGACCTATAGCTACGGCACCGTAAACGCCTTTGCCGTTATAGATAATCATAAGAATTTACCTCCTTGCCGGGGGGCAGTAATAAAATTGTCAGAGATTAGCCTGAAGGAACTCTTCGATCGCAGCAGCGCATGTCTCCTCGTCATCGCCTTCGACCTTGACAGTTACCGTATCGCCACACTTAACACCAAGACCCATAAGAGCCATGAGTTTTGTAGCCGCCGCTTCCTTATCACCCTTTACGATAGTAACGGTGCTGGCAAATTCCTTGCATTTCTTTCCAAGAAGACCTGCGGGTCTTGCGTGGATACCTACTTCATCCTTGATAACATACTCAAATGTTTTCATGTTGTTTGCCTCCTGTTATGTTGTTTTATATTGATTTACCTGTTCCAAGGTCGGATACGACGGGATTGCACCCTTATGCTGTACGCTTATGGTGCAAAAGACCGTGGAGAACTCAAGTGCCTGCTTGAGCATATCTTCAGAGATCTCCTCTATATTTCCGGTATTGATCCCAAAGTCATTGAGCTTCCACAGGAATGAGCCGATAGAAGCGTCACCGGCACCTGTTGTATCAACGACTTCCACTTTGGGAGATATCGCACGCGCCTTTACTTTCCCGGTATAGGCGAACATCCCGTTCTTACCGCAGGTATATAGCACGAGCTTTACGCCTGATGCAAAGATCCCCGGGAGCGCCTTTTCGATATCGCCGGTACCCGTTATAAACTCCAATTCCTCATCAGACAGCTTCAGGATATCAGCCTTGGGAATAAACTCCAGAACTGCTTCCCTGAGTGCCTCCTTACTGTCCCACAGCATGAATCTGAGGTTGGGATCAAAGCTTATGAGAGCCCCATTCTCTTTGGCATATCCGATCGCTCTCCTGTGTGCATCTTTCATAGGAAAATTGCCTAATGAGACACTGCAGAAATGAAGAGCAAACAGATCTTCAAATGCGTCTTTGTCAACTTTTTCAGCCGTATAGAGCATATCAGCGGAGGGCTTTCTGTAGAATGAGAATGTCCTGTTGCCGTCAGCGGCAAGGCTCACGAAAGCAAGCGCAGTATTGGCTTCATCGGTAAACGAGATGTGTGAAGTATCAATGCCGGTTTTATCCAGGGCACGTTCGATCTTGTGCCCGAACGGATCATCCCCTAACTGTGTCAGAAAGACAGCGCTTCCGCCAAGCTTCGAGAATGCGGCACATACATTTGCCGGAGCTCCTCCGACTGCAGGAAAGAAAGAATCCACGTCATCAAAATCACACCCTTTTCGGGAAGGGATAAAATCTATCAGAGCTTCACCGATCGAAACGAGTTTCCTGTTACTCAAAACCTCTTACCTCCATTTTTTCTATTGGCCTTATGGTAAAACCGGCGCCTTCACTTTCGATCTTAACGACCGGATCAGAAGGATAAAACCTTGTGCTCATCACATATCTTCCGTCACCCGCATAGACCTCAAGACTGGAGTTATCGGCGATAATGCGGATATCTTCGATCCTGCCCGTCATTGCTCTTCTGACCTTACGGCCGTATCCGGAGTCACCGCTGCTCAGATCAAGCGTCAGGACATTACCGTTATAACTAATATCGGCATCGCCGATCCTTATCCTAAATGTGTCTTCAAACCGGGAAGTGATCTCAAGAGCAAGTGAAGCTTCTTTCACTTCGCCTTCGTTTACTTCTTCCGCTTCCCCGAAAAGCTTGCTGTTGATAACAGGTTCCTGCCTGATAAAACCATCCTGTCCTACAGACAATCTGCGCGGAACCGTAAGGCAGTGCTGCCATCCCAGTTCGGTCGTGGGATTGGAATACGGTATATCTCCTATACCCATCCATCCGATGAGGATACGATCCCCGTTCTCATCGGTAAATGTCTGAGGGGCATAGAAATCAAATCCGTAATCGAATTCCTCAAAATCCGAAAGCGCATCGCCGTTCTTCTTGAAATATCCTGAACTGTAGACATTCTGGTAACGGAACTGTTCATGAGCTAGTCCCTGAGGTGATACTCCCAAAAACACCTTGTCACCTACGGTAAACTGATCCGGACACTCCCACATATAACCGAATCCATCGACGGAAAGTGTCTTCACATAATGCCAGTCATAAGGATCTTCTGCTTCGTAATAAAGTACGCATCCTCTGTCGTCTGTTGTTCTGGCACCAAGGACCATCTTCCAGATACCGTCTTCGATCCATACTTTGGGATCTCTTACATGACATGAACAATAATCCGGATAATCCCTATTTCTTAACAAGATCTTCTTTGCACTGACAGTGCGGCCGTCTTCCGATGTGACTAAGATCTGGTTTGCTTCTCTTCCGGATCTGATGTAATCGTAGTCTCCGGAGAGCTTAACATTGCCGGTATAAAAGATGTATATCCTGCCGTCTCTTACAACGGCGCATCCGGAATAGACACCGTTTCTGTCTTCCGGGATATCAGGCTCCATAACTATACCGGTATAGTCCCAGGATGCGGCCTTATCCGAACTCTCAAAATGTCCCCAGCACTTCCTCCCGGATCCTTTGGCAGAGTCGGGAGAAAACTGGAAATAAACATGATACTTACCGTCAGCAAAACACAGACCGTTAGGGTCGTTAAGCCAACCCGCTTTAGGTTCCAGATGTATACTCTGCCGCCAGTTCTGTGCCATAACAAAACCTCTTACTTAGTTATCTTTACAAGATCAGAAAGCATGT
>JAFZWN010000076.1 GCA_017617295.1 Clostridiales bacterium | reverse complement strand
TCCCTGACGGTCGAGAGGAGCTTCTTCTCCACTTCCGCGGTATATCTCATCACACCATTTAGAGTCTCAACCGGATACATAACGGCAGCACTTGGGGGCTTTGCCTTTCTCATATCCTTTATATAGTCAGCCGGTATCCGGAATGTCCCGATCCCGATGTCTCTGACTTTCGTCAGATCGATCTCATGAAGGACCGTATCCATCATCTCATTATAGTATCTGATACAATCCTTCGTACATATAAGAGGATCGAAGCACAGCCTCACCGTGGCCCCCTTCTCAATAGCCTTCTGTACGCTGCTTATCCTGTAAAGAAGAGGAGCCGTCCCGTGCTCAAACCTGTCTATTACAGGCTGCGGCGACAGGGTAAATGCATAGATGATATTCGGTGAACTCCGGAAATCCGAAGGAGCCGCCTTGGTCCGAAGCTCTATCGTCAGATCCTTCTCGGAACAGGCCAGATCCTCCCATCGTGACGCCAGCCCTGTCAGATTATCAAACGATGTAAGGTCGCTCTCGTAAGACACGCAAAGATACATCGGCCCTTCCTTAAGCTTTTTCCTGACCTGCTCCGAATAGTCCTCGAAATTGACAAAGATAACGCAGGATGAAGTCTTGTACATCCCCTTCAGGAAACAGTAATCGCAGTCAAAGACGCACCCCATTATGCTCGTGGAATAATAGAACTTCCCGTATCCGAAGTCCTGACACAAAGGGCCTCCTTCATAGATAAGATTACCCGCGTTCCTTGCCAGGATCAGGCTCCTGCCGGAACGGACCTGCGCTTCTATATCCTGGGACGGTCTGTTGAACACATCCTTATAGTGATCGATAAGGATGATATCCTCTATCTTCGATCTGTCGATGACCCTCGCAGTGATCTCATTATCCAAAACCTTTTTCTCGATATAAAGACGGGTGAATCTCATATATATGCCACCCTTCTTTTAAACTCCCCGAGAGCCTTTGTCCCGTCCTTTTTATTCGTAACCGGAAGAATCCCCTCAGTCATCAGATCGGATCTGATCTTACCGGCATCTATACCGTCACATTTGGCATAGATAAGAAGCTGCTTCAATTCGTTTCTCATATATTCACTGCACCGCAGATCTTCTGCCAGCTGTTCATAAAGTATCCCGTCATACAGAGGTTCATCTGAGATGTTTCTCTGCTTCTCTATTATCGCGCTTATGACAGGGACAGTCTTAAGGGTCAGATACCTCACGTCGTCAGGCGTGACCTTCTTATGATCCCCGTTATCGGAGATGACCTTTATCACATGGATATTATTTGGTCCCGTAAAGGACGAAGCCGCTTCGAAGAAAGAAGAAGACTCCATATCGACGGCAGACATCGCGGGGATATCGCTTTCAAAGCAGACAGACGAGGAACAAAGTATGCCGCATTCTTTAAGTCCGGGGCATGAACCGGTGATACCGGGATCATCGGGATAGAAGGATCTTCCCGTATCATTATCGGTGATCCTGTTAATGAGAAAGACTTCCCCGACGGAAAAGCTGCCCCCTGCGATACCTGCATTTATCAACACGTCGCCTTTGGAGCCGTTCGCACCCATCTCATAACCGACAGCGCAGGCTGAAGCGGTCTTACCCGTTCCCGTGACCGTGAGAGATATCTGACCCTCCTGATCTTCAAAACGTCTCAGATGACCGTTCTTAACAGGAGCCAGCCCGAGAGAATCCTTTATAGCTTCCGCTTCATAAGGCAGTGCACAGAAGATGTGTATCTTTTTCAAACGGTCTGCTTCTCCTTCTAATGATGACTGATGGTAACTTCTATTATATCTTAACGGATGTTCTTTTTCCCGCCGGAAAGAATACCTTGTAACTGCAAAGCGTCCCCGGGGTTGAATCGGGGACGCCCTGCATAGGCCTATATAGGTTTTGGAAGGTTGGTTGTTATTTATCTCTGGACTCTTCCCGAGCCGTCACCTTTCATGAGGCTCTCGACTTCAGAAACGCTCACGCGGTTGAAATCCCCGGGAATGGAATGCTTCAGGCAGCTCGCAGCCACTGCGAACTCCAAAGCTTTACTGTCCGAATCATAAGTGTTCAGACCGTAGATAAGGCCGCCGGCGAAGGAATCTCCGCCTCCGACGCGATCTATGATATCCGTTATCTCATACCTGCGGCTGACATAGAATTCCTTACCGTTATTGATGCAGGCTCTCCAGCCGTTATGATCGGCACTAATGCTCTCGCGGAGAGTGACCGCGATCTTCTTCACATTGGGATAGGAATCCATGACCTTGCCGGTCAGATCCTTATATTTCCGATCATCGATGATCCCTGACGTAACATCGACATCAGCATTGATCCCGAGGGACTTCTGGCAGTCTTCCTCATTAGCGATGACAACGTCGGTCAGTTCCGCGATATGAGTCATAACTGACTTCGCGTCCACACCGTATTTCCAGAGGTTCTTGCGGTAGTTAAGATCGCAGGATACGGTTATTCCTCTTCTTTTTGCTTCAGTAACAGCCGCCAGGGAAACATCTGCGGCATTCTGCGAGATAGCTGGTGTAATACCGGTTATGTGAAACCATGTCGTTTCCTTAAATATACTGTCCCAATCGTACGCATCAACGGACGCGAGAGCGATCGCGGAATAGGAACGGTCGTAGATAACCTTGCTCGGTCTCTGATCGGCTCCACTCTCGAGAAAATAGATACCCATTCTCCCCTCACCCCTGATGATCTTCCCGGTTCCCACGCCAAAGCCTCGAAGCTGCCTTATGCACTCGTCAGCTATTGCATTATCAGGAAGCACGGTGACAAGATCGGTATCCATACCGTAGTTGGCAAGAGACACGCATACATTCGCCTCGCCACCACCGAAAGTCGCCTCGAATCCGGGGCTCTGGAAAAACCTCTCATGTCCGTATGACTTCAGTCTAAGCATTATCTCGCCTAATGTGGTTACTTTCATATCATGACTCCTTCTTTATCTCTCTGATCTTCTGTGTAGCTTCAGTACACTTCTTCGTGATGCCTTCAAAGTCATGAGAAGCGATCATCTTCGAGGGACATACCCAGCTGCCGCCTACTGCAGCGATATAAGGCTCACTCAGATACTCATCCATATTCTCCGTATCGATCCCGCCTGTGGGAAGGAATCTCACCTGCCTGAATACGCCGGCAAGTTCCTTTATCGCGCTCTTGCCCCCGTATACTTTCGCAGGGAAGAACTTAACTATGGAAAGTCCTTTGTTAAAAGCGGCCGTGATCTCGGTCGGCGTCACGCATCCCGGGATCACGGGAACTTCCCATGCCAGGCAGTGATCGACTACTTCAGGACAGAACCCCGGTGATACTATAAAAGAAGCGCCGGCAGCTATCGCATCCTTCGCATTCGAAAGCGAGAGAACTGTCCCTGCTCCGACATTCATCTTCGGAACATTCTTCTTTACCTGCCTGATCGCCTCGAGCGCACATGAAGTCCTGAGCGTGATCTCCATGAATTCCACTCCGCCGCTCAGAAGTGCCTCGGCAGTCGGCACAGCATCGGAAGCATCATCTATTACAACAACGGGAACTATACCCGCCTTTTCAACCTGCTCAAAAAAATCCATTTACCGGTCTCCGTATTCATTGAGTTTCTTCAACTAACATTCTAGCACATTTCGATTTGCTTTCAAATGTATTTTGTAGTATTTTTGATGTAATCCCATAAGAAAATTACGAGGTCTGCCATGAAAAAGTTTATCACCGAGTCTTTCCTTCTTCAGAGCGAGAAGGCAATGTATCTGTATAACGAATTCGCCAGGGATCTTCCGATCATCGATTATCACTGTCATCTGTCTCCTTCTCAGATCGCAGACGATATAAGATTCGATAACATAGCCGACATCTGGCTTTCGGGCGACCACTACAAATGGAGGCTCATGAGATCGGCAGGGATCCCCGAGGACCTCATTACCGGCCAGGCATCCTCAAAAGATAAGTTCATGGCATGGGCGAAGACTGTCGGAATAGCATGGGGCAATCCTCTATATCACTGGACTTCACTCGAGCTTGCCAGATATTTTGACATTTTCGAGCCTCTCAACGAATATAATGCTGAAGAAGTATGGGAAAAGACTTCTGCCAGACTCTCCGAAAACAATATGACCGCGACTTTCTTTCTCAAAAGATCCAATGTCGAACTCCTCTGTACCACAGATGATCCGACGGACGATCTGTCTTCTCACAAAAAGATCGCGGAGTCGGGCAATACATCTACCCGCGTATTACCGACATTCCGCCCGGATCCCGCCGTCGAGATCATGTCCGGCTCTTTCAGGTCTTATATCGCAAGACTTTCCAAAGTAAGCAATATCGGGATAGTGACTTTCGAGGATCTGAAAAATGCTGTCAGATCCAGGCTCGACCACTTTGCAGAACATGGCTCAGTCCTGTCCGATCACGGACTGGAGAGGATACCTTTTTCTCAAGCCACACCCAAGAAGGTGGCATCGATCTTCGCGCGCAGGATGCAAGGCGACGACATCACGGAAGCCGAAGCTGACATCTATAAGACTGCGATGCTCCTCTTCCTGGCACGCGAATATGCTTCACGCGGCTGGACGATGCAGATGCATTTCGGATGCAGAAGAGACAACAATACCGCAATGTTCGATACCCTGGGAAAGGATATCGGCTGCGATACTATCGCGGGCTCGAACGATATAGTCACTCCCCTCGCCCGCTTCATGAGCGAACTCGATAAAGAAGATTCTCTTCCCAAGATGATACTCTACAGTCTCGATCCGGCATACAACGCCCAGATCGACACGCTTATCGGATGCTTTCAGAAAGGTCCCGATGTAATGAAGATCCAGCACGGTTCCGCCTGGTGGTTCAATGACAATATCGAAGGAATGACAGAGCAGATGCGCCATCTCGCCCTTCAAAGCTACTTCCCGGGCTTCATCGGAATGCTCACGGATTCGAGGAGCTTCCTGTCATATCCGAGGCACGAGTACTTCAGAAGGATACTCTGTAACATGATCGCCGATTCGATCAACAAAGGCGAATTCCCCGACGATGACCGCATCACGGAAAAATTGATCAGGAACATATGCCACGATAATGCGGCGAGATATTTCGGGGTTATGTAAGATCACTTCAGGAATCCGTTGATGATCTCCTCTTCGGCTTCCTCTTCGGTGAGGCCCAGGCTCATGAGCTTTATGAGCTGTTCTCCGGCGATCTTGCCGATCGCGGCCTCGTGGAAGAGCTCGGCGTCAACGTTATTGGCCTCGAGAGCCGGGACGGCGAGAACGCGGCCGTTGTCCATGATGATAGCATCGCACTCGGTGTGGCCTTTGCAGGGCGTGTTACCAGTGATGACAGCATCGAACCTCTGGAAAGAGTTATCCCTTGCGACGGATCGGGAAACGACATCGGCGCTTCCGCCCTCGCCGTTGATAGTTACGGTGTATTTACTGATCGCTTCCTGCTCGCCGTGGGTCATGAGCCTCTCGCGCACAAGGAGCGACGCGCCTGCGGCAACCTCTGCCTTCGTGACTCTCTCGGTGTTATCGACACCCTTGATCTGGACCATCTCCATCTCGGCCATCGAGTCTTCCAGAAGATAGACCTCGGTCACGGGATTTAAGATCCTCTTGCCGGAGCCGTCGCCCGACCCGTAATGCTTTTCGACATACTTGATATGCGAATTCTTGCCGACGAAGAACCTGTGGATACCGTCGTGCTGAGAATTGGCGTTGCCGCAGTTATCGATACCGCAGCCCGCGACTATTACGACGTCGCAGTCCTCGCCGATAAAGAAATCGTTGTAGACGACTTCAGACAGTCCGCTCAATGTCATGACGACGGGGATGTGGACGCTCTCGTTCCGGGTGCCGTCCTTTACCCTGATATCGAGGCCGGAGCCGTCCTCTTTGGACGTGATCTCAATGTTGGCGGAAGAATTCCTTCCGATGCTCTTGCCGTTGGCCCTTATATTGAAAGCGCCCGTTGGCACTTCGTGAAGATCGGCGACCTCCTCGAGGAGTCTTTTCTGTATCTCGTTCATCTCTTCCATATCTTTACTCCAATCTCTTGCAAACGGCTACGGCCGACTGTGTACCGATCAGGGTCGGCAAGACCTCTTCACGCGTTCCCTGCTTCTCGACCTTACCGTCGGATAATACGATGATCTCGTCCGCGATCTCCAATATCCTCTCCTGATGCGATATGATCAGGATCGAACTGTCCTTGATGTCTTTTCTCATCTCTTCGAAGACCTCGATAAGGTTCTGGAAGCTCCACAGGTCGATACCGGCCTCCGGCTCATCAAAAACGGACATCTTGGATGCCTTGGCAAGGATCGTCGCGATCTCGATCCTCTTGAGCTCGCCTCCCGAAAGCGACGCATTTACTTCACGGCCGATATAGTCCCTGGCACAGAGGCCGACCTTGGCAAGATATTTACACGCCTCACCGGAACTGAGCTTCTCGCCCTTGGCAAGACGGAGCAGGTCGATGACGCGGATACCCTTGAACCTGACGGGCTGCTGAAAAGCAAAACTGATGCCCATTCGGGCGCGCTCTGTGATACTCTTATCGGTGATATCCTGCCCCTCGAAAATGATCTGTCCGCCCGTGGGCTTTCGAACACCCATGATGAGCTTGGCAAGTGTGGACTTACCGCCGCCGTTGGGACCCGTTATGACGACGAGCTTGCCGTCGGGCACCGTAAGGCTGATATCCTTGATGATATCGATATTCTCGCCCTCTTCTTCAACATTGAACTGCAGATTCTTTATTTCCAGCATATATAACACCTCTGATATTCTAAGCGGCGGCCGTTTTGCTGAGGCCGCCTGTAGATTATACTTTAATATCAAAGCCAAAAACAACCTCGCCCGCCAATAATGTATATCGAAAAAATAGGTTTACCGGCTTATCCGTCCGATAATATGAAGAAAAAAGCTGTCGTGAAAATCATTTAGTTAGCTCGCACTAACCCATGGTGGAGGTTTTATATGTTCTTTTTATCGCCTGACCATTTCCCATCCTTTTATACAGGAACAAATTTACCCTTGCATTATCATGCGACTTGTAATATTATAATTTAGCTGTCGCGGGTCGGCTGTAAGGATCCGGCGGGGTGTGGCTCAGGTGGTAGAGTGCTTGCTTCGGGAGCAAGAGGCCGCGAGTTCGAGTCTCGCCACTCCGACCAACTAATTCCGTTACAGCAGACCATTGACACATCGGGGTGTAGCTCAGGTGGCTAGAGTACTTGCTTAGGGAGCAAGGGGTCGTGGGTTCAAGTCCCGTCACTCCGACCAGAAAAAAGCCTTGGATTCAGTTCCAAGGCTTTTTTATTTTTTCTATGATCAGTGGTCTTCCCTTACGTTATCCCAACGATATTAAGTACCGCCAGGAAGGCGAAGAAGCCGCCTATGGCAGACATAAGATTGGCAACCGCGGTGAAAACAGCGATCCTGCCGGTCTTCACGTCCTTTGTGAAAGCTATGCGGTAAATGATGAATTCGACTATAAATACTGCCAGCTCGATAAACAGGTAAAGCTGGATATAATCCCGAACGCTCAATATCGCCACGAGATTGGCCGACACGTTCGTGATAATGTTGGTGATAAGTATCGTCAAGAGCAGCTTTTTGGTGCGGAGCTTAAAGAAGAGTGCGACCAGTATCTCAATGATGAGCGTTATCGCGAGATGGAATGCCACGCCCGGCAAGAGCGCATTAAGCTCGTACGCATACTCCAGATCCGTTATCGAATAGTAAGGCGCATCTTCCGACATGTCGACCCTTATCTGGTTTATCCTTTCGAGCGAAAAAGTCTCGCTCAGCTTATACTCTCCGGAATCGGGCCAGTAAAACAGGAATCTGAAATCATAATCTTTGACAAACGCAACGTAGGTAAACATAACATACGAATCACCGAAGCAGCATTCAGCAGCGGTCATGTCATCATCATAAACGAAGCCGTCGAGGCAGTCGCACCCGGCAAGGAAGGTATCCACGCCGTCCATCACATAACCCGGAACTCCCTGTTCAGCTGCCTCAAAAGCATGGGCAGTTATAAGTTCCCCGGATCCTTCTGTACGGTTAGAGGCGGTGGCACTTAAAACTGATTCACCACCGGCGGTATTCTTCGCCAGCAGTATCACATAATACTTGGAATCATCTGCGGTGTTAACAAATTCCGCAAAGAACTGCGGAGCCATCAATGAATTGGCGCATAACCTCCCGCACATAGAGAACATCACGCAAAATACCATCATCAATGAAATAAGCCGCTGTAGATATCTGTTATCTTTCATATCCCTTCCCCCTTTCCCGAGTATCCTGTCTTTATTCTTGCATATTTACAGACAAGAAAACACGAACAAAGT
>JAFZWN010000075.1 GCA_017617295.1 Clostridiales bacterium | reverse complement strand
TGAATCTTTGATACGATAGATAATTCAATAAAGTCTCTGCTTCCTCGAAGGTAAAATCCTTAGGATTGGATTTCAACTTAGATATAAGTTTTTCCTTGCGGCCCATACCATCCTCCTCTTGTTTATATCATAATCGACCGCATTGTGCAACTATATTCAGTTGCATAGTCGGATTATTTCTTCTTTAATGATCGTATCTTAACAGATCCGACCATCCATAAATCGTACAGATCATGCAACAGCCGGTATTTATATACGTGTATTTATATACACTTTGCCAATAACCGCGCAATGCAAGTTAACATTGAGTAAACATTGACCTGTTACGATAGTAACCCCCGATCACATTTACTATAATCAAAGAGTAATGTCTGCCTATCTGATCAATTAATTTATTGGAGGCCTTATGTTATTGTTTTCGACCATATTAGAGATCAACTCCCGCATGAACAGACAGGGGTTTACAGACCTGATAAATGATTGGAACAGGACGATCTACTACGAGGAGAACAGGATCCCGGATCTTAACTGGAAAGGCGGATCGGGATTCCGGTTCGGAAGCGATGAGCTATGGCTGGCGGCGGAAGAGTATTCCAAAGCGAGCACGGTCGCCGTCCGTTACGAAAAGCGCGAAAAAGACGGCATTATCTGGGATACGGACTATGTCATGAACTTCCGTAACATGAAGCTGGCCATAAGGCTCGACAGAAGTTATTCCGAAGATGCCATCCCCAAGGGGAAAGACTTCTCGGCACCATACTTTATCGAACTTCTGATAGACAGAGGATATCTTAAGAAAGACGACGATCTTCCCATCCTCCATGAACCGATCTATATCGAAGACGAGATGATCCCTTTATTGTCTTCAGTAATCAAGGGGAATAAGCAGTATAAGTACCCGATAGTATACGTCTCGAAAAACAACAATAACGAGGATCCGCTCGATGTCAGCCGTCTCGCCAGAAAGCTTAAAGGTGTCGCGCACGTCCTGGTACAAAAGGATCTGAGCCAGAATAAAGCCATACAGAATGCCTGCGAAGGCAAAAACGAATACAAAGGATCCGTCGGCATATACTACCCGAACCGGACTTTCGAGCATAAAAAGCTCGTTTACAGGCGCGCCGAAGGTCCCGATCCCTACCTTCTGGAATTGGCGGTCCAGGCAGTCTCCCAATATTGCAATTCTCGGATGATCGATACCCTGTTTACATGGCAGGGAGTCAATAATGCGCTCCTTCTTGACCGCATCACAACACAGAGCAACACGCTCGCTTCGATCGAAGAAGCCAAAAGAAGATCAGAGGACAAAGCTAACGAACTTCAGGGCAGGATCGATGACGAGACACGTAAACTGAGAGATGAGATCCGTAAGGAAGTTCTTTCCGAAGCCGAACAGCTGATCGATATAGCAGACGAAGAAAACCGGGAGCTGAAGAAACAGATAGAAGAACTTACAAAAAAGAATGAGGCTCTTGAGAAAGAAAACTTCGGCCTCAGCAACAAGGTAAGATCCCTTGACAGCGTTCCTGCCCTGGTATACGGAGATGAACATGATTTCTTTGAAGGTGAGATAAAGGATTTCATCCTCTCCACCCTGAATGAAGCCGTCAGGAACCTGCCGTCTGAAGGCTGCAGGAGACGGGATGTACTTGAAGACATCATCAGGAATAATGACTATACGGATATCCTGTGTCAGCGCAAAGAATATATTATGAACCTTCTTAAGACATACGATGGCATGACGCCCAAGCTCCGGCAGGAACTCGAATCTTACGGATTTGAAGTCAAAGACGGAGGCAAACACTATCAGCTTTTCTATAAGGGCGACCAGCGTTATGTTAAGACGATGTCAAAGACTCCCAGCGACTGGCGGACCGGAAAGATCAGCAGAGCCGAGATCGTGGATATGGCATATTGATACTTTAGATCAGATATCCACCCTCTCATTCTTATAGAAGAATTCGCGGTCTCTTCCGCAGACTTCTCTTAAGACTTTGCACGGATTACCGACTGCAACGACATTGTCGGGAATATCTTTCGTGACGACCGATCCGGCACCTATTACGGTATTCTTTCCGATAGTGACTCCGGGAAGGATAACAGCTCCCGCTCCTATCCACGAGTTCTCGCCTATATGAACATCCTTGTTGTACTGGTATCCCCTGCCGCGGAGTTCCGGATCCACAGGATGGGACGCGGTAGCTACCGTCACGTTGGGCCCGAACATAACATAATCACCAACATAGATATGACCGTCATCGACCAGCGTCAGATTGAAATTGGCATATATCCTGTTTCCGAAATGAACATGATGTCCGCCCCAGTTCGCATAAAACGGAAGCTCTATATAATTGTCTTCTCCGCACTCGGCGAAGACGTCCTTCATATACTGTTCCTTAAGCTTAAACTCTGAAGGCTTGAGCCGGTTTAATTCCCAAAGCCTGTCAAGGAACTGTCCCTGCTCTTTAAGGATCTCCTCATCCCCGGGATCGTATAGAAGTCCTGCGACCATTCTCTCGTATTGAGTCATGTTCTTCCCTCCGCCTGTGATCATATATCTATATCATTATCTCAAAATCCGGTGAAAATAAAAGGAGGCGCTGCATAAATGAAGTAAAATAACAAACCGACGCCCCTTATGTTCCCCTTTCATGGCTTCAGCCAATATTTTTTCTGAACCCAACTATGAACCCAGATCCTTCAGTTCAAGGCCGGACTTGGGTTCATATTAAGCGATAAAATGGGGCCGTCATGCGACAGCCCCATAATACATTCTTATCGACCGAAGATATCAGGTAAGATCAGACGAATCTGTATCCGCAGGCGTGATAGCAGACTTCGCCGGCCTTGATGACAGGAGACGTGAACGAAGGGATGTTGATCGCATTCGGATACATCTGGGCCTCGAGGCAGATACCGTCATTGGCCTTGTAGGAACCGCCCTTGGCATAGTCACAGTCGAGGTGGTTGCCTGTATAGAGCTGGACGCCAGGAAGATCCGTAAACACTTCCATTACTCGGCTGCTGCTGTCGTCGGCAAGAACGGCGATCTTACTGTATGTGCCTTCTTCGCTGTCAACGCAGAAGTTGGAGTCAAGGCCGCAGGAATCCGTGATCTGAGGATCAGACGAATCGATGGCCTGCTTAACGGGAGCACCGTTTCTGAAATCAAAATCGGTTCCCTCGACGTCAAAGAACTCACCTGTGGGGCAGCAGCCCTTATCCTTTGTCGTGACCTTATCTGCATAGACGGTAAGGATGTTGTTGCCGATATAACCGTGGTCGTGACCGCTTAAGTTAAAGTATGCGTGGTTGGTGGGAGCGAAGATAGTATCCTGATCGGATACACCCTTATAGAGGATGAGGAATGTCTTATCCTCGAGGAAAGCATATACGACAGTGGCATCAAGGTTACCCGGGAAGCCAGTAGCGCCGTCAGGAGAAGTATACTTCAGGCAGATGCCCTCGGCAGCCGCAGCAGGGATACCGGGAATGCCGGAATCCTTGATATAGGCATTAACCTCATCTGTCGAAAGTACGGATCCTTCCCAGAACTGGTTATGGAAACCGGGATTGCCGCTGTGAAGATTATGGATACCGTCGTTAACGGGTACATGATATTCTTTACCATTCAGCGTAAATGTGGCGTTGGCGATACGGTTGGCACTCCTTCCCACTACCGCACCGTGATTGGCTCCGTCGATCATGTACTCGTCGAGTCCTTTCAGTCCAAGCATAACGTCTGCGAGTTCGCCGTTCTTATCTGGTACCCAGAGCTCCGTGATAATGCATCCGTATGTGATTATGGAAGCCTTCAGACCGAAGGGTGAATCCATGGTGAACATCTTGGAAACGTCCGTATACTTTCCGGGGTACTTTACAGAATCATAGGGTTTTACTGTTACTGCCATATCTGTTCTCCTTATACTATAGTTTTATATCTCCTCAGGCGGCTTGGCCGGCTCGAAAGACATCGTATCATTGACTGTTTCTCTGTCTGCTATGGCCTTTTGAGCGAAAACGATAAGAGACTCCTGACTGTCGATCTTCGCCTTACCGCGAAGGTCGATCTTATGGTAGGTCCCGTCCTCGCTTAAGAAGTGTGCTCTTATTGTATCATCAAGTTCGATATTAAGCACTTCCATAACTCTCTTCCGGCAATCGGGATCCTCGATCGGGAAAAGCAGTTCCACTCTGCGGTCGAGATTACGGGGCATCCAGTCAGCCGAAGCCAGATAGATATCCTCATGTCCCTCGTTATAGAAATAGAATATCCTGGAATGCTCAAGGAATCTTCCCGTTATGGATCTGACGGTGATATTCTCGCTCATGCCCTCCACACCGGGACGCAGGCAGCAGATGCCTCTGACTATCAGATCTATCTTAACGCCTGATTGAGATGCCTTATAAAGCTCCTCGATAACTGCACCGTCAACAAGGGAATTGATCTTTGCGATTATGGCTGCAGGCTTTCCTTCCCCGGCATTCTCGGCTTCACGTCTGATCTTTCTTATGAAATAATCCTTCATCCAGATAGGAGCCGATATCAGGCGGTTCCAGTCCGTGGGGATCGAATAGCCCGAGAGCATGTTAAAGAATTCGGATGCATCTTCGCCGTAGCTTTCTGATGCGGTGAACAGTCCGAGATCCGTATAGATCTTCGCGGTTATATCGTTATAGTTTCCGGTCGCCAGGTGCAGATAACGCCTGATACCGTCTTCCTCCTGCCTTACGACGAGAGTGATCTTACTATGCGTCTTAAGACCGACCAGACCGTAGATAACGTGACACCCTGCATTCTCGAGCATCTTTGCCCAGTTGATATTGTTCTCCTCATCGAACCTGGCCTTGAGCTCTACCAGCACCATGACCTGCTTGCCGTTACGCGCCGCCTCAAGGAGTGACGCTATGATCGGAGATCTCGCGGAAACACGATACAGAGTCTGCTTGATCGCGAGGACATTGGGATCAGTGGCCGCCTGCCTTACGAACTCGAGAACGGGATCGAAGCTCTCATAAGGATGATGAACGATACGGTCTTTTTCCCTGATCTGATCAAAGATATTATCGAGGCTGCTACCGAACATGGAAGGAGCCGCAGGCACATGCTCATGGTATCGGAGATTCCTGAAACGATCCTTGCCGAGAGCTGAATTGATCTTCGACAGACACGTCAGATCGATCGGTCCGTTGATCTCAAATATATCGCCCCTGTCTATCTTAAGCTCGGTAACGATAAAGTCCAGAAGCTTGGGATCGATATCCTCCTCGACTTCGAGCCTGATGATCTCGCCGAACCTTCTCTTTCGGACCTGCTCCTCGATCTCTTTCAGAAGATCCTCGGCCTCATCCTCGTCGATATCAAGGTCGGCGTTACGCATTATCCTGTAGCACCCGGACGCGAGCACCTTCTGCCCGAAAAACAGCATATCCAGATTGGCTTTTATGATCTGTTCAATGGGTACAAAGAATACCTCATCACCTTCCCCGTCCATACGGAACATCCTCGGAACGACATTGGGGATCTGCAAGGTAGCATAATGTTCTTCCTCGTCCTCGGATCCGGAACTCTGTGCCACGCCGGGATTGGTCCCGTCGAGCATAACGCAGAGATTGAGCATCCTGTTATATATGAGCGGGAACGGTCTCGAACTGTCGACGGCCATCGGCGTCAATACGGGGTACAGTACCGACTTGAAGTACTCGTCGGCACGGTCCTTCATGGAGTCCGACAGTTCCTCGTAATCGCAGATGATTATGTTCTCCGCCCTAAGAGCCGGAACGAGAGATCTCGTATATGTGGAACACATGACGGACATGAGCTCCCTGGTCTTGACGTCGATCCTCTCGAGCTGTTCGTTAACTGTAAGTCCTGCGATATCTTTCTCTTCAAAATCGATACTTGCCATATCACGGAGCGAAGCCACACGTACTATATAGAACTCATCGAGATTCGATGCCGTGATCGACAAGAAGTTCAGTCTCTCCAGAAGCGGATTCTTGGTATCCCTGGCCTCATGAAGGATACGGTCGTTGAACTCGAGCCACGACAGCTCCCTGTTAAAGAACCTGGCATTATTGCTCATGGCGCCTGCCGACTTGATCTCCTTGCGGGAGACCTTCTTCAGAGCCTTCTTTTTGGTATTCGCCTTAGTTCCGACCTTCTTAGTCTCTGTCTTTTTTGTGACTGCCTTCTTGGGCGAACTCTTTTTTGCCGCAGGATTTTTAGAAGCAACCTTGGCGGTCTTCTTTTCCGCCCGTTTCTTGGCGGGATCCTTCTTGACGGACAATGTCTTCGAGGTCGCCTTTGATGCGGTCTTCCTGACCGGTGATTTCTTTATATTCTTCTGTGCCATTACATCAATCTCCTTACCCTAAGCTGAGGTTTTATTCCTATGACCTCTTCAAAGAGGACGCTCCTGTGTTCGAAGGACCACTGCTCGAAAGACATATCCTCCGAAGCCTCGAGTACTATCTGAAGTTTCTCGGCAGACGCGGTCACCGTGACCTTCTTGACCTTCTGTCTGTGAGAGGCATCCATGGAATCCGCAACACGGAGTATCGCGGTCAGCTTGGATACCATGATCTTCTTATTCGTAGGAAGGTTCTGATACGAATAGTTCTCATAAGGATCCTGCTTGGCATAAAGCCTTACGACATTGGCGATGATATCAAGTTCGTCACTGTCGAGTCCTATCAGATCCGTATATTTGATAAGAGCATAAGCGGCCTCGTTATGGTCAGTGGCATGGACATATTTCCCGACTTCGTGGAGTATGGCGGACAGACGCAGGAGCAGTCTCTCACGGGACTTCAGTCCCGTTACCTTAGAAGAGGCATCGAAGATCTCCATGGCTGCCTTCTCTACGAACTCTATATGCTTACGGTCGGTCTTATATCTCTTGGCAACATTACGTGCCGCCCTGATCATGTCCTCCTCTATCTTTTTGGAGAATCCCGGGATTGCATCCTTGGCATAGTATGCATATACGATACCGTCAGACATTGAAGCATGCGGCATATGGATACGGTCTGCTCCCGTATACTCCATCATGTTCTTTATGATGAGGGCCGCAGGAAGAAGAAGCGGCGATACATTCGAAGGGATCCTGTTATTGAGGGTAAGTTCACTGGGACTGGTCCTGATGAGATAATCGTAGACCTTCAGGAACAGATCCTTATCGATTATGCAGCTCTCGTTATTCTTGAGTCCCGCAAGATACTTGATATATCCCATCTCACCGCCGAAAGCTATCATATGCTTATATACTATACCCTTGGGTTCTACGGCGTGATAATCCTCCAGATCCTGAGCGATAAATTCCTCAAGAACATCCTCATAGTGTGTGGTCTTGGTCTGAAGATCCGAGAGCATCTCATAAATACGGAGAGATCCCAGTACCATATTCTGACTGAAAACGAATTCCCCTTTATCGTACACGGTAGCCTGAAGAGAGTTCGATCCGATATCGAGGATCATTGTACCCTCGGATACAAGATCAGGGAACTCAGGCATGGCCTGCTCAACAGCGAGATTCTGATAGAATCTCTCCATCGAATTATCGAGGATCTCTATCTTAAATCCGGTCCTGATACGCACCTGCTCGACTATTACTTCCCTGTTCCCGGCATTACGGAGAGCGGCAGTAGCCACACAGATGACCTTACTGACCTTATATTCACGGAGCTTGACATCAAACCCCAACAGACAGTCGCAGATCTCATCCAGCTGGGACTTCTCGATCTTACCGCTCCTGTAGCTGTACGTGCCTATCAGGGTAACCTTACGAACAGCTTCTATAACCTTGGGTCCGTTCTTGGACCCGACTTCAAATATCTTCAATCTGGCTGTAATGGAACCGATGTCGATCACAGCAACGAGTTTCTTAGCCATACAAGACCTCAATCACAAAATCTACATCTAATTATACATCAAAAAGATTTGCATTTTGGGTATTTTACGTGAAAAGACCGCCCGGTAAAAACCGGGCGGACAGGAAACGATATTTATCTGACGATACCGTAACTTGCACATATCCTCGTGAACTCAGGAGACTGTGCGAATCCGTCAAATACTTCTTCCCTGCTCACCCCGGAATCGAGCTGGGATACCCATGCATCGTAACCGGCCTGATCAGGTTCTCTGCCCATAAAGGTCCTGTAGAGTCTCGTAACATATTCTCCGTTACTTACATTCTGCCTTGTAAACTCGTCACTGAAGAAGAAACCTCTTGCAGCTCCCGTTCCCGTATCTCTCCGGTTGGCGAGCTGTCTCGCCCACGCCATCAGACCGTTGGGATCAGCCGATCTTCCCAGGCATGTGGTATAGAGTCTGGTAGCAAAATCGATCGTTGCCTGATTGGGTTCGATGCTGACATTGGGAACACCCGTTCCGCCGCCGATTATGCCGTATCTCAGGCAGAGATTTGCCCATTCGGTCGAGTTGATGAATCCTTCTATTACTTCTTCTTTTGATGCACCGTTATTAAGTGCATTTACCCAGGCATTGAAACCGTCCTGATCCGGATCACGGTCAAAGAATGTGTGATAAAGGATACTTACAAACAGCTCATTTGATACCTGCTTATTCAGGAACTCGGGGCTGTAGAGGAAGCCTCTGGCAGCAGATGCTCCCGTCTCTCCCCTTAAAGTGATGGCATCTACCCAATCCTGCTTTCCAGCCGGATCAGATGCTCTTCCCAAAGCAACCGTATAGAGTCTCTCGACAAAGCCAGCTACGCCTGACTCGCTCGTACCGGACGAACCCGATGATACGGGAGGCAATGTGGGGATCGCGGGAGTAGGTGTCACTGAAGGATCTCCGCTTCCGCCGCCGGAAGTACCGCTGCTGCCCGAAGCCGCAGCCTCTGCCTCAATATCAGCCGCGATCGCCGCTCTCATATCAGCAACGGGATCAGAAGATCTGACAATAGTGACATTCTCATGAGCCCAGCTGTCACCATAGCCTGATGCATCGCTCTTTACATAGACCGTTATATTATCGGATGACTGGACAAACAGACTGTCCTGTTGGCTTGCCTCGATGATCGTCGGAGCGGCAGATGCAGGTATCGACACTTTAAAGCTCCCGGCGTAACAGAATGCAAGCGAGCTCAGATCGGTTACGCTCGCCGGCAATTCCACTCCCCGAAGATACGGTGTATATGCAAAAGCATAGCTGTCTATCCCTGTTAATGAATTACCCTGTATCGTTAAAGAAGCAAGGTTCGAACAGTTACCGAAAGCACCCTCCCCTATGGTCGTTACGGATGAAGGTATAGTCAGATCCGTTATCTTATCATTGTAATAGAAAGCATAATCGTTTATGGCAGTCACCGTAGACGGAATGGTGACGGATGATACGTTCGGAGCCGCGACAAGAGCAGTCCCGTCAGAAGAATATATAACGTTTTCAGATGAACAATATGCATTGTTCCCGCTTTCCACATTAAGAGTATTCAGCGAAGAACACTGTGCAAACGCCCCTTTTCCTATAGAAGTAACGGAAGCCGGTATGGTTATGCTCTCAAGCGATGTGCAGGCCGAGAATGCATAATCACCTATGCTCTGAAGAGTCGGCGGGAGAGTAATCCTCTTAACAGCCGGACTGTGAATGAATCCGTCAGAGATACCGACTACAGGTCTGTCGTTGATCACAGACGGGATCACAAAATCCTCGGGGAAAGTATCGCCGTCATACTGATAAACGACTACACCAGCTCCCGTAGTCCTGTAACTGAAAAGATCGGTCCTGGTCGTCACAAAGTAAGTCCTGGGCTTGTTCCCCGAGAATCCGGCTTCACACTCATACCAGCAGTTATTGTCCGGATCGGCGATCATGGCATTCCGGTGTCCCGAACCCGCCCCCGGATCTTTGTTGCCGTTACGTACCCATGCTTCCAGTCCGCACCTATGGGCGATCGTAATGATGAGACCCGTGGAAGCCCAGCAATCGCCGCCGCCATATAGGATCATGCTGTATCCGCTTGAATAATGACCGTTATAATCGAAGTTCTCGGCCGTATATCTGGTTATCGCTACCGCCTTCTCGCGGACAGTCATATCCGGAGTGATATTCTCGGCGATAAAGCGGTCCATTACACCTTCACAATAAACGGCACCGTAATCGTGAACTTCAAAAACGATGTCTCTGTAACTCCCGTCACTGTTTGAAGTAACCCGCACGGTCGATTCGCCGGTCATAAATGTAGTACGGATACTTGATGTACCCGTGGATAGCGATATGACTGTCATCTGCTCTGATCTGATGCTTACAAGACCGTCTGAGCTGACATTAACGCTGTCTCCCGAGATAACACGGTAGGAATAACCTGATGATGAGCCCCCCGCACTGATCTGATATTCGGACTTATATGAGGAAGGCATGGAGATGACTTCGGCTTCAGACTCAGTCAGAAAGTACAGATCTACCCTGTCGTCGGGAACGGTAACCGATGCCGCCGCAGTCTTCGGCAACAAAGCCAGCACCATTAATACTGCTAAAACTACTGAGAACGAACGTGCCCTGATACTATGGGTTCTTTCCATTGAATTCACCTCCGAAGCGGATAAGAATATATACCCGGTCCACCTGATATCCTTCTGCCTGTGATAGTATCACAAACGGTGTCCCATTATTCGTTCTCTATCCCCCCGGAATAAATGAATTCCGACTCATCAAATGATCATATGCATTCACGTGGTTATTACATGTCTATTTTACTCAAAAATACATACATCAGCAACAGGATTCACTTCAACAGTCCGCCACGGTCTTTCACGTTATATTTCCTGATGCGCTCATAATTGGGAAGGGCATCGTTAAGTCCCTCGATCAGATCGTCTATATCGGAAGTGAGATCCGAATCCGTATAGATATCACAGGAAAGGAGCCCGTCCCTGACATAGACCTTGACCGAGGAGATAAGGGGTGACAGCGCCTTTACCCTTGAGGCGATCTTCTCGGATGCGACGTTCTCGCCGTTGCCGAGCGTTATCATGGTATCTTTCCTTCCGCGGACATAAACGGTCCCGTCCTTTATCGTACCGATATCGCCCGTACGGAAATATCCGTCTTCCGTAAAAGCACGTTCCGTAGCCCCTGGATCTCCGTAATAGCCTTTGAATACATTCCTGCCCTTTAATGCCAGTTCTCCGTAACCGTCAGGACCGGGATCCAGTACCTTTGCGTCTATAGTCTCCATTACCTTCCCCGAACTGTCGGGATCGGTAACATCGGGATAATCGATCGAGAATGCGGAAGCGGTCTCAGACAGGCCGTACGAATTCATAATGCAGATGCCTTCATCGGAAAATGCCTTTCTTATTTCCAAAGGAAGTGCCGCTCCTCCAGAGAAGACATATCTCATGT
>JAFZWN010000074.1 GCA_017617295.1 Clostridiales bacterium | reverse complement strand
GACTTCGAGATCCTCATAGGGATAGATACCGAAAGCGGAATTAAATGCCTTCAGCGATTCGACCGATGCCCTAAGCGATTCATCAGCCATACGCTTGTATTCAGCAGGATGATCCTCTTCCGTATATGCTACACGGATATGCGTGTCTTCATAGTCTCCTTCGACTGTCACAAAATCCTCACTTCCGCAGAAAACAAAATCCCTTACGCAATCAGCATGGATCGTGATGGTCTTGCTGCCTGAATCCTTGGTCTCTCCCTTTTCGAGACCTGTCGAAAGGATCACCATGTCTTCCGGCACGGTAAGCCTTACATCGTAATCGGATATCTCGGAGAAGAAACACTCACCGGCACTGTAGAATCTTTCATGAGACCAGCCGTCCTTAGTGTATTCAGCCAGGATCGGATAGAAGTTCGTTACATTGTAGACTCCGTCCTGATAACCGTAGCGGTCGGCGACCGACGGGATGGCCGCAACGAAATCATATGACAATGTCATCTTCTCGCCGGGATTTAACGCCGATGCAAGAGGAAGCCATACTACGGAAACATCCTGATCCCTTGTCATCTCTATAGCAGCGTTGTTCCTGCCGTCGATTATATTGCTTATCTCAGTGACTGCGCCGTTGGTCTTGACCCCGGCGTCATAGCCGACATTCTCAGGATCCTTATAAAGGCTCGAATAATCCCTGAGACAGAGCTTGTCCCAGGCTTCTTCCGAATCGTTATAGAAATCGAACACCACGTGTCCGCCGATGGTCTTCGCAGCAGTATCGAACTTTAGTTCCATGTCATAGTGATAGCGCTGATCCCGGGGCTTAAATTCGATCGCGCCCTCCTTCTTCGGGGCAGTGCTTTCCGCAGTAGTTTCCGAAGTCTCATCAGGCTTTGAGGTCACGGCCTTAGTTACGGAACTTTCTGCCGAAGCTGAAGCAGTATCAGAAGTTTCTTCCGTCTCCTGCGGTCTGCATGCCGCAGCGGAAAACATCACGGATGCCGCCAGACAAAGCGCAGCAATACGTATGGTCTTATTCATAAAAGCCTCCTGTTTATGCGTATATGAATATTGTAAAACAAGAAGTAAAAAAGATTTCGCCGAAAAAAGGGCAATCCAAGGGCATCCCCCTCCCTTTCCAGATCAGGGAAACTCATTGTTTAGCGGACTTTCCGATGCGGACCGCATGTTATATAATCAATTCATGACGGACCCGAGATTTTTCAAGGAACTGCACTCATTCGAAGATGCTGATCAAAGCCTGGTGATCAACGAGATCACGGGTGATGTCGGAGTGCTCAAAAAACTCAGTCATTACAGCGAAGAAGTCTACGACGAACTCTCAAAGCTTAAATCCTGCCACATACCGAAGATATACTGCCACGGGCGTTTTGAAGATTATGCCGGCGGCAGGTACATAGTTATCGAGGAACACATCAGCGGCACTACTCTGGAAGATTACCTTCTGAACAACAAGCCTTCCTTCAAGGAGCGCATGAGGATCTTTAACGAGATCGCTGACGGGCTTATAGAGCTTCACGGGCTCCGCAAGCCGGTGATACACCGCGACATAAAGATGTCGAACATCATGATCACAAGCCAGGGCAACGTTGTGATCGTTGATTTCGATGCGGCCAAGATCGCTGATCCGAAACAATCAAGGGACACCACGCTCATAGGGACCGAGGGATACGCCGCGCCCGAGCAGTACGGATTCGGGCCGTCAGATCAGAGGACTGATATCTACGCATTCGGCAAGCTCGTGGAAAAGATGTTCCCCGATTCTCCAAAGATGCAGAAGATCGCCGGGCACGCGACCAACATTGATCCGAAGCACAGGTTCCAGACCGTGAAGGCGATGAAAAACTATAACGTGGATCTAAAGCACTCGATACTGCCTCCGCCGGGCTTCAGGACCGGAAACATCGGCAAGGCGGTTTTCTCTCTCGTGGTATATGCTTACTTTATCTATTGCGTTATCACGTTCGGAGCACCTGATACCCCGCTCCTGTTTAATATCATTTACAAGATCCTGCTCGTCATGATCTTCCTGATAGAGCTCGATCTCTTCTGTGACTGGGTGCACATTTTCTCAAAGCTCCCCTTCGTCCTTCATCACAAGCTCCCGGTCAGGATCCTCGCCAAGATCGTATGGGGCGCTCTTCTGGCGGTTACCGTTACGATCGTTTTTCTCATCTCCATGGCCCTGCTCATTTATCCTTTTACTGACGGAAATTAACATTCAACCGTGGTATAATCACTCCGTATCAAACAGTTAGGAGATAAAAGATAATGATCAAGACACGTAAGTTGATTTCAGCGGTACTTATCGTATCCTTCTTGGCTGCCGCCCTTGCGGGATGTCAGACCGTAACACCCGTTGTCAAGCCCGACGCTGACAGGGCCGGCAATCCGATCAAGATACCCGACAAGATCGAAAAGATAGTTTCCTTAAATCCCGCTATCACACAGACACTCATCGATATGGGACTTCAGGACAAGATCGTTGCGATCGATGAATACTCTGCCGAATACAAAGACAAGCTGCCCGCTGATGTTGCAGTTTATTCGCTCGACACTCCCGATCAGGAGAGCATAATCGCATTGAAGCCTGACATCATGTTCACTTCCGGCATGCTCTATGTCGGCGGTACAAACCCTTATCAGACAGTTTCCGATGCAGGCATCTGCATCGCTGATATCCCCTCATCCACTTCCATCTCAGGGATCATCCAGGACATCATATTCGTAGGATCCTGCGTCGGCACTCCAGAGAACGCCGCGAAGATCATTTCCGAAATGGAATATAAGATCTCACAGATCAGCAAGACCGCGTCTACGATAAAGGAAGAAGACAAGAAGACAGTTGCCTTCCTCCTCTCCGTACCCGATGACAACTATCCCACGGTATATTCCGTCGGCAAGTCGACCTTCATCGATGACATGATCAACCTCCTCGGTGCAAAGAATGCTTTCGGTGATCAGGAAAGCTGGCTCGCACTCAGTGAAGAAGCTGTCATCCAGGCAGATCCCGACATCATCTTACACTCAGTATCTTATGTTCCCGATGCTGACAAGGCTCTCGCCGCAAGACCCGGCTGGGATGCCATCAAAGCAGTCAAGGACGGCAACATCTTCTACATCGACGAGAATGCCAGCAACCGTCCCAATGCTCATATCGTAGAAGCTCTGGAAGAGATGGCAAAGGCCATCTATCCCGAATACTATGCAGCGCTCGATAAGGCAGCATAAGAATAATATCATTCCGGTAGTAATATCGGTTCTTGCCGCTCTCACAGCTCTCGTTATATGCACGGGGCTTGGGAGCGTCAGCATTAATGCGGCTGATTCGGTCAGGATAGTCGCACACAAGCTTTTCGGAACGGATCTTACGGATTCCATAAACGAAGGCATGGTAGCCATCCTCTGGGATATAAGGATACCCAGGGTGATAACGGCTTTCGCCTGCGGTGCGGCTCTGTCTGTATCGGGCGTCGTGATGCAGTCGGTACTCCGTAACCCCCTTGCATCTTCCTACACTCTGGGTGTGTCTTCAGGCGCATCCCTGGGTGTCGTCATCATCATGGTGTCAGGCATCACGGTCCCGCTGCTGGGTTCGCTCCTGATGCCGCTTACCGGATTCATATTCGGCTTTTTAACCGTCCTTGCCGCACTGGCTCTCTCTCAGATCCTTGATAAGCACGGGAGATCCGATACCATAGTCCTCATAGGAATGGTCCTTTCCCTCTTCCTCAATGCGGTCGTAACTTTCGTAAGCCAGTTCTTCCCCGACCACAGATCAAGGATAGCCCTGTGGCTGACGGGATCTTTCTCGGGACGCAACATCAATCACGCGGCCGTAATGGTTGCAGTAACGCTTGTATCCGTCATCCTCCTCATGTTCTTCT
>JAFZWN010000073.1 GCA_017617295.1 Clostridiales bacterium | reverse complement strand
TCCGTCCTTTACCACACCCTTATATGAATTGCCTTCTATCTCAACAGTTACTTCCGCTGCCGTATCAGTTCCGAAGATGTGATTTACATTATCCCTTTGAAGGATCATCTTATCGCCGAATATTCCTGCTAATTTCATGTTGACCTCCCAAAACAGATACAAATATCTGTACGTTTGTCGTTATCTTATCTTGTATCCCGATACTATGCAACAGCTATCTTGCATACTAGAATAATTTTCATTGTCAGCGCCGATACCATGGGTTATAATCGACTTGAAACTACTACCTGCAAATTGCGAGGATCAACTATGGATTCTTCTTACGAGAGGATCAGCAGATCAAAACTTTTCGGTCTCGGTGAGATAATCTGGGATCTGATGTCGCTGTCACTTTTATGGATCCTCTTCTCTATTCCGATCGTAACTTCAGGCGCTGCTTCGGCTGCACTTTATTATGCGGTCAGACGCAGGTTCGAACTGAGTTCGGGAACACCTTCGAAAGACTTCATGAAGTCCTTTAAGCAGAACCTCAGACAGGGTGTGATCATCAACCTGATCTTCCTCATCTACAGTTCCATCGCGGGATTTAATCTCTATGTCGCTCTTCACGGCTTTGGCGGCATCACCTTACCTGACGCATACCTTCCCATCGCGATCTTACTTATGCTCCCGATCCTTATCTTTTATCCTCTGACTTTCCCGTACCTTTCGAGGTTCGATATCGATACAAAGCACACGCTAATGAACAGCGCACTTCTAACTCTCATGAACCCTGCCCGGGCATTCGTCATCTGGATCTACATGATCGTTACTTTCGCTGCAATGATCCTCTTTCCTCCCTGCGCACTTATAGCTCCCGCAGGTATCACCTTTGTTATAATGAGGATGATCGAAAAGATATTCTCTGCAGCTGCAGGCGACAAGGAACAGGAAGATGCTTAACTATATTCAGATAGCGTGTGCGATCGCGGCGATCGTGTTTATATTCTCGGGACTTTCACTCACCGTCCGCACTTTAAAGAAGAACGGCAGCGGTAAGAAAGCCGATACTGATACGATCATAAAATCCACCGTCCTTGTTATCATCGGACTGCTCTTTTATACGGGTACCAAGGCCTGCTCCAACATGTTGGTCGAAGGCGCCGAAGACTACGTATTCATGACGATCTATATGGCTTCTTTCGTGCAGGTCATAAAGGTATTCGGATTTATTATCTTAGTTCCCGCGGTCATCAACATGATGGTTCCGAAGGAAAGCCCCGAGCTCGAAAAGAAGGAAGAAGACGCAGAAGAAGAGGCATGATCTTATTGCAAAGTGAATGATCTTTTGAGCATCTCCTCATCCGTTCCAAGGCGTTCTATCTCATAAGGATTTTCGTCAGTCGCATCAAATCCCGTAAGCAGATATTCGTTCGGGATATATTCCGTATAATCAAGATCCATTACGTAGTTACAGAACCAGATACCGACATAGGTGATAGTCGTGTTATCTTCGCCGGCTCCCTCGGGGATCATCGCATAGACAAATCCCTGATACTCGTCGCTGTGCATTGCAACGAGATCATAGCCCGCAGGTTCATCCGTGACTGTGTAGTATCCGGTATATTTCTCGATACCGATCTCGGATAATCTCTCCATCTCTGAGGCATATTCCTCAGGTGTATATTCGACCGTCATATAGGCGATATACTGCGGATCCCAGGGGTTATAGTAGGTGAGCTGATACTCGGTGATCTTCTCCTCTTCGGGGATCTCCTCGGGGAATATATAGAACATATTATTCGGCGTATCGAGGAAGATATCCTTACCGCTCTTGCCCATGACATATACATCGTACGGGTCGTCGTAGACTTGGATCTTGGAGGACGCGACGTCGAACAGCAAAAATGCGAAAATGGCCGCAAAACCGATGACCTGCAGGATGCCTATGGAGACTAATGTCACTGTAACGATCGTGATAGCTGTGATGAGGGGTTTGTTGTTCTTGATCTTCTTAAGGACACCCAGTACGTAGAGAGCGATAACGAAAGTGAGGGCTAATCCTGCCAGTGTGCACAGCAGCGCAACGACATTTCCGATATCAGGACTAAAGCTCAAAAGCTGCGATGTAGTAGCGATCAGAAGTGCCACTACACACAGGATGCTCAATATCTGAATTGCCGTGAGGTGCTTACTTTTTTCTTCTTTCGCGTAGTCCGCCATCTTGTCGGCGACTTCTTTAATATCCTTATCCATGTTCTCGCGTTTCCTCTCTCCGTCAATGATCTCTCTGACATCGACGCCGTAGAAATCGGCAATCTCTACGATCAATGAGATATCAGGGAGATTAGAGCCTGTTTCCCATCTCGAAACAGATCGGTTTGTTACTCCGAATTGCTCCGCAAGCTGAGCTTGTGTGAGATTCTTCTCGGTCCTGAGTTCTTTCAGGAAATTACCGATCTTCTTCTGATCCAACATCACGCCTCCTTTGCAAGATCCTTGAGCGGAGAATATCAGTCTGCCTCGAAAATGTATACGACACAACGCGAGATATGCCGTTTTTCGGGTGTTAGACAAGGTGTGTCCTTACTGTAAATTCTGCTTATTCTCACTTTTAAAATGATTTTTTAAGCATATAATCTTGATATTAGTGAGAATTACGTAATTATACTTTATTTCCCGTTTTATCGCTATTGACTTGCTACTTGCGGTCTAGTATTCTAGTAGCAGATGAATAATAAATTGATTGTGAGACATTGCCATGAAAATGATCTTAAGATGGTTCCCTAACGGGGACGACACCGTAACATTAAGTCAGATCCGTCAGATCCCCGGTGTATCCGGAGTCGCGACATTCCTTTCGGACATCCCCGCAGGTGAACTGTGGCCCATGGAGAGGATCCTCGCGGTACGTGATGAGGTCAACGAGGCAGGGCTCGAGATGGAGGTCATCGAGAGTATCAATGTCCACGAAGACATAAAGAAGGGTCTCTCCACCAGAGACATGTATATCGATAACTATATAAAGACCATGAAGAACCTCCACGAGGCAGGCGTTAAGTGCGTATGCT
>JAFZWN010000072.1 GCA_017617295.1 Clostridiales bacterium | reverse complement strand
GCTTTGGGGCCGGTTCACATTATGTGTGCCGGCCCTTTGCTGATCATATCAATAGAATGCATTATATGTGTATTAATTCCGTTGTTTTCTCAGGGGGGGAGGACGATCTGCGATTTTTATGGTTTACATTTATAGACCGAATAAGATATAATCATCAGGTGATCGGCTTATATCGATCAGTTAAGATAGTCCTCGGGGATCATTCCCCGGGCGGTATTGTCAGTTTGATACTTTTCGGAAGAATATAAAAAATTGAGACTATTAACATAAGGAGATAGTGAGATATGAAGAGTAAGATATACATCAGGATCATCAGTATCATATCGGCATTTGTTTTTCTGTTTGGAGGTGTCCCCGTAAATGCCTCATATACATCAGAACATCTGGATATCGAATCTGCTGTTCCGATAGAGTACGGACAGACCCGGGAAGTGAATGTGAGAGGTTCAAGGATCCTTCAGTTCACGCCGCCTGAATCCGGGATCTATTCGATCGTTATCACATCCGAAGATAATAACAGCCTTCACAGTTATCGTTTATGGGATGATAACGAACAGCTCGATTGTGTCAGACTTACCAGAGAGAAAACTTATTATTTTGAGACCGGAAAGAACTATTATATTGAAGCATTTAATGAGGATGTAAATATTGATCCCACCTTCAATATTTCTGTCTCCTGGGGTGTTGCCGCTGCTCTGTCATACGGGGATAATCTAAGGACGAATTACAGTAGTGAGATAAGTTGTACCATAGCTATGGGATCAAGACATGTACTTAATACGATCCTGACTTCGGGGATCGAAGGGGCGACATACCGATGGTATACTACTTACAACAGTGGCAACGGCAGCGAGATCTGCGAAAAGGAATGGGGCTCGGATCCTTACTTTATTACCCCGAATCTGCCTGATTCATTCAGTCCCATCTTCTGTGCTGTCACTTATAACGGACAGACGCGTAAGGCCAAGTACTTTGTTTATGTGGATGACGGATTTGCCTTTGAAAACAATGGTCCTGAGGATATCCTGGCTCTTCCTAATGAGACTATCACAAGAGATGTCAATTACACATATGATTATCCGTGCGGAGTGGTCGATAATCTCTCCCGCTCTATATTAATTTATTCTGAGATATCTTCGGGGTTAACTTCCATGTCTAATAGGGCCAGGAGTTATCTTACGGATACCGGTTTCAGTGTTACTATGGATCCTCATAATCTCAGAAGTAACCAGTCATTTCTATTTATGTATGAAGTTGGCAGACAATATGAAGCTTACGATGGTGACGAACGCTATGATCAATTTGCGTTTTATGCCCATAAGAACTTTTATTTCTATTTCCTGGAAGAGAATGAGCTGAGAGATCTTACGATCAATCAAAATTATTATATCGATTATGATATATCTGACGAGCAGAATTATATTGTTTACAGGTTTGTTCCTTCGCAGACAGGATACTATAAGACGATTATATTCAATTTCTTTGAAGGTTTTCCTCATATAGCGATATTTGACAGTAACAGGAACTTTGTTGACCGGATAGGATATGATACAAAATATCAGGCCGATAATGGAGTTATGAATAATGACAGCTATACATATCTTACGGCCGGGAATACTTACTATTTTGCTATGCCGATCTGTTCTCAGAATGCTTCTGAGGACTGGGGATTCAGAGTTTCATATTATCCCGGAACGGAACTTCCCGTATCTCCTAATGAGCCCGCAGAGGTTAGAGGTCTGGAACCGGAAGACCTCGGAGATCCGTCCGAACAGCCGGTGACACCGCCTTCGACAGATCCTGTATCAGACCCGACACCCGTAGCGGAGACTACACCTGTATCGGGCTCTGCTCCGGAAGATACCCCTGCGGTTGTTCCCGGATCTTCTTCCACATCTTCCGTTCCCACGAGCAATCCGGCTCCGACTGATGCTCCGGTAATCGCTTCGAGAAATTACAGTATCGGCGACTTTGTTGAGAGGCTTTATACTGTTGCTTTAGGAAGAGCTTCCGACCCCGTCGGTAAGCAGGACTGGATCGATGCAGTTACAATGAGAGGCCAGACCGGTGCCGATCTGGCAAGAGGCTTCCTCTACAGTCCTGAATTCCTCGGAAAGAATGTCAGCAATGAAGATTTTGTAAGAACGCTTTACAGAACATTCTTCGACCGTGAGGCAGATACGGACGGTCTGAACGGATGGGTAGCCGTACTTGATAACGGCGGTTCCAAAGAAGGCGTCATCGAAGGATTCATTAACTCGACCGAGTGGGCGAACCTCTGCCTTCTTTATGGAGTGCGAAGCGGCGGTACGGGAACACCTAATGTGCAGGTGGAACCCAACCAGGCGACCATCGACTTCGCGACCAGACTTTATACGACATGTCTTTCTAGAAATGCAGATCAGAACGGTCTGATGGCATGGGCGAGACAATTGGCCAACCAAAGAGACACCGGAACCGGAGCCGCAAGAGGATTCTTCTTCAGCAACGAATTCACGGGACAGAATGTATCTAACGAGGAATATGTAAACAGATTGTACAGAACATTCATGGGGCGTGAAGCAGATGAAGCGGGATTCAGCGCATGGGTCGCCCAGCTAAATGAAGGTGTGTCACGTGAAGCTGTATTTAACGGATTTGCAGAGTCGCCGGAGTTTGCAAGGATCTGCGCATCTTACGGGATCATAAGAGAATAAGGCATAACGTTTTTCGTTGATGATCATAATGAAGCCGTTTCTTTCAACATGAAAGAGACGGCTTTTTATGTATATGCCGCTAAGTGTGATTGATTTATTGTATTATGATGTGCAATAATCATTTTTGGAATTAATTAAATGGGAGATAGTCATATGAGAAAAGGTTTATCCTTAAAGTTAGTATGCATTATTGCGGCATTTGTCTTCCTGCTTAGCGGTGTTACTACACTTGCGGCAGAGCCCGGTGTTCCGGCTCCGAACCGGACCGGTGCAGTGACCGTACAGTTCGGTTCGTCAACAGCGGTAACGGAATCAGGAAATACTCTTAAGTTTATTCCTGAGATCAGCGGTATATACGGTGTTTTCGTTACAGGTGAAAATCTTTCTTTTCATAATACCGTAGCAATATATGACGGAGATACCCTGATAACCGATGACGCCTGTTCTTTTATGCATAATTACAGTATGAGGCTTACGGCCGGGAAAACATATTATATCGTTGCCTATGATCTGTGGGGAAACGACACTTTGGATTATTCGGTTATCGTTTCATGGGGATGCCTGCCTGTAGTCGGTGTAGGAAGCAATAAGATCTCATATGATGAAAGCGATGCCGAGTTCCGTATAGCTATGGGCAGCCGCCACGTTCTGTCGGTCGAAGTGACGCCTGAGCTTTGTCCTACACCGTCTTACCATTGGGAATGCGGAGATGAAGCTCTCGGTGACGGATCAACATATATTACTCCCCGGACAAATCAAAGGATGTCTCCTGTTCTTTGTTATGTAACTTCAGGCGATGTGACTTCTTATTGCAGATTTTTCATCAACTTAGATGATGGTCTTACTATTCAAAGTCCCAGGGTAGAAGACATTCTGATCGATCCCGGAGATACAGTCAGCAGACAGATCGAATATACATATGATATGCCCGAAGATCTGGCAGCAGAAGAAATATCTTATGGATTGACAAACTATTTCGGTAACAGCGGAAGCGGCAGAGTCCTTCGAACCCCCGAATTCTCTGTCACACCCGGAACCAGTTCACATGTGCTCTATCAG
>JAFZWN010000071.1 GCA_017617295.1 Clostridiales bacterium | reverse complement strand
TACTTTAAGATTATCTGATCCCATGTTGTTTATTTCCTTTCGTTTATCCGAAGTGATTATAACAGAGGAAAATTTCAGGAAGAAGTGACTCCGGTCACTGCCCTGACCTCCACTTTACGCCCCAAACTGCGATAAGTGTCTGTAACATACGGCGTTATTATATTATGTTTGAAATTTTTTTGTCTCAAAATTGTAATTTATGCTTGATAAACAGCGTTAAGAAATATAAAATACGTTTGTGTGGTGATTTGTGGAGGTACTGAACAGTTCTGTGGAGCTGATGTGCCGAGACAGTCCATATACGCGATATCGTAGAAAACAGGTGGATCTTTTGGCCAGAGACACGAAGAAGATCGATGCGAAGGGGAGATTCTTTATTCCCGCCAAGCAAAAAGAAGCGCTCGGAGCGGAGCTGGTGGTTACCAACAGCCTCGATGCCGGCTATCTTTGTGTTTATTCGAAGGCTCAGTTCGAGTTCGTAAAACAACAGCTGGCTGAGATACCGTCGTTCAACTCGGATCTTCGTAAGGTAAGACGCTTTATCGAAGGCGAGGCGCTGTATGTCAATGTGGATTCGCAGGGCAGGATCAGTGTAACGTCCGAGCTGTGGGAACGTATCGGGGCGAAGCCCGGGGATGAGATCTGCGTGTTCGAATACGACGGCAAGCTCGAGATCTGCAGCAAGAAGACTTATGACGACACGAGCTACGATCTCGGCAATCTCAACGGTCTGGAGGCTATCTGGAGTGTCAAGGGATTGTGATTTTGCGCATGTGCCGGTGCTCTTTGAAGAATCGATCGATGCCCTCTCCATAAGAAAGGGCGGAACCTATATAGACTGTACGGCCGGAGGCGGCGGACACAGCTGCGGGATACTGGACAGGCTCGAGGGGACCGGTATGCTGGTATCGCTCGATAAGGATGATGAGGCGCTTAATGCATGTAATGCCAAAAAGGAAGCAAGAGGCGCCGATAACTGGAAGATAATAAGATCCGATTTCTCCGCTATCGGAGAAGTGCTGGATTCTTTGAAACTTGATACAGTTGACGGGATATTGGCAGATCTTGGGGTGTCATCCCGTCAGATAGATAAAGCGGACAGGGGGTTTTCTTATGCCAGTGACGGTCCTCTCGATATGAGGATGGATACGTCATCACCGCTGACTGCGGCCGTTGTGGTCAACACATACGGTGAGGACACTCTTGCCGATATCTTCAGAAGATACGGTGAGGAGAGGTTCTCGGGAAGGATAGCGGCAGGCATAGTCAGGGACCGGAAGAACGAACCGTTCGTGTCGACACTGCAGCTGGCGGGGAAGATCGCTTCCTATATGCCGGGCAAAGCCAGACACGAGGATCAGCATCCGGCCAGACGGTGCTTTCAGGCATTGAGGATCGAAGTCAATCATGAGATGGATTCTCTTGAGAAGCTCCTGAGCGACGGGCCCTTGAGGCTTCGAAGCGGCGGCCGGATGGCGGTGATATCGTTTCATTCGCTTGAAGACCGGATGGTGAAGGAGGCTTTCAGGACTCTGGAGAACCCGTGTACCTGTCCGAGAGACTTTCCTGTATGCGTATGCGGAAAGAAGAGCATGGGAAAGGTACTGACAAAAAAGCCGGTAACGGCGGGTGCGGAAGAAATAAAGATCAATTCGAGAGCGCATTGCTGCAAGCTCCGTGTTTTTGAAAGGATCTGACAGGAAGAAAGTAACTATATTGGGAGGGACTGGCTTATGCCGGCGGTCAAGGAAAGGAAACTATACGATGACGTATACAGAGAGATCCCCGATCTTCTGAAGGAGGGATCTGTTCCTTATGTGCAAGAGGATATCTTCATGACCCGTGAAGAGGTCAACCGCAGGCAGGAAGAATTCGAGAAGACCCACGTAAGCGTATTTAAGGAACATGAGAGCACCATTCATAAGACGGCGGTCAGAAAGAGCAGTTTCAAGAGCAATTTCAGAAAATTATTCGAGGTTACCGTATCCTGTCTCCTTATCGTTATGATAGGTGTATTTGTCGGTATCCTTCTGTATCCCCAGACGGAGCTCGCGGAGATCAGCCGCGATAATTCCGACCTGAAGGATGAGATATCCGAGCTTAGGAAGAAGATCCTCGATACAGAGGAGAATATTAACGGCGTAAACGACATGGACAGCCTGAGAGCCCAGGCTCTGGCACTGGGAATGCAGGATCCCAATGCCAACCAGGTCATAATCGTTCCGATGGCAAGTGATGACAAGCTGGTCACCATGATCACTTATGATACATACGGTGTAAGCGAAGAGGCATATAATAATGCCGTCGGAAATCTTGCACGCTATTATATAGAAGAGATGGTGAACGGAGGATGAGCGAGTCGTCTAACGATATCAGAAAGCCCCGAAAGAGATTCCGTAATAAGCCGTTACTTGTCTCGGGATGCGTTTATCTTCTGGCGGCAGCCTTTTCACTGTATCTCATATTCAATCTGTATATGACTACGGTCGTCGGCTACGATACGTATGCCCGTGCGGCATCTGAAGACCAGTGGAAGCTCCTGTCATATTCATCTGACCGCGGAGTCATATACGATGCCAACATGAATCAGCTGGCTTCCAATACATATAATTATACTGTCGTTATATCGCCCCGGACCCTCATGAGATCCCGTGTCATATCCTCGGGAACGATATCAAGGGAACAGGTCATCACTGACGTTACGACTATACTCGGAATGGATTACGCGACGATGGACGCCATAGTCCCGGTCGATCCCGAAGATGATTCCGACGAGAGGAATGCCGTTGCCGGAATGGACCTCAAGCGTAATGTCGAAGTAGAGGTCAAAGAGGATCTCGCCGCCTATCTCTCGAGAGAGAGTATCGACGGCATAGGCTTCGTTGCAGTCCCTCAGCGTTACTATAACTACGGATCTCTCGCTTCACAGGTAATAGGCTATGCCACGAACGACGGCGTTAACCTGAACGGCGTGTACGGGCTTGAAGCATACTATAATTCAGTGCTCTCGGGTTCTAACGGTTACAGGTATTCCGAAGTCGACTCGGCAACCGACGGTAACCTTCCCTATATGGAAGCTACTACCAGAGAAGCTGTCGACGGCAATAACCTCGTTCTCAACATCGACATGAATATCCAGAGGATCGCTGAGGAGGCATGCAGGAGCGCCTATAACCAGTATTCCCCCAGAGGCGGCGTAACCGCGATCGTTATGAATCCGTATACTGCAGCGGTACTCGCGATGGTATCGATCCCCGACTATAATCTTAACGATCCTTACGGTGTTCCTTACGGAACGAGTGCAGCCGATTGGAATTTCATGCCCGAGGAAGACCGTATCGATTATCTTATGAGCAGTGTCTGGAGGAACCGTGCCATATCCGATACTTATGAGCCCGGTTCCACGTTCAAGGCGCTGACGACGGCTATTGCTTTTGAGGAGAACCTTACAAACGAGAATGAGGAGTTCTCCGATGCCCCCATTGAGGTATCAGAGATCGATACTATCTCCTGCTGGCTTCAGAAGTCATCGGGTTATAACCACGGGGTCGAATCCCTGACGGATGCTTTCCAGAATTCCTGTAACCCCATATTCGTCCAGCTGGCACAGAGGATCGGCGTTAACAGATACTACCACTACGTTCATACTTTCGGTTTCTATGAAGTGACCGGTATAGATCTTCCGGCTGAAGGTATCGGTATCTTCCACGAAGATCCGTCCTGGGTCGACATGGCATGTCTGTCGTTCGGAGAGTCCGCGACGGTTACGCCCATCCAGCTTCTCAATGCATACTGTGCCATCATCAACGGCGGTAACCTCATGGTTCCTCACGTTGTTCACTATATCACCGATCAGGAAAACAACATCATCGACGAGATAGAGCCCGAGGAGATAAGATCCATATTCTCCGAGCAGACATGCGCCAGAGTAAGGGCTCTCATGGAAGCCGTTGTACGTGACGGTACCGGTACCGCAGGTCAGGTTCCCGGTTATTCTGTTGCCGGCAAGACGTCGACATCAACGATCGAGAACGGTGAAGAGGCCGGAATGCACGTTCTGTCATTTTCATGCTATGCTCCTTCCAACGATCCCCAGATAGCGGTCCTCGTCGTTATCAACAAGCCCGAGGACAGGTCGGTAGGTTCGTCTTCGGCAGCAGCGACGGCTGCGAGGATAGTCGAGGGAACGCTTACATATATGAATGTCCCCCGCGTGTTTACTCCTGAGGAATATGACAAGATGGTCATCAGATACTATGTGCAGCCTGCGGGAGGTCTCGCAGCATCCGAGGCGAGCTCCGTCATTGGACGTAACGGTATCTCCACCATCTACGGTACTCCGGATATGACATCGGATACGATAGTGGGATTTACATATCCCGGTCCCACTGAGATGCTCTATAGTACTGGTATAGTGGTGCTCTATCCCACAACTGTAGCAGAATCGGAGATGCTGACGACCACGGTTCCTAATCTGGTGGGTAAGTCTGCGGTCGAATGTATAGAGGCTTTGCGGGATTGTAACCTGAATTGTGTTATACAAGGTGATATAATGGGTGTCTGCACGGAACAGGGCGAGGCAGCAGGGTCTGTCGTATTCGCCGGCGAGATCGTAAGCGTAACGCTCGAGCCGCAGTCTTCCGTGACGCCGTCTCCGACGCCGGATCCGCTTGATCCTGCGGTATATGAGGACGGCTACGTTCCTCCCGAGGAGACGGAAGAGACGTTTGAAGATACTGCACAGGGGTGATCGGATGACACTTAAGGAAATAATGAGAGATATCACGTATGAGGAAGTGATCCCGTTTTCTGACGCGGAGATCACTTCTGTCGAGTACGATTCACGTAAGGCAGGACCCGGTTCGGTCTTCGTTGCCGTTCCCGGACATAAAAGCGACGGCCACAGGTATATAGAGAGCGCGCTGATGCAGGGGGCGTCAGCGGTAGTCTTTCAGAAGACAAACAGCATATTAACATTTGATCAGGCAGCTGCCATGGCAAAGAAATACGGGGCTCAGGCCGCCTGCGTAGATGATTCAAGGTATGCCGTGGCTATAATGAGCAGAAATATCGCAGGAGATCCCGGTGCATCGATGAACCTTTTCGGGGTGACAGGTACAAAGGGAAAGACCACTGTCACCTTTATGCTCCGTAATATCTTCAGGTGTGCGGGAAGAAAGAGCGGACTCATAGGCACTGTCTGTAATTACCTCGGAGAAGAGAGGATAGATACGCCTTTTACCACTCCCGAGGCCAGAGAAAACTATATGTTCATGAGAGATCTGAAGGATGCTTCAATCAACGACCTTATCATGGAGGTGTCGTCTCTCGGGCTCAAGTATGACAGGGTTGCCGGCATGAACTATAAAGTCGGTGCTTTCACCAACCTCTACGAAGACCATATCGCAGATGACGAACATCCCGATATGGATGATTATATCTCATGCAAGGTAATGCTCTTCGATCACTGCGAGAATGCGGTCATAAATGCCGATTCCGATGCCTTCGACAGGGTTGCTGACTACGCATCCGGGAAGTGTAACATTGTTACATATTCAATGGATAAGGACGCTGACGTACGATGCACCGAAATGAAAATAAATGAAAACGGTCTCGTTCCGGGAATGGAATTTACGGTAAGAAGTCCCTGGTATAACGGCATTTTTTCTATCCCTCTGCCTGGGATCTTTAACGTGAGCAATGCTCTTTGTGCCATATCAGTGTCCGGTCTGGCAGGTATCCCGGAGGATGCCGTAAGAGAAGGTCTTAAGACTGTGTTCGTCCCCGGAAGGATGCAGCCTGTCCCGAACAGCCTGGGTCTCAATATCGTAGTCGACTACGCGCATAATGCTGCGGGACTTGAAAATGTCCTCGAGGCAATAAAGGCTGTCAAGAAAGGGGATGTCATTACTGTCTTCGGCTGCGGCGGCAACCGTTCCGTCACGAGAAGATACGAGATGGGCGAAGTATCCGGAAAGATGTCCGACTATACCGTCATCACGAGTGACAATCCCCGTAATGAGAAGCCGATGGATATAATCGCATATATCCTTGAAGGAATGAAAAAGACGGACGGCAGATACGAGGTCATTCCCGACCGTACGGAAGCTATCCGCAAAGCCGGATCCATGGCAAAGAAGGGCGACTATGTTCTTATAGCAGGCAAGGGTCATGAGGATTATCAGGAATT
>JAFZWN010000070.1 GCA_017617295.1 Clostridiales bacterium | reverse complement strand
TGTCCTTAAAGAGGGTGTCACCGCTGTGCGTAATGCGATTACGGAACTTGTAGATGCAGGATATATCGTCCGTGATTGTCGCCGTGACAAGAACGGAAAGTACTCTGAAATGAAATACCGTCCTACAGTGCTTCCGTTCACTGAGACACCGTGCCCTGATGAGCCGTCATCTGTTCTTCCGTTAACGGAAGACCTGAGCAGTAATACTAATAGTAAAGAAACTAATCTTAATGAAGATAATATAAAAGAATCAAATACAAAAGAATATAGTACCGTCTCGCCGTCCGAAGACCTCTTCGAATTCGAGAAGTATTTACGTCGTCCTCTTACTCCATCTGAACTACAGATATGGAATCATTGGCAGGAAGAAAAGATAAATCCCAAGGCCATTGTGCGAGCTGTTGAAGACAACGAGTTCCGAAAGGATAAGATGACGCTCCACCATGTTGATGAGACTCTTCTTGATTGGAAAGAACGAGGAATCTCCACTCTTAAGGGAATAGATAATTACATGTTGGATTGCAAACTGGAGAGAACAGAAAGCTTTCTTCGCCAAAAGTTCGAGTACGACGACGAGAAGTATGAATCTGAAGTCGCTGCTTCCAAGGTCGCACAGACGATCCTGATAAGGGATGATCTTCTTAATTTGTATAAAACGGATGGGAAGATGTTTCTTTCTTATATCGGATTGTGTCCGACAGAGGTGCTCAGATATCTTCCGGATGGTGCTTTGCAGGTAGCCATTCATTATTTCGAAGGAACCGGTAACACGGCGCGTCAAGAGGCTGCAATAGCCGCTTTGGACGAGGAGGTGTGGTCATGAGTATGGAGATGCCTTTCTGGGAGAAATACACACTGACGATCCGCGAAGCGGCGGAATACTTTCACATCGGAGAGAAACGTCTCCGTCAGATAGTGGATGATAACCCAAGTTCAGACTTTGTGATCATGAACGGTAACAGAGCAATGATCAAGCGTAAGAGTTTCGAGAGATATATAGACGAATCCGAAGCGATTTAAGTGAGGAAAAGATAAGCCGAGGCTTGCCCAGTATGATATATTGTATATGTTGTACTGGGCTTTTTTCTCACAGAAAGGAGACCCGATAAATATGAATAAAAGGAGAGATAACAGAGGCAGATTACTACATAACGGAGAGTTCCAGATGGCAGACGGCAGATACCGTTACAAGTATCAGGACTCATTCGGAAGGGAAAGAGCTGTATACAGCTTAAGGCTGGTCAATAATGATCCTACTCCTCCCGGAAAGAAGCGTACTCTTTCACTTAGGGAGATGGAGCATCAGATCCAGGCTGACCTCTTCGATCACATTGTCTCTAACGGAGGCAATTATACTGTTCTCGAACTGGTTGAGAAGTATGTTTCGACCAAGATAGCTGTCAGACAGACAACTTCCAAGGGGTACGGTACAGTGATCAACATCCTGAAGAAAGATCCGTTCGGAAAGAAAAGGATCGATAAGGTCAGGATATCAGACGCCAAGTGCTGGCTTATTAAGCTTCAGCAGAAGGACGGAAGAGGATACAGTTCGATCCATTCTATCAGAGGTGTCCTAAGGCCGGCTTTCCAGATGGCGGTTGATGATGATCTCATAAGGAAGAATCCGTTCGGATTTCAGCTCGTTGAAGTTATCGTAAATGACAGCGTTAGACGAGAGGCGATTTCCCGTGAAGACGAGCGCAAGTTCCTGAAGTTTGTAAAAGAAGACAGACATTTCGGTAAGTATTACGAAGGAATCTACATTCTATTCAAGACAGGAATGCGAATCTCTGAATTCTGCGGACTAACGATATCTGATATCAACTTCGAAGAACACTCGATCAATATTGACCACCAGCTCATGAAGAACGGATCCAAAGGATATTATATCCAAAAGACCAAGACTGAGGCCGGCACAAGGGTAATTCCCATGACTCCTGATGTTGAAGAGTGTTTCAGAAAGATCATCGAGAACAGGAAACCTCCGCGCAAGGAACCTATCATCGACGGACATATGGGATTCCTCTACTTTGACTCTAGGGGCAGCGTAATGTATTCACTTCACTGGGAGCATTACTTCAAGCACATCAGGACAAAATACAACAGTATATATAAAGTCCCGATGCCGCTTGTAACACCTCACGTTTGTCGCCACACTTATTGTTCCAATATGGCTAAGTCGGGTATGAACCCCAAGACTTTGCAATATCTGATGGGACATAGCGAGATCGGAGTTACACTCAATACGTATACTCATGTTAATTATGAGGATGCAAAAGCTGAGGTTACACGACTCAAGATCGGGTAGGAAAAGCCTCGAAAGCCTTGAAAATGCTCAGGTTATTTTCTCGGATTTTATACCGAGCTTTATACCGAAAGCGAACCAAAATAAGCCTCGATAAGGCACGATATGTCATATCGGCAACAGGATGAGGGCAATCCGGAAACCCTTGAAAATAGAGGCTTAAAATGGCATATCGAGGCAAATCGTAATCATGATAAAAGTGCTTTTTATTTGCCACGGCAATATTTGCCGTTCTACTATGGCAGAGAGTTTGTTCACCTATATGGTGAAGAAAAAAGGGGCGGAGGTTCTTTTCGAGATCGACTCGGCAGCGACGAGCAGGGAAGAGATCGGCAATACGCCGCATTACGGAACGGTCGGAAAGCTCCGCGAGGTCGGGATCCCGCTCGTGCCGCACAGGGCGCGCCAGATGACCTATGATGATTACGACTACTATGATTATCTGATCGGCATGGATTCCGCCAATATCAGGAATATGCAGAGGATCGCAGGCGGCAGGGGCGACAAGATC
>JAFZWN010000012.1 GCA_017617295.1 Clostridiales bacterium | reverse complement strand
ATCGTGTTTGATGTGCTTTATTTTCTGAACATTTATAAATCTGATGTGAATCATAATGTAGGCGATTTCTATTATCAGATCCGCATCGGCGGTTCGATCATCCTGAACCTGCTGTTTATGAGGCTTCAGTTGAGAGAAATCAAAAGAATTTTCCAGCCCCCGGATGGTAAAATATTATAAGTATGTTTTGTGGTTATCGGGAGGGGCTTATATGTATCGTACTCACACTGCATCATCTTTCGTATCGAAGATAGCAGCCTGTTTAACGGCGATCCTTGTCGCCGGATCTCTTTTAGGGAGTCATATAAATGTCAGAGCCGCCACGACTACGGTTGCGCTTACGGGGTCCTACGGTCAGACCGAGGCACGTGATATGCTGACGCTCATCAATCAGTTCAGGACAGGATCCGACGCTTGGTACTGGAATTCGAGCAATACGAACAGGATAACGGTCAGCGGTCTTCAGCCCCTTACATACGATTATGATCTCGAGCAGATCGCCATGATGCGTGCCATCGAGGCGGCGATTTCTTTTGATCATACGAGACTTGACGGATCGAGATGTTTTACTGCCTCTTATAACGGGATACATTCATCCGGTGAGAATATCGCGGGTAATTTCTCCGCGGATAAGGAGACGGCATTCGAACAGTGGAAGGAAGACGCTGAGCAGTATGACGGACAGGGGCACCGTCGTAACATGCTCAATTCGAATTTCACCGCAGTGGGGATCGGTCATGTTTACTATAACGGCAGGCATTACTGGGTACAGGAATTCGGTATGACTCCGAGTAACGCTTCCTATACCGCTCCCACTGACGGCAACCGTACTTATACCGTTCCGATCGACTATTCGAGATTTCAACTGTCTGCGACTATGGATACCTGGAGAGTATCCGGTCCGGTCGGACAGAGTGCCTCTTATCCTTCCTTGATGATCGGAATGACCACGAGCGAGACATGGGGTCAGGGGCTTCCCGTCGATACGTCCGCATGCACGGTAAGATGGTCATCTTCCGATGATTCCGTATTCTCTGTCGCTTCGGACGGACTCAGATTCACTGGCGCAGGAGAAGCCGCCTTGACGGCCAATGTGACCTATAACGGACTCAGTGCGAATGCTTCCGTCCCTGTTAATGTCACCAGGCTCTCGATAACCGACAGTTCAATAAGAGTGACTTTCCCCGAGACCGTATATAACGGTAGCGCGCAGACGCCGGTCCCTACCGTGACATGTAACGGTATCAGGTTAAGGGAGGGCGTTGATTATGAACTGGACGGATACTATAACAATACCTATTCCGGAGAAAATGCCTACGTTTATATCAGCGGTATCGGAAGCTATACGGGAAGATCCTACTTCTATTTTACGATCGCTTCACGTGATATATCCGAATGTACGGTAACTAATGACCTGACGGCCACGTATTCGCTGGCGGGCGATGTTGTTCCCGATTTTTCGATCTCATACGGGGATTATGAACTGAACGAGTATTACGATTATGATATCGAATGCAGTAACAACGGCTCGGTCGGTACCGGTACCATCACGTTTACGGGAACGGGAGACTTTATCGGGAGAACGAGCAGAAACTTTACCATCCTTCCCGGTAATATCTCTGATCTCAGTGTCAGCCTTCCGGTAAGCAGCGTCATCTATAACGGACAACCTGCGACTCCCGATGTCCGCGTCAGGGACGGCGGTCAGTATCTGGTCAGGGATGTTGACTTCACCGTGACATACATAAATAACAGTGCTCCCGGTGTGGGAACTGCTACTGTCACCGGTATCGGTAACTTTACCGGTTCTTCTTCTGTAATGTTCAATATCCTGGCAGGATCCGGATCCTCATCGGAAGGTTCGTCTTCTCAGGAGGTCATCCTTCCTTCTGTTCCCGCATCCGGATTCAGTGTATCCGACTTTGTCGAGAGACTCTATACAGTTGCTCTGGATCGGGCATCCGACCCCGTCGGCAGACAGAACTGGGTCGATGCCGCCACACAAAGGGGGGAGACAGGTGCCGATCTGGCCAGAGGCTTCCTCTACAGTGACGAGTTCCTCGGGAAGGGTATGAGCAACGAAGAATTCGTAAGAGTCCTCTACAGAACATTCTTTAACCGAGAAGCCGATCCTTCGGGTCTTAACGGATGGGTTTCCGAACTTGATAACGGCGCCAGTAAGCAGTCTGTTATCGAAGGATTCATAAACTCTACGGAATGGACGAATCTCTGCCTTCTGTACGGCATTCGAAGCGGCGGAACGGGTGCGCCTTCGATAAGCGTAGAACCTAATCAGGATACTGTTGATTTTGCAACAAGGCTTTATACCACGTGTCTCGGGCGTAACGCCGATCTGAACGGTCTTATGGCGTGGGCAAGACAGCTCAGCAATCAGAGAGAGACCGGTACCGGCGCTGCAAGAGGATTCTTCTTCAGTAATGAATTTATCGATCAGAACGTATCGGATACGGAATACGTCAACCGCCTTTACCGCACATTTATGGGGCGCGAAGCTGATCAGGCGGGGTTTGACGCATGGGTCGCTCAGCTTAATGCCGGAGTGTCCCGTGAGGAGGTATTTAACGGCTTCGCGGCATCGCCCGAGTTTGCTCAGATCTGCGCTTCCTACGGGATCATCAGGTGAATCGATCAGGGGGACACTGATCGCTCCCGCCGGACAGAAACAGTAAAATAGCCGATTTTTTCATCCTTTTGGCTGATTTTGAGAATAATAGCAGTTGTTATAATCAGGACATAAACAGACAGGATATAAAAGAGGGTGATCTTATGTCGTTGAATAAAAGAACATGCCATAACTGCGGCAACGAGTATTCATATCATGATTCGGGGAATATCGTACTGTTCTGCCCGGTCTGTCATCACAGCGATTACATGTGCTGCGATTACGGATTCGGACCGGAAACTCCTTGTGCGATAGATGCAGGGGAGGAACATCTCGCTCAGATCACATGTGAGAAGGATGATAAGACGACTTTCTACAGGTTGAGATCCGAGAAATTCGGAATGGATCTGCTCCTGGATACATACTATATGGATGCGATAATGGAGGCAGGCAACATCATATTTGACAGGCTCGCAGAGCAGAAGTAAGGAACATCATCCCGGTCAAATTCCGGGATGTTTTTTTGTGCACGAAAGTGTATCCTATACTGGGTCTGATAAAGAAGGGGTAAATACACTTTTTACACTTTTGTCGAAATTTTGCCCCAAATATAGTTTGATTATCAAAGTATTAGTGGTATCATCTATTCAGAACTAAGACAGGGATCGCTGAGGTGTTTAATGCTTAAGACATTGGCAATGATGTATGTTACGCTGGCTCCCGCGATAATGGCCGGGATCCTGAACATGCTCTGGTGCAAGCTTCATATAATGAAGTTTGCTTCCGTGCCCGTCGATAACGGCAGGAACTTCTCCGACGGAAGAAGGATCTTCGGCGACAACAAGACGTGGAAGGGGATCATAGGATATGTTCTCTTTAATACAGTCTTTACCGTTATCTGGGGGATCATCTGCAGTGCCTCAAGTCTCGGTTCCCTGAACTTCTTTTATCTTGATCACGATAATACGCCGGCCTTTAATATCCTTGTCGGAGTGCTTCTGGGACTGGGGTATTCGCTTTTTGAGCTTCCCAACAGTTTCCTCAAGAGAAGACTCGATATTACGCCCGGCAAGACCGTTACGGGATTTAAGAAGGTGTTCTTCATCTTTCTTGATCAGGCGGACTCGCTGTTCGGATGTGCTCTGGTCGTTTGGATATTCTATCCGATCGGGATACTTCTTTATCTGGCGTTCGTTCTGGTCGGAGCAGCGACGCATCTGCTCCTTAATATGATGCTCTTTTTTATGAAATTACGAAAGAACATGTTTTAAGGTATTTTTATGATCATTCGTTTAAGCGACTCTAACATCTCCGATAAAGCCGGAAACAAAGGTAAGTTCCTTCAGATAATGAAGGGTGAAGGATTTAACGTCCCTGAGGGTTTTATCCTCGACAGCGGCGAGTATGATAAGTATGTCTCTGAAGCCGGGATCGGAAGCGGGATATCGTCGCTTCTGAGCGGTCTTACAAAGGATAATCTTAAGGATACTTCGGCTTCCCTTACAGCGTTATTCGATAAGGCAAAGATAATGACGGATATATCCGGATATCTGGATAATGAGAAGACATATGCGGTCAGGAGCAGCGGTTCTCTGGAGGATCTCGATGAGCTCTCTTTCGCCGGACAATACGATACATTCCTTAATGTAACTGCCGGGGATGTTCCTTCACGTATCATCGGCTGCTATAAGTCTATGTTCAGCGAGGTCATATTGAGCTATCTTCTCGATAAGAAACTTGACATAACGGATCTTAAGATGTCTGTCGTCGTTCAGGAGATGGTGGATGCTGATCTTAGCGGAATTTGTTTTACCCTGGATCCCGCGACAGGCGAGGACAAGGTGATGCTCATAGAGGTATCCGAAGGCCTTGGCGAGAATATCGTCAGCGGCAAGACCGTGCCCGAGGATTATCACTACGACTGGTATAACGGCTGTGAAGTAAGAAGGGATAATGATAATAAGTTCCTTTCGCCTGAGAAGGTCAGGGAAGCGGGGGAGACGTTCTCCCGTATCGGACGCTTTTTCGGATATCCCTGTGATATCGAATTCGCGGTAAAGGACGGCGAACTCTTTATCCTGCAGTCGCGTAAGGTCACAAAGATCAACTATTCGTCGATCACCGATGTGTGGACCACGGCAGACTTCAAGGACGGAGGGGTCTCCGCCAATGTATGCACTCCTTATATGTGGAGCCTCTATGAATATATCTGGGAGTATTCTCTTAGAAAGTTCATAGTGGATTCAAAGATCCTCAGAGATGACGAACTTCCCCGTAAGCTCGGTGAGATGTATTACGGAAGACCATACTGGAATCTCTCCGCGGTCAAGAAGACGATGAGCCGCATAATCGGATATAAAGAAAGAGAGTTCGATAACGAGTACGGTATTCAGGGAAATTACGAAGGCGACGGTCAGGTGACGGGAGTCAATCCGAAGACGCTTTCCAGGATGCTCGTAATAGCGGTCAAGCAGGCGCAGCTCCTGAACGACCGCAAGAAGAATTCGGAACTGTATAAGAACGAACTTCTCGATCTGTATTATGACTATAAGAAAAAGTATGAGGAAGGGATCGTTGATATAGAGAAGGAATACAGAAAGATCACTCACGATACCTATCTCCGTTCCGAGACGACATACTTCCATCAGATCTTCATCAATACCATTCACCAGTCGATGTATAAGGACAGTCTCTTAAAGTATGTAAGCGAGAGCGAATATCTGTCGCTTCTCGGGAATATCGATAATATCTCGCACCTTCTTCCTTTCTATGATATGTGGGATATCACGCGAAAGATAAGATCCGACGAGGAGGCATCCTCATTCTGGAAAGAGAATACGGCTCTTAAGATAAAGGAATATATCGATAATGATAGATATTTCATGCCGGAGGTGAAAAAGCTCATATCGGATTACGGTTATCATTCCGATAAGGAACTCGATATCACGTATCCCTGCTACTATGAGGAACCCGAGGTCATGATCGGCATGGTCAAGGATATGGCGCTTCTCGATGATTCGTATTCGCCTCTTGAGGATAAGGAGAGAGGTACAAGAGTCTATGAGCAGATCATGAACGATATCAGTAAAAAGGTATCTGCTTCCAAGTTTAAAAAGATCTCCGGTAAGGTCTCGGGCATGAGAAAGATGCTCTGGTGGAGAGAAGAGTTCCGCGATGTCTCGACGAGATTCTACTATATGCTCCGCGTCTATACCATGGAGTACGGAAAGAAGCTCGTTTCTGACGGAGTACTCTCTGATGTCGAAGATATCTGGTTCCTTAAAGTCGGCGATCTGTGGGATTATATCGATAAGAGAAAGACCGCGCAGGATCTCTCGGATATCATAAGAAAGAACAGACTGTATTATAATTCTTACAGGAACTACATAAGCGATAATGAGATCGGACATGATTTCAGTATCATAAGCGATACCAAAGCGGATAAGAACGTTCTCAAAGGTCTCGGCGCCAATAACGGTAAAGTAAGGGGAACGGCCAGGGTCATAGAGGATTTTTCGCAGATAGACAGGCTCTCGGAAGGCGATATCCTCGTAACGAGATTTACCGATACGGGATGGACACCGAAGTTCGCGATACTGTCAGGTATCGTGACCGAATACGGAGGCATCCTCTGCCATGCCGCGATAGTATCCAGGGAGTACGGTATCCCCGCGATCGTATGCTGCAGGGATGCAATGAGCAAGATAACCGACGGACAGACCGTCGAAGTGGACGGGACAACCGGAGAGGTCAGGCTTATCGGAGGTTAAGATCGATGATCGGGAAGTGGAACGGATCGGTAGTATTGACATACATTGGTGCCGTGATCGCATTGACGGGCATCTTTATTGCTATGACATCGGGTAATGTCCGTTATGCTATGGCATGCCTTATGGTTGCCGGTATCTGTGATCTTTTTGACGGTGCCGTCGCGAGAAAGTTCAAAAGAACGGAAGAGGAGAAGAGGTTCGGCGTCGAACTGGATTCTCTTGTCGATGTCATAGATTTTCTTGCTCTTCCGGTAGCGATATTCATTGCGGCGGGTCTGGATCAGATATATGCTCTTATAGTCTTTGCGGTCTATATTATCTGCGGTATAGCAAGACTCGCGTATTTTAATTCCGTGACGGCGGATACCGAAGGACCTGTCAGATACTATACCGGACTTCCCGTTACTTATACTGCTCTTATATTCCCGTTCGTCTATCTGTTGAGTTATGCGGTCGATCAGGGCATATTCCTCTGTATCCTGACGGTCTCGATAATTATCGTCTCGGTACTTTTCATACTGAAGATAAAGATAGCTAAGCCCAAGGGGATCGCGTACGGGATATTCGGGATACTGGCTGTTTCCATGATCGTTCTGTATCTGGGGTTCCTCAAATGAAGATCTACGACAGACATACCCGTACATATAAAGAGGCGGAACAGTACGGTGCGGGCAAGCTTGCTTTTCTGTACGGGAACCCGTTTGGACGTCTTCTACTTAAGATCGCTATATCCCCGTTTGTCTCGCGGATATACGGTAAGATGAGATCGACCCGTTCTTCTGCTCTGAAGATCCCTCAGTTCATTGTCGATCATGATATCGATATATCGGAATATGAAGAGAAAGACTATACTTCGTTCAATGATTTCTTTTGCAGGAGATTCCGTGAGGGAGTAAGACCTGTCGGTGACGGTCTGATATCACCTGCGGATTCCAAGCTCCTGGTCTACGATATCAAGCCCGATACCGGACTCCTTATCAAGGGAAGGGACTATCTGCTCTCCGAGATAACAGGGATGGATGAAGGCGCTCTTAAGGAATTCGCGGGCGGCAAGGCTCTGGTGTTCAGGCTGTGCATGGATGACTGCCACAGATACTGTTTTCCCGCGAGCGGAAATATAACCGGAAGATACTTCATAAAAGGCAGACTCCATACGGTGAGCCCTATATCGAGCGCTCATAAGATCTATTCCGAGAACACCAGATGCGTGAGCTTTATGGAGACTGAGGAGTTCGGAAAGATGTGCTTTATCGAAGTCGGTGCGATACTTGTCGGAAAGATCGTCGACGGAGGAAAGACCTCTTTCCGTAAAGGCGATGAGAAAGGATATTTTGAGATAGGCGGTTCCACTATCGTCGTACTTATAAGGGACGGCATAAAGATAGATGAGGATATCATGGAGCAGAGCCGGATGGGGATAGAGACGACCGTAAGATACGGGGAAAGGATCGGAGATAATGCTTAAGAGACTTCACATCTATTTCAAGGAAAGATATCCGGTGATACCGAGACTTATCCTGGGACTGATCGTTTTCCTTGAGATTCATTTCATAATCCTCCTTAACGAAGGGATCACTCATTTCAATATCGGTATCCAGGAGTTCGTCGGGGCGTATACCGTATTTGCATTCCTTTTGTGGCTTCGGATCGCCGATGATCTCAAGGATCTTAAGACCGACGGGGTATTGTTTCCTGACAGACCGCTTCCTTCCGGAAGGGTGAAGACAAAGGATGTCATGATCGTATGCGTTATCGTACAGGCGGTCGCAGTCGTTCTGAATATCCTTTTCATGAACAATCTGATCTTTTTCGCCGTGCTTTACATCTACGGATATCTCATGAGCAAATGGTTCTTCCAGAGAGCGAAGATCCAGCCGAGCCTGCCGCTGGCGCTCGTTACACATAATCCCGTTCAGATGTTCATCAATCTCTATATCATCTCGTTCACGGTTATAAAGTATGACCTGCCGGCATTTACGCTTACCACCTGCATGACGCTCTGGACTCTTTATTTCCCTGCTCTTATCTGGGAAGTCTCGAGAAAGATAAAGGCGCCTAAGGACGAGAATGACTACACCACATACAGCAAGCTCTTCGGCTACAAAAAGTCGACAAGGTTTGTTGCCATATTGACCATCGTCGATATCATCACGAACTTTATCCTGGTATGGAACCTGAACAAGATATCTGTCGCAGTCCTCGCTGTACTGGTATCCTGGATGACGTGGAAATTCGTTCAGTTCAGTAAAGATCCCGAGAGGTTCGTTCTCGTAAACAAGGTCGAGATATATACGTATTTCCAGGAATCCACGATGCTTCTGACAATAGTGACATTCCTGCTTGTCGGAAAGATCTGATATGTACGGAAAAAAGGCTGACAATCTCCTGATTCTTCAAAAAGGCGGGATCAACGTTCCGGCTTTTACCGTAGTGTCTTCTGAGTCTCCGGATAAGTATGAACTGCCTTCGGATTCCGGGCTTTATTCCGTAAGAAGTTCCTGTAATCTCGAGGACGGAGCCTTATCGAGCTTCGCAGGTCAGTTCGATACTTATCTCAATGTCAGGATGGAAGAAGTTAACGACAGGATAAAGATGGCTTTTGATTCGGTTAAGAACGAAAGCGTTATATCATATGCAAAACATAATGATATCCCTCTGACGGATATCAGGATGAACGTCATCATCCAGGATATGATCTCTTCGGATCTCTCAGGTGTTATCTTTACTTCAAATCCCCAGGGAATATTGAACGAGACGGTCATCACCGTGGGAAGAGGCCTGGGCGAGGACGTGGTACAGTCAAGGACCGATACGACATCCTATTACTATAACTGCACGGATAAGGTGTTTTTCTATGAGGGGAGCGAGGATCTTCTGACTTTATCTGAAGTGGAGAGGCTTATAGATATTTCCGCGCGGATAAATGAACTCCTCGGTGAATATCTCGATATCGAATTCGCGATAAAAGATGGTGAGATCTATATCCTTCAGGCCAGGGAGATCACTACGTTAAACACATCTGATCCCCTGATCCTCGATAACAGTAATATCGTTGAGAGCTATCCCAATCTGTCGCTGCCTCTGACATGTTCTTTTGTCGATATGGTCTACGGGGGAGTCTTCAGGGGCTTAAGCGCGAGAGTCCTCAAGAATGATAAGGAATTAAGCAGGCACGAAGATGTTTTCATGAATATGACGGGACATGTTAACGGCAGGGTCTACTATAAGATCAGCAACTGGTATACCGTCCTTAAGTTCCTTCCTTTTAACCGGAAGATAATACCTGTATGGCAGGAGATGATGGGAGTAAGGAATAAGGTCTATGACAAGGACGATGTCAAGCTCACCCCATTTGTCCGTATGATGACATATATCAACTCGTTCACGGAACTGATAAGTGTCCCGAAGAATATGAGGAAGCTTAACGATACATTTACGGCCATCAATGATGATTTCTATAAAAGATACAGTGAGAATTTAACAGCCGAAGAGGTAATGGATCTTTATGATGAGATAAAGGTGAAGCTCTTCGGATGCTGGGATGTGACGCTTTTAAACGACATGTATGCCTTTATCTTCACGGGGCTTCTTAAGTCCCGCCTGAAAAAGAGATACAAAAGGAGCGATAAGGAGATCAATTCATATATCAGCGGTATCTCGGATATCGAGAGCATGAAGCCCGTAATAGCGATAACGAAGTTGGCTCTTGATAAGGATACTCTGCCGGAGAACGATTACGAAGCCGCTAGGGCAGAATATATCAGGCTGTACGGAGACCGTAATCTCGAAGAACTGAAGCTCGAGAGCAGGACGTTCAGATCGGATCCTGCGCTTCTCGACGAGAGGATAGAGAGCTACCGCAAGGATATGAAGAGACTTCGCGAGAATTATGCGGGATTCAGTTCTCCAAAAGAGGAAGAAACCAAGACCGATCCGGTCACGAGAATGTATATCAGGAGATGTTCTCTCGGTATCTTTAACCGCGAGGTCAGCCGTCTTAACCGGAGCCGTATCTACGGTATGGTCAGGCTGATCTTTGATCATCTCGGAAAGATATATTCGGATGAAGGCCTTATCGGGGATCCTTTCGATATTTACTGGCTTACGACCGATGAAGCTACGGCTCTCTATAAGACAAAGGAGATCATGACCGGTACGGTAGCCGACCGTAAGAAAAAGTACGAGCTCTTCCGCGAGCTTCCCGCTTACTCGAGACTGATCTTTGCCGGAGATGAATTCGACCGGACCAATATGACGGTAAATTCATACAGAAGAGAGATAAGCGATACGGATATCGCCGGAACCCCCTGCTCGGGCGGTACAGTAGAAGGAGAAGTACTTGTCATAAGGAGCATTGAGGATACCTACGATGTAAAGGATAAGATCCTGGTAACGAAGATGACCGATCCCGGATGGGTGTTCCTTCTGACATCGGCTAAGGGAGTCATCTCCGAGAAAGGCTCGCTCCTTTCCCATACCGCCATCATCAGCAGGGAACTTAAGATACCGTCAATAGTAGGGATAAAGGGCATAACCGAGATGCTCAAGACCGGTGATACCGTCAGGATGGACGGAGATACCGGCGAGGTCACCATAGTGAAGAGAAAAGAGGCATGACATGAAGCTTGTTAGGTTCACCAATGAAGATAGATATGTGAAGGATTTTCTTAAGCTTCCGAAGATGCTCTACGGATCTTCGAACAATACCGAAGACCCGTCTTCGATGAAGTCGATCCTTTTGTCGACTCACCCTCTTTCAAAGTATTTTTCTCTGGACAGATTCCTTGTCTATTCCGATAACGGTAAGATCACGGGACGCTTCTGCATAACTTCTTACGAAGGCGACGATACGGCATACTTCGGCTTCTTCGAGTGTGTTAATAACAGTGAGGCGGCGAAGTTCCTTTTTGACAGCGCATATTCATTTTGCAGGGACAAGGGATACAAATGTATTATCGGTCCGGTGGATGCTTCTTTCTGGATAAAATACAGATTGAAGATCAACAAGTTTGAGGACCCGTATACCGGAGAACCGTATAACCTCGAATACTACCGCGCTCTTTTTGAGGATAACGGATATAAGATGTGCGAACACTATACGTCCAATGTCTTTCATTCCATCGATGAGACATATGTGAATCAGAAGTTCGAGGGAAGATATAACGAGTTTATAGCTAACGGCTATGAGATAAGAAGTCCGGGACCTGAGGAATTCGAGACCGCCATCGGAGAAGTGTATGATCTCATAAGCGTATTGTACAGTCATTTCCCTGTATTCAAAGGCCTGTCGAAAGAAGACTTTACGGAAGTGTTTAGAAGCTACAGATCCATCGTCGATTTTTCCATGACAAAGATGGCTTATTACGGAGGTAAGGCGGTCGGATTCTATATAACCGTACCCGACTTCGGTAATGCGGTTTATCACATTAATAATCCTTTCAATATCGCAAAGATACTCTATACGAAGAAAAAGCCTTCCAGGTTTGTTATGCTCTACATGGGGGTAGACGCAGATCACAGAGGACTCGGCAAGGCCATATCTTATGCGGTAATGAAGGAACTACGGGAAAACGGCTGTCAGAGCATCAGCGCCCTCATAAGGGACGGAAATGTCAACCAGAAATACGTGACGGAAGATATTACCGATATCTATGAATATGCTCTTTTAAAAATAGATATAAGATGAGGATGAGGACTATGGGGAACCCGTTTCATGAATTTATGAGAAACGACTATGAAAAGTGGGAGGATCTGACACACATGAGCGAGATCAGAAACGGTCATATCGTGTCGGTGACTTTCGGGGAATATATAAGAAATGTCAATTACCTTTCTGCTTATCTCATTGAGAAAGGCTACAAGGGAGCAAATATCGGTATCTATTCTCCCAATTCTATAGCATGGATGACGATCGACGCCGCTGTCATGACTTATGTCGGACTTTCTGTCGGGATATCAAAGGACTGGAAAGCGGATGAGCTCGACGATGCGATCGGAAGATTCGATATCAATCTCGTTTTCTACAGCATCGAACTGAAAGACCCCGTTGATCTTGTGGGAAAGAAGTACGGCAATGTCAGGTTCATCTGTATAGAGGAAGAGTTCGCGGATATCCTTCTTGAAGGGAAGGCTCTTCGTAAAGACCTGTTCGGCATAGAACCGAAGGATCCCGATCTGCCTGCCAAGATGGTCTTCACGAGCGGCACGACATCTTATCCCAAGGGTGTTATGCTATCCGTAAACAATATGTTTGCAAGCTATGAGGGGCTGGGTCTGCGCGCGCATCTGACGGAATCGGATGTCTGTTATCTCTTTCTTCCGCTCAACCATACCTATGCCACGGTATTTAATTATCTGTATTCGTTTGTTTTCGGTTACAGTATCTGTCTGGCACATGATATGCACAATATGGCGAACGAGATGGGACTCTACGGTCCGACGGCTTTCTGCGCCGTACCGGTCGTATTCAAGCGTTTTATCGATGCGTCGAGATCTTTGAACGTTCCCCTGAAGGATCTTCTCGGCGGGCACATGAGATATGTCT
>JAFZWN010000069.1 GCA_017617295.1 Clostridiales bacterium | reverse complement strand
CTGTAGGCTCTTTTCCGGCTTTGTTCGCACTTTTTAAAGTGTACAGAGCAGTCTTGAATACGCCGTTCTCGATAAATGCTTTTGCTGATGTCGGATAATTCTCGCCATCCAGAGGGAATTTGTCCATAGCTTTCTCATACATGGGTTCTTCTCTTAAGGTGAAGCAGTCTGAAGCTATCTTCTCCCCTTCCTTATCCTTGAGAAGTGAGAGACCTTTCTGCATATTAAGTTCCGAAAGAGCACCAAAATATACTCCGAAAAGGCTTACGACCGCTTCCCGGTCAAGAAGGACTTCGTATTTTCCCGATGGAACAGGTGAACCGCCGAACTTACCCATCAGATCTTCTTTCAGTTCCCTGACGAAATCATCCATCTCCGATTCGAATTTCTTTATCTCGCGGCCGTTCCAGAAATTACCGGCATTTTTGACTACGCCGTCTTTTTCTGCTGATACTTCTGCCAGAACAGATACTTCGCTGTTATTTTTGATGATCCGGAGACCTTTTGTATTCTTTTTTATCGATTCGGTCTCTGAACCGCCCATGCTGAGCATCTCGACGCTTTTTACCGAAGGATCGCATTCCAGGAGCTTTTTCTCGAGGATCAGCGATAGCCTTTCATATTCGGAATAAGTGTTATCAGCGGCATTGGGGGACTTCTGAAGCACTTCCCAGTCTTTTTTGTCGGGATGACAATAGATAAAATCCTCATCTTTCTCGGTAAGGATATCACAATTCTCCGAAGTGTTTTGAAGAAGGAACTCTACCGATTCATCATCGAAAAGATTGGATGCGGATGAAGCCAGATGACCATTTTTCAAGCCTTCGAACATAAGCTTCTGATTATCGCTGTTCTCAAAGGATTCGATCTGTCCGTCTCTGACCGTAACTGTCTTATCAATGGATTTTACAAAAGCAGCCTGAGCTTCATCAAATCCGAATTCCTTATATCTTCCAAGAAGCATATCAAGATATTTTTCACTGCCTTTTACGTCCATCAGTCTCTACCTCCGACTAGTATAGATGCGACACGGAGCGTAGGCTGCCCGACTGTAACGGGAACATTACCTGAGATGGAACCGCAGACTCCGGCCGACAGTTCAAGATCTTTACCGACACGGTCGATGTCCTTTAAGATGTCTCCGCCTTTTCCTATAAGAGTCGCACCGCGTACAGGCTCGCAGACCTTACCGTTACGGATCATGAATGCCTCGTTTACAGCAAAGTTGAAATCACCTGTAGATGTATTTACTGAACCTCCGCCCATCTTTGTACAGTATAATCCGTACTCGGTATCGGCGATTATATCGTCGGGATCATCTGAACCGGCCGCGATATAAGTGTTGCTCATCCTCGATGTTGGAGCATAGATATATGAAGCTCTTCTGGAACAGCCGGTCGCAGGCATACCCATACGTCTTGATCCGAGCTTGTCTATAAGATAGTTCTTGAGTATACCGTTTTCGATAAGGAGCAGATCGGATGATGTATGACCTTCATCATCAGTCATGTAAGAACCCCATTCACCGTCTATCCTGGCATTATCATATGCTGTAACGACAGGTGAAGCGATCTGTTCACCGAGCTTATCGGTAAAATAGGATGCCTTTATTCCGACTGATGTGGCTTCGAGTGCATGTCCGCATGCTTCATGGAATATTACACCTCCAAAGCCGTTTCCGAGAACAACGGGCATCTTGCCCGAAGGAGCATAGCCGGCATTTATCATCCTGATAGCGCCTTCACAGCATTCGGTAGTCTTCTCGATGATCGGATACTCATCAACGAATTCAAAACCACGTTTGGTCCCGGGTGCGACGGATGAGGTCTGCTTTTCATTACCCTTTGTAGCGATTACTCCGACAGAGAATCTGATCCTGGTGCTGTCTTCTTCCTTATTGACACCTTCAGAATTAATAACTCTTATGGTCCTCTTGGAGGAATTTAATGAAGCACTGACCTGTGTGATCAGCGGGTCAAAAGCCAGAGCATGATCTACAGCTTTTGAAAGAAAGCTGATATATTCCTTTTTGGCCACCTTAAGAGGATCTCTGGTTATGACACTGGCGGTCGTGATGCATTTTTCCTCAAGTTCCTTTATGCGTCCCTGATCTCCGCTTTTAAGTGCCCCGGCCGCTTCTCTGGTCATGGCTATCAGTTTATCGGTATCAGTCTCATTGGAATATACATAGATATAATTGACTCCTGACATAAGTCTGATGCCGAAGCCGAAATCAATATCCGATACGGCTCCCAGAACTTCGTCGTTTAGTATCTTTACGCCGGAATTCCTTCTTTCCTCTATAAACACTTCAGCGAAATCTGCATTCTTCTCGAGACCCGCTTCAATGATCCTTTGAACATTGCTGTCACTAAGCATCTCAGTACCTCTTGATCTTCTTGGAAGTATTCTTCTCGAATTCTGTATCGCGAAGGACAACCTTCTTTATTTTCTTATAGTTTACGAGCGACTCGTTGACCTTGGATACTTCCTCTTTTAAGAGTTCTTCGATCATGTCTTTCGGAGGTTCTTTACCAAGTTTCTCCTCAACGTTTTCCATATCCGGGAAGATCGTAGCCACGATGACTATATCATCTTTTGCCTCATCATTTACTCCGGAAACTACGCTCTCGGCTACATAAGGAGACAGCGACAGAAGATATTCGATCTCTTCAGGGAAAACATTCTTACCGTTCTTGGCGATGATAACGTTCTTTTTACGTCCTGTTATGATACAGAATCCGTCCTTATCGATATATCCGAGGTCACCGGTATGATAGTAGCCGTCCTTATCGAGAGCAGCTGCAGTCGCTTCAGGATCCTTGTAGTAACCCATAAAGACATTGTCGCCCTTGGAGATAAACTCGCCGATACCGTCCTCATCAGGATTAAGGATCTTTACATCGCATCCCGGAAGCGGAAGACCTGCAGCTTCATTCTTAAAGTCCACATCCCTGTTCAGTGCAAGTATCGGAGCACACTCGGTAAGACCGTATCCCTGTACGCAGAGGAATCCGATATCCTGGAAGAACTGGAGTATCTCGGGATTTACAGGTGCGCCGCCTAAGATTATGAGCCTCATCCTGCCGCCGAATACATCATGAAGTTCCTTGAAAAGCTTCTTTCGCAGATCTATCTTAAACTTGAGAAGGAACCTGGAGAGCTTGATACCCGTCTGCAGTTTCTTAGCTTTCTTGGGATCTGCATTGACCTTCTTCATGATGTTCTTATAAAACATCTCGAGCATGACCGGTACCATAAGGATACATGTGGGTTTGGCTTCCTTGATATTGGTGGTGATATAGCGCAGGCCCTCACATATGGCGATGGTCGTGCCTCTGTAGACCTGTCCTAAGAAACCGCAGGTACATTCATATGTATGATGCAGTGGAAGGACCGAGAAGAACACGTCATTCCTGTCGATATAGAGCATCGAGAACATAGACATGAGGTTCTTACAGATATTTCTCTGGCACAGCATTACAGCCTTGGACTTGGCTGTGGTGCCTGACGTAAAAAGAAGTATCGTCATCTCTTCAGGATCGATAGTGGTTCCGGTATAGGTTGTATCTCCTGAATCAAGAGCTTTTGCGCCGTCAGAAAGCATTTTGGAGAACGAAAGGAAACGGTCGTCTGCCGTATCATCCATAGAAACATAATACTTGATCGTATCGATCGTGCCGTATATCTCATTTATGACCTCGAGCTTGGAGGAAGAAAAGATGAGCATATCCGCTTCCGCTCTCTCGAGGCAGTTCCTGATCTCACTGCTGTGAAGTTCCTTATCGATCGGTACAACGCATCCAACGCCGTTTGTCGTTGCAAGATACGAGACATACCATTCATAACGCGTCTCGGATAATATGGCAACTCTGGAGCCCTTTGGAAGTATCTTCATTATAGCCGTTCCGAGACAGTCAATATCACGATCGTATTTCTCTGTCGATACGGGTTCGTAATCCCCGCCCTTCTTTGTCTTGTGAAGGAAGACCGGATTCTGGGGAAATTCCTTTACCCTCGTCTTTATAACATCCCTTAAGTTATTGATCTTAGTAACTTCATAAAGCGGATAGTCTTTCATTATAACCCTCCCACGGATAGTTCATATCTTATATTGTATCACTTAATATATATCATCAAATTCCCAACTGTTTTCATCGAAAACGTCACCGCTGACATAATACCATGCACCTTCTCCAAAAGTAGTGTTGCCGTAATTATCATATAAAAGATAAGTCGGGAGATTAAATACATGCAGAGGGCGGTCGAACCTGGCATCATCAGTAAGCGGCTCACCCGAAGACGGATCAACGGGAGAACTTACAATACCTTCCATAGCTATAAAAGGTGTATCAGCATTAGTCATAAATTCATCAGATACAGTGAATCCGGTGCTTCCGAAATCCTTAACAAGGAGCAGCGGGTTAAAATGCCCGGCATCGATCCCGTCATAAAGCAGAGGATCCACCTCATACACATTGTATCCGTGATCCGACACGATGATTATCCTGGTATTGTCGTAACAGCCGTTTTCACGAAGATAATCAAACCAGTTTCCGAGCTGTCTCATTGCACACATGTAGCTCTGATAATATGCATTCTGAAGAGGAGTACTGTCTGATAAACGGTTCCCGTTCAGAGAAAACCTGGAGGAATTCGCTTCATCAAAAGCAGTATTGTCAACATAAAGAGCAGGTTCATATGAAGGCTCACTGAGAAGACAGCAATCATGGACGGTATAATTAACGAACATAATAAAATTGTCGCCGTTCTCACTTACTTGGGTGATATCGTTAAGTGAAGTCAAAACGGTATAAGAATCAAGGAATTCCTGTTTATATCCTCTGGATGTATGAGTATCAGAGGCTATCTGATAGAAATCATTAAAATACTCCCTGTCGGCGGCATTATACATGGCATTATCATATAAAAGGGATCTCATAAAAAGCGGAGAAAGCCTGAAAAAGCCATAGCAGAAGATATTACGTTCCCAGACTTTGGCAGTTACATTACCGTTGGCATAAGTATTGTAATTACCGTTTGTGATATAGGTGTTGATCTCGGGATGATCATCGTAGATCGACAGATCGGGAACCCATTTATAATTTGCATAAGAAGGATCCGACACTGTTACATTGAACCCGGAATCAAGAAAATTGACAGGCATGACACGAAGCGCATCGTTCTGTTTATCCATTAACAGAGTATCAGATCTCTCATTGATCCTATCAGGAGTATATCCGTATCCGCCAAACAGCGATGGACTGCCGGTGATCGTATAATTACCGAAAGATAACGTGTTCGGATAATAAGTAAAACCGTCAAATGATTCATATAAAGAAGGATCTTCATTCATGATATACGGAAGAAGGAAGCCTGCTGTCTTGTCGAGCATAAGAACGATCACATTCTGTCCTTCACGGGACAGGTTAAAGACCGCAGGATCGTTCTGATCAGCCAGATAAAGATCCTTATTGAATTCAGTATCGATATTTATGACATTAAGGCTTCCAAGAACTATCACAGACAGTATCTCTACAAGGACAGTTCCGGAAAGGATCTTTTTGTTATTCTTATAGAAAATGAAAACAAGCAGGAAAACGAGGATGAGAACAAGGATATTAAGTCCCATCTTCATGGTATCAGCAGTCTTAAGCCCGAATTCGAACTTAAGTACGGGATCCAGCGTCCCCCCTTCCCCGAATCCGAAATAATCCGTAAGACATATCAGTGACAGGGAACTAAGTATGAATCCCATGACCTTTTTCCCTTTATCAGAGAGCATATAGTATATGATGCCGCCCCAGAGCAGATACATACCCAGGGCTATGAACAGGGAATTGAAAACATAATAATTCGGGTTCAGCAGTTCCTGAGGATAGATAAAGCTTTCAACAGCTGAATTGATAACATCTGAAGATACCTGAAAACCTGTCAATAGTGCAAGAAAAGCCAGGCTCATGAAGGCTATTGCATGATCACTCAGATCAGCCTTGCCTTCAAAGACCGCGATCCTTGGAAGACTGATCTTCCGCCCTTTAAATGCCTTGCCGGCAGGAGTTTCCATAAAGATATTCTTAACAAGAGAAAACAGATTATTGGTTGTCCAGTACAGTACAAGACAGGATGGAGAATCATATAAGAGGACAAGAAATATCAGTGCCAGACCATAAGTCTGGATCTTGCCCCTGGCTGTCTGGTTTTTTGAATAGATCAGGCTTGATACGAGATTTATCATTGTCATGACGATCGGAAGGATATTTACCGGGAGGCTACCGATATTAAATATCCGGTCGGGAAGACTAAGATCACTGATAAAGAGAAAAGGAACACCGGAAACTATCTTAAGCCCTGACAGAAGATGGAATCCGGCAATAAAAAACGGGATCTCAAGCAGCAGCGATAGAGAACTCAAAAGGATGCTCAGTGGACTGTAGCTGTTCTCTCTATAGTAGGCCTGAAGCATCATAAAGCGCTCGTCGCCCTTAAAAGCCTTATTGATACGGTCTTTATAAGGCTTCATGCTCTTTTCTTTTTCTGTCTGCATCTTGGAGATCTTATCTGCTTTAATATATATAGGCAGGATAAGGATATTCATCAGTATACCTACGAAAATGACGGAGATACCGAGGTTCCCCGTCATTTTATAAGCAAACGAAAATATGAACTCCAAAACCAGTTCGATCGGCTTGATGATCAAAGAAAAGAGAAAATGAAAGAACATCAAACAAAACCTTTTGATATAGCCAGTTCAGCTCTTTCTTTTGCCTTGCCCCCAAGCGCGATCTGAGAAGCTATAAAATCAGGATGTGATGCAAGGAAATCCTTCATATAGTCATCGGGTGACTTCAGAAATCCGATTACCAGTTCATACTGTTTTTCATTGATGATACCATCCTTGAGCGCTTCGTCAAAGAGCTCCTTATCGATACCGGTAAGAGTATCCATCTCGATACCAAGTCCTTTAAGTACAGTTCTTCCGTTCTGGTGACGGTCGACTACCGCGATAGTATCCGTAATGATACCGCCGAGTCCTCTTATGACAGGAACCCATGCTCTCTCATAGCTGGATGCCTCAGTAATAAGATCGGCGATATGAAGGACTCTCTTCCCTTCAACCGTACTCTTATCGGCTATCTTGGCATTTGTGAATTCCGAACTTGTTGTTACGGCAGACAGGTCCTTATAGATAGTAATATGCTTTTTACCCAGGATATGTGCAGGAAGCATGGAGAAAAAGAAATCTCTCCTTTCTCCGCCTGAGATGAAATCAAAATCATATTTTGCTGCTTCTTTTACGAGAAGATCGGTAACATTTTTGAATGTCTCCGAAGACTGATACAATGACATAAACTCGTCAAAGATCTTCTTGGGAGCCGTAAGCTTGTCTTCGGCTATGGAATCTTCAATGAACTTAAGCATCCGGTTAGCTTCATCTTCATCTTTCAGGAGAAAATGAGTATTGCAATAGAAGGCTCCGAGCTTACCTGATGTATACCAGAAAGGTGTATCCTCGGGGGCAACCCTGATCGCATTAGTCTTAAAAAGGTCTGCACTTACACTGCTCATACATATCACCTCACTCAAAAAGATATTTTACCATAACTTCAATGTGCCCGTTAAAGAAGACAGAGATTCGCCGGAGTCCTCACACCATTTCTCCAGGTCTGCTGTTATATCAACAGGACAACCGGGATGGATCAGAGAAGCAGTTCCTATCTCGACTGCTGCGGCTCCGGCGATCATGAATTCGAGTACATCCTCATATGTGCTGATCCCGCCGCACCCGATTATCGGTATGTCGAGTATACGGTAGCACTCGGATACCATCCTTATGGCAACCGGTTTAACTGCAGGACCGGAATAACCGCCTGTATTATTATGAAGTATTGGTCTTCTGCTCTTAATATCGACTGCCATTCCCAGAAGAGTATTGATTAGGACAACAGCATCTCCTCCGCCTTCCTGCGCAGCCAGAGCAGTAGCCTTTATATCGGTTACATTAGGGGTCAGCTTGATCCACAGCGGCAGTGACGTGATCTCCTTCATCGAAGATACGATACTCTTTATCTGTTCAGGATCAGTTCCGATATTCATACATCCTGCTTTGACGTTAGGACATGAAAGATTCACCTCAAGAGCATCGATCTTATCTTTATAAGGATCGAGCTTTTGGGCCATTGCCATATAATCATCATAAGAATGTCCGGCCACATTGACGATACAGGCACATCCGAGCCCCCTCATATAATCGAGATCGTGCTCAATGAAGTAATCAACACCGGGGTTCTGCAGTCCGACTGAATTAAGCATACCTGCAGCCGTTTCTGCTACACGTACTCCTTCATTGCCCACACGGGGCTTTATCGTAAGGCCTTTGCTCGAGAGACCGCCGAGTATCGACAGATCATAATATTCTGACAGCTCGTGTCCGAAATTACATGTTCCGGAAGCAAGTATCAGAGGACTCTTAAGATCTACCGCCCCGACTTTAACATTAAGAAGACCGCTCACCAGACCACCTCCTCATAAGGAAATACCGGTCCGTCCTTACAGCACCTTACATGATTGAATTCCTGCCCCTGTTCTTCTGCCTTCACCTTGCATACGCAGACAAGGCAGATACCGATGCCGCAGGCCATCCGCTGCTCCATCGAGACATAGCACTTAAGTCCATTTCCGGTTGCCCAGGCTCCGACGGCCTTCATCATAGGCAAAGGTCCTACACAGAGTACCGTAGCGCCTTCGATCTCGCTTTCTATAAGAGTATCAAGACCAGTGCAGCAGTTGCCGTGTATACCGGCACTGCCGTCATCCGTCGTCAGGACATACTCAGGAGAGCACATCGTGATCTGTTCCTTATTCCTGAAACCTTCGACGACAACGTGGCGTACTCCTCTTTGAGCCAGGATCTCATGAGCGAAATTGATCGGGAACACTCCCGTTCCGCCTGCCACGAGAATGAACTTATCAGAAGAAGACAGATCGAATCCATTGCCCAAAGGGCCAAGAACGTTGACAGTCTGTCCGGCAGAAAAGGATGCAATATCAGCTGTTCCTTTTCCGACTATCTTTACACCGATATCAAATGTGCCTTTATCTTTATTGACAGACGCGATACCGAAAGGTCTCTTAAGGAAATAAGAACACGACATATTGACGAACTGCCCCGGAACCGCATTATCTGCGATCTGCTGACAACCGATCGTGATATAGACCGTGTCTTCGTGGATATGCTGAACCTGCTCTATCTTACAGCTGTACTCTTTTTTCATACATACTTCCTGTTTTGAAGGGCAACGCCAAGGAGAGTCTTCATGCTGATAGCTTCCTGTCTGGTCGCCTTTTTGAACTGCTTGGGCTTGAACTCGGTATTGTTCTTCCATGCACACATCAGGCTTCTGGAAGCATTTACTATGGAACCCCTGCCGTCCTTTGTAAACGAAGCGACTGCAGCATCAGGACCGGCACCCTGGGCACCGTATCCGGGTACGAGGATAAGAGCGTTAGGCATTCTCTTACGTGCTTCGACAGCCTGTTCGGGTACCGTAGCTCCAACAACGGCTCCGACAGATGAAAATCCGCTCTCGCCGATCAGATCCTTTCCCCATTCATTAACGTTATCAGCCATGGCCTGATAAACGGTCCTTCCGTCTTCAAGCTTAAGATCCTGAAGATCACCGGCTGAAGGATTGGATGTCCTGACCAGAGTAAATATACCTCTTCCATCTCTTTTACATACATCGATAAAAGGCTTAATGCCGTCTATCCCGAGATAACCGTTGACCGTTACGGCATCTGCGCCGAACTTGACCTCTTCTACACCGTCATTCAGCAAAGTCTTACCGATAATAGCTTCTGCATACGCCTCAGCTGTAGAACCGATATCATTTCTCTTGGCATCGGCGATAACGAGCATATCGTGCGCTCTGGCATAGTCGATAGTCCTCTTGAACACCTCGATGCCCCTTACACCGTACATCTCGTAGTAAGCGATCTGAAGCTTGACGGCAGGTACCATATCGCAAACACTCTCGATCAGGCCGCAGTTGAACTCGTAGATAGCTTCCGCAGTAGCCTTATCGTTATTCGTGGGGAATTCCATCATCCACTTTGTCTGTATCTCCTGAGGAACATAGTCCAGTCTGGGATCGAGCCCCATTACTGTAGGGTTATCGAGTTCCTCAATCCTTTTTACAAGAGCATCAGCAAAGTTTTTCATAAGTCTTCTTTCCTCCCATTATAGTTAACTGTGTCTCTCCGTAGAGCTTCCAGCCGTCATAAGGCGTGTTCCTGCCCTTTGTCAGCATCTTATCCTTCTCGAAAGTAAACTCGTTATCAAGATCCATTACGGTAAGATCAGCATCGTCGCCTGTCTCCATACCGCCTCTTCCGAGCTTTAATATCTTTGACGGATTGAAGCACATCAGTTCGATAAGTCTTTGAAGCGTGATGTGTCCGGCCTTTACAAGATAAGTGTAACCCAGTGCGAAAGAACTCTCAAGACCGACTATTCCGTTATTGGCATGAGAGAACTCGACTTCTTTTTCATCCTGATGGTGAGGAGCGTGATCGGTAACTATACAATCAACGGTGCCGTCCTTGATGCCTTCGATTATTGCATCAACATGTTCCTGAGTCCTTAACGGAGGATGCATCTTGAAATTAGTGTCATAATTCTCGCAGCAGGCATCAGTCAGGGTAAAGTAATGAGGACATGTCTCGCATGTAACCTTTACTCCCCTTGCCTTGGCATCCCTGATCATCCTAATGCCGTCTTTGGTGCTGACGTGGCAGATATGTACGGGTACACCGAGATACTCGGCGAGGATGATATCCCTTGCTATCATTATATCCTCAGCAGCCGTACTGCAGCCTCTGATACCGATAGATGTGGAAACCTCACCTTCGTTCATGGCTCCGATACCCAGAGATCTGTCTTCACAGTGGTTCAGTACCGGGATATCAAAGTCGGAGGAATACTCCAGGACCTTTCTCATCATGCCGGCATTGGGTATCGGATTACCGTCATCGGAAACGGCTACGATCCCGGCTTCCTTCATTAGACCGATCTCTGCGAGCTCGGTGTCGCCGATCTCCTTTGTGGCTGCGCCGATGGGATATACGCGGCAATTGCCGGCTTCCCTGGCCTTCTTCAGTATACCGCTGACAACAGCTGCGTTATCGCATACGGGATGAGTATTTGGCATCGGGCAAACGGCTGTAAATCCGCCTCTGGCGGCTGCAGCAGTACCTGTGGCGATCGTCTCTCTGTACTCGTAGCCCGGCTCGCGGAGATGTACATGCATGTCAACAAGACCCGGTAAAACTGTATTTCCCTTACAGTCGATCACCTCATCAGCCTGATCTTCGGGAAAAGGATCAGCAAACTTCTCTCCATCGATATATATCTTTGTCTTCTCTGATCCGAAGACTTTGCAGTTTGTAAGTATGTATTTCATTACAGATTGTTCCTCCTTGCCATGAGAAGATAGAGAACAGCCATCCTGACTGCGACTCCGTTCGTGACCTGCTCGTTGATGACTGACTGATCGCAGTCATATACTGCGGTCGGAAGCTCAACACCGTGATTACAGGGACCCGGGTGCATCAGGAATGCATCAGGCTTGGCTAGCTTAAGCATCTCAGGAGTGATCGCATAGAACCTGGCATATTCTGCAACAGAGGGAAACAGCGAACTCTTCTGTCTTTCGAGCTGTACTCTAAGCCCCATGACCGCATCCGCATCCTTTACGCAGTCTGCGACAGAGGAAGCCACACGGACTCCCATCTTTTCTATCCCGATCGGCATCATGGTACGGGGACCGTAGACGCTTACGTGAGCTCCGAGTTTGGCAAGGCCGATGGCATTGGATCTTACTACACGGCTGTGATAAACATCACCGCAGATCGCGATGTTCTTTCCTTCGAAAGTATCAAATCTCTCATACATCGTGAGCATATCAAGAAGTGCTTGTGTAGGATGCTCGTTCATTCCGTCGCCGGCATTGACGATCGATGCCTTGAGCTTGTTGGCAATGGAATGAGGAGCTCCTGACTGAGGATGCCTCATGATTATAATATCAGTACCCATCATATCGATCGTTCTGGCGGTATCAAGAAGCGATTCACCCTTTGCTACCGAAGAACCTGATGCCGAGATATTCGCTGAAGCCGAACCCATGTATTTGGAAGCAAGCTCGAAAGAAAGCCTTGTCCTGGTACTGTTCTCATAGAATAGCGTTACTACGGATTTGCCCTGCAGGTGGCTCGTCTTCTTGTTCGCTGACGATATAACGAGCTTCATCGTCTTGGCGGTGTCAAGGATCTCCATGATCTCTTCGGGGGTAAGCTGCTTCATCCCCAGAAGGTCTTTACTCTTAAGTCCCATCTTTTCAGTCCTCCTCTTTGACGAGCAGCACCTGTGTCCTGCCGTCTATATCATCCATCTCGACTTCTATCCTCTCGTGAACGGAAGTCGGAACATTCTTGCCGACATAATCTGCCCTGAAAGGCAGCTGCCTGTGACCGCGGTCAATAAGTATGGCAAGCTGAACGCAGTCGGGTCTTCCCATATCGAAGATATTATCTATTGCAGATCTGATCGTCCTTCCGGTAAAGAGAACATCATCAACAAGGATTATCTTTTTCCCGTTAACATCGAACGGGATATCTGTCCCGTTTACGACCGGGTGAGCCGAGAGCATAGAGAGATCATCACGGTAAAATGTAATATCAAGGATACCCATCGGGACTTTCACGCCTTCTATAGACTGAAGGTTCTCCCTGATGATCTTAGCCATCGATACTCCCCTTCTCTGGATACCGATAAGAGCCACATTATCAAGGCCCTGATTCTTCTCGATTATCTCGTGGGATATCCTGGTGACAGCTCTTTTGACGTCTGCTTCCGATAAGATCGGTACTGTTCGATCAAGCATAATCTGCCTCCTTAAACGGCAATAAAAAAGCCGGAAAATATGAAGTTCCGGCAAACACACAAAATATAATATCCCTATAATAAGGCTACTGTCTTGCAAACTCGCCGGAATGCTTAAAGACTTCCAGTTAAGTTTAGACTTATGAGATAGAAAAATCAATACATATGATATAATTTATTATGTTTATATGAGGGATTTAAGGGGGTAGAAAAATGGACAATGATTCCCGTATCGATCCGCAGGAGGATCCTGTTTTTCGTGAAAGCAAGACGGAATATATTCCTGCTCAAGAAGAGAAGACAGTTTATATTCCGGAAGAGCCTGAGCCTGCCGCTGCTGTGCACTCTGATGAAACAGAAGCAGCATCTGAGAAAGCCTCTAAGATCAGGTTATATCCTGACGGCAGCTGGGATTGCACATGCGGGCTTAAGAACAAGGGCAGGTTCTGCTCGCAGTGCGGACAGCAAAGACCCGCAGCAGCTGAATCGCGCTGGGTATGCTCATGCGGTTTGATGAACACCGCCAATTACTGTTCCGGGTGCGGAAAAGCAAAACCGGTACAGCGTTCTGTCTTCCGTAATCTCGGAAATACTGACAGCAGGCCCAGACAGGCCCCTCCTCCGCTGACTTTTGAGGACCGCGAGAAGATCAAGGATGTATATAAAAAGGTAAAGAAAAGATATGCAACAGGTTGTACCGTATCGGTCGTGATGTGTTCTGTCACGTCGATCTTCACTATTATCATGATGGTCTATTACGATATGGTGTACTTTGCAGAACACGGACGTCACGGTGCACAGTCATTAACGGAATTCATCTCGATCTGGACATATTCTCTTTCAGGGCTTGTTCTGATCCCAAGTCTTATAACCCTGAT
>JAFZWN010000068.1 GCA_017617295.1 Clostridiales bacterium | reverse complement strand
TTCTATTCAATTTTCAAGATCCGCGCCTTCGTTTCCGCTTCCGCTTCTCGCGAAGTGCCTAGTAAGAATACTTCATTCTCCCTTTTCTGTCAAGCACTTTTTTGACATTTTTTCGAGAATTTTCCGATCCCGTATTTGAGGCCGCGGAACCGTCTGTATCCCCGGCTTTTTGACGGGTCCTCTGAGGGATCCCTTTCGCAAAGCCTCGGGGATTATACCACGGCATTTTGAGTTTGCATATACCCGATTTTGGCTTCTAATGTCATATATATATGTATATATGTAAATATGTATAAAAGCATGTTTCATTTAATACTCTTATATATATAATTTGCGCCTTTATTTTGGAGTCCGATTTTGGTATATTCTTGTGGAGTATTTTACTTGCCCTTTTATAAGGGCCCCGAATATCATAAAAACAATCATTAATTTATCAGGGGGTTTTAATTTATGGACAACAAAGAAGGATCCAAGATTGCCATTATCGGCGCAGGTTCTGTCGGTGCAGCTATCGCATTCACAATGTCTATCAAGCAGACATGTGCCGAGCTCGTTCTTATCGATGTTAACACGGATAAGGCTCAGGGTGAGGTTCTCGATATCTCCCACGGACTTCCTTTCCTCGGCCACATGAACATTCACGCAGGTGATTATTCCGATGTCAAGGACTGCGATATCATCATCGTTACAGCAGGTATCCCGAGAAAAGAGGGCGAGACAAGGATCGATCTTGCAGTCAAGAACGTTAAGCTCGCTCACATCATCACAGACAGCATCATGCAGCACTATAACGGCGGTATCATCATGCTCGTTTCCAACCCCTGCGATGTTGTTACATACAAGGTAACAGAGTGGACAGGTCTTCCTTCCAACAAGATCATCGGTTCCGGTACTAACCTTGACAGCGCACGTTTCAGATATCTTCTTTCCCAGAAGCTCAACGTTGACGTCAGAAACGTACACGGTTACGTTCTCGGCGAGCACGGTGAGACACAGTTCCCCTGCTGGAGCCGCACACACATCGCAGGTATGCCTGTTGACGAGTATGCTAAGCTTATCGGTGTTGACCTCACAGATGAGATGAAGGCTGAGATCGCTGACAAGACAAGACTTTCCGGTGCTGAGATCATCAAGCTCAAGAGAGCCACATTCAATGGTATCGCTGTTTCCGCTACTACTCTTGCAGAGTCTCTCCTTAACAATGAGCACACAGTACGTACAGTATGTACAAAGCTCGACGGACAGTATGGCAAGAAGGATATCGCCATGAACGTTCCCTGCGTACTCGGCGGATCCGGTATCGAGAACATCCTCGAGCTTCCTCTTAACGCTACCGAGATGGATCTCTTCAACAAGTCCGAGAAGAACATCCGCGACGCTATCGAGAGCGTAAAGGATCTCTGATAACTGACCTGATATTAAACATAACGGCTGTTCCCTCTTCGGGAGCGGCCGTTATTTATTTGTGTTCTTATAAGAGATCGAGATGTCTGAGCCGGCCTCATAGAGAAAGTACTGCGACCGGTACTGTAATTATCTGTTTCAGATGCGTTTTGCAGTACTGTACTTGGTACTGTAATTTGCTGCTTCAAAGGCATTTTACAGTACCGCTAACTATTACATAAATTAACCCAGACATGAACCCAATAATCTCAGTTCAGGAACGAAATTGGGTTATTTTGGCGAAAATAACCCAGACATGAACCCGGATTTTACATTTCAGAGCAATATTTGGGTTACAAGCCCGCCTGCATCTTTCAGATAAACAGATCTTCACTAAAGTGAGGGGCTTAAGAAGAGACAACGAGGCCATTGTCTCTTCTATATATCTATCTTCACTAATGTGAGAGACCAAAGCAGAGCCCGAGTGCTCCATATAGATCAAGGGAACGTGAAGAGCCGGTATTTTACCGGGGATTATCACACGTTGGCATCGATGCCGTACATCGCACACAGATTGCCGAATTCAACAGAGGATGCCAGCATGGTAACGACCTCGCTTCTCGATGTTCCCTCTGTAAGGACATTGCACCATGCGGAAAGCCCGTCGGGCTCCGCCTTTCTGTTAAGGAGCACCCTGTATGCAAGGCATATAAACTCTTCATCGGACAGACCTCTTCCGGCTATCTCTTCGGACGAGAAGAATTCCTCCGCTATACTAGCCCCGTCAGTCTGTCTGTTATAAAGAGCATTGACCCAATATATCAGTTCTTCGCCAGAAGCATTCCGGTCATATACGGAATCATAGAATCTGTTGACAAAGGCGATTATCTGGCTGTTATCGGGATCATCACAGACCGGGTCATCGATAAAGATCCTGTATTCCTCATATATCTCGCCTTCGTAATCCCCGATACCGAATATCATGAGGCTGGCATTGCCCGGAAAGATATCCTCAACACCTATTACCCTGTAATCCGTACCTTCGTTCAGGACCGTACCGCCCAGCTCTACCGTTACTTCCGGGATGACTTCCCCTCCGGTATATACACAATCAGAGATACCTGTGACCCCGGCATCTGACAGATCTTCTTTCCCGCTCTCCGTCTCGGCGATAACGAGGGAAGGACGGTCGTCTTTTGGTTCCCGGCTCCGGTCAAACATGATAAAGCCGCCTGATATCAGTACCGAAGCAGCAATAACAGCAATAACGGGAGACTTCACAACAAGGTTCTTGTCCTTACCGGACTTATCGGAAGGACTGTCGGATTCCCCAAACTCTGCGGGGGATATACGGACCATCCTCCCGTTCTTCTCCGGATCTTCAGGTATCTCGATAAGCGGACAGCCGCAATCAAGACAGAAAACGGCATTGTCCGGATTCTCGGACCCGCAATCTTTACAACAGATCATAAAACGTCCGGCTTACACCCTGATCCCGATAAGCAGAAATAAGATCCCCAGGAAAAAACATACACCGGTAGCAATAAGAACGATATTAGGCAGCGGATCCGACTTCTTTCCCGAAGGTGCTGGTCTGTTAGAAGGCGCGGGGGCTGCATTATGGGGAGCCGCAGGCGCAGCATTTACGGGTCTTGCCGGTGCGCCGTTTGAAGGCACCTGTGCCGGTCCCGGTGCCGAGGCAGGAGACGGCTTAGGCATCTCGGGAGCCCTGCTTCCGCAATTGCCGCAGAATACATCATCATCTGTTAACTGGTTTCCGCAATTAGCGCAAAATCTCATATGAATATACCTTCTTCCTTTTTATTCTCAATCGTTACCGGATGCTTCTTCCAGATCTTCCGATCCGCTCACGGGAGCAAAGATGTCTTCCGCCGAAGCATTTCCTGCAAAGGTAACATCTCCGTTATCTGATACTTCGAAAGGCACCTCTATCGTTCCTCCGTCAAATGCTATTATCAGTGAATCATCAGCCGCACCCGTCAATGATACCACGGATCCCTCGGGAAGAACGACCGTCTCGCCCGTAAGGATATCCGTTCCTTCGAGATCACAGTTAAGCCCGAATCCGAAAGACCCGCCCAGAGCACATATCCTCTTGTCGGAGAATTCGATCTGCCATTCGTGACCAATCCCGGCGGTCTCTTCAATGCCGCAACTGACAACAGCGGTATTCAGGGATCTGCAGAAGATCATGTATCCGGGAACAGGGCTGAAGACTGATGTGTATGATCCTTCCTCTCCTGCGGGAGCGGGATAGTAATAAAGGGCAGATGTGTCTTCTTCGGAAGCGGATGAAGCATCAGTCTCCCGGGCCTCACCGTTCAGCGGTATCGCGATAATGCTCCCCGAATTATCATCATCTCCGAGAGCGGCAGCGAATACAAAGATGCATTCGCCTTCTTCGTTGGCAACATAGAAGCAGTCGATCGAAGAAGAATCCTCGAGTTCGAACGTCTCGGGAGAATCGAGTCCGAGAATGCGGAAGCCGCCGATGATACCGTACTCATCCGTTACGGGAGCGATCTCGATCTCGTTATCGTTATCGCGTGTAAAGAAGACGATATCCCGTCCGGGAAGCCTCAGTCCTTCGGAAACTATATCCGTGGAAACGGCCGAATAATAACCGTAGAGATCATCATGGGAATAATCCATGATACCCAGACCGTCGGCAAGAGAATACTTCAGGACTTTTTCCGGAGTAAGGATATACTCTATGTCATCTTCAACCGAAACGTCTATACCGACGACCGGCTCATGACGGAAGATGTCTGTCCACTCGAGTTCCAGACCCGTTCTCGGATCGATATTATGCCATTCGGGGAAAGCATACATGCTGTTCGCGCCGTATACGACCTGGAAGCTGAGAGATACGGAATCCGCTCTGATAACATAGATATTACGGATCTCTGAATCCGCATATTCAAACGAGGAAAGAGTCTCCGCCAGAGCGGGATATCTTTCTTCGGAACCCTCCGTAAGGCTGATCGTTTCCACCCCGTCTAAAACATCCGAACGGACAAATACCGAAGAGGATCTGAAGTCATAATCACCGAGGATCACGGGATCATCATATACTGTAGCGGTTACATAAGAATACAGCTCTTCTCCGCCGTTTCCCGCAGCCGGTACGGTGATATCGTAGAACGGCACGATATCCTCGGCCTGATCTGCGGTTATCGCCAGATCGAGAGATTCAAAACTTCCGTCGGCAGAAAGGAAAGTGATCCCGTTTGCTTCCCCGTAAGCCAGGCATGAGGTTGATCCGTCCGTATATATCCCGATGCTGATATCAAACGGGTCATTTTCGGAAAACAGATCATAGACCGAAGCGCCTTTCAGGCAGACGCTGTTCTCGCCCAAAGTATATATAGCGAGTCTGAGCCTGTTCATATCATCCGCTTCGTCATAACTTATGAAAGCGGTCAGAAGATCCTCGGTACCGTCGTTATCGAGATCCCCGATCGCGTAGGTTACGAACCCTTTGAGATCCAATGCATATTCTTCGTTATAAAGGATATTGCCGACGGGCGAATATCCGTCATCACCAACAAGGACATTTCTTATAAACCATATGTACTCGTCTTCCGTATCTTCAAAAGTGATCTTCTCGGGATCATACTCCCAGACTGTCTCGGGTTCGGCCGTATCCTGTTCCGGAGCTTCCGTAGGTGAAGGCGTAGCCTCCTCCGTGGGAGCGGCTGTCGGAGTATCGGCAGGCGTATCTGTCGGTACAGGCGTTGGTGTTGAAGTGGCCGTAGGTTCCGGTTCGGCTGTAGGTTCCGGTGTGGCCGTAGGCTCAGGAGTCGGCGTTGCAGTCGGCTCAGCGGTAGCTGTAGGGACCGGCGTTGCCGTAGGTTCGGGCGTAGGGGTCGGTGTCGCTGTCGGATCAGGCGTCGTCTCGGGTACAGAAGCCGAAGTATCCGAAGGAGCCGTCACATCATGATCTGCGGTCCCCGCTTCCGCCTGTGATTCAAGCGTATCTATAGTCGCAGCATACTCCGTAAGTGCCTGCGTCTCATCGGCATTGGCGATACCTTCATCGATTATCTGCCTTGCCTGATCATACTCGCCGTTATCCGCATAGATACGGGCTATCTCGATATACGGCTCCTCGGATCTGGGATCCGCGCTGATCCGCTCCTCCCACGAGGCGATAGCTCTCCTGTAATCCACTTCCCCTTCGCGGTCGGAAGCAGTTATTGTCCTGACGTGAGAACTCAGTTCAGGGTTTGCCTTGGAAAACACAGTGTATCCTATACCTCCGACAATGGTCACCCCAATGACCGATGCGGCCGTGATAACTGCGATCCTGTTCTCTTTCTTGCCAAAAAATCCGGATAGATCCATATCATTCGTCCCCGTTTATCCTGTCGATTATCCTGTCGACTTTTTTTGTATGCTTTACTGACAATACCACAAGGAGCACTACCGATATCACTATCAGAAGTATTCCCGCCACGATCATTATATACCCCTTATAAATATGCATTCAACCTTCCTCCTGTCAGAACCATCCGCCGTCGGACAGCCTGCTCCTCAGATCTCTCAGGCTGTTCATCTCGGTGTCGTTCTCCCTGCTCTCGCGGATCCCCGCATACAGTTCCTCCGCCCGGTCGCAGTATTCGACGAAAGCCGTGTAGTCACGGGCCTCTTCTTCCAGCTGCGACTGGATGTCGGCTTCGTAGAAAGCAAGCCTCTTATATGTCATGTAGCTGTCGGGATATTCCGTCCTCATCCTGTCAAGGACACCCCTCAACTGTTCGTAATCACCGCCCTGCTGGTACAGTACCGCCAGATTGGAATATGTGAGATCAGTATCCCATCCGCTGTCTATAATGGATGACAGGGCTCCGATCGCCCTTTGCCTGCTCGCGTCATCTCCTGTCTGCGAGTAGTTATCGATACTTATCTGGGCCAACTGTTCAAGTATAAGACCGTGATTCTCAGAAGAGACGTTCTCGAGACCTTCGCTTAAGAAAGCCGCATTCTCTTCATAGAAACCCGACCCCAGATATGTCAGCGCACGGCTGCCTTCCACATAAGCCCTCATCCTTGTCGCGTCGTCGGAAGTAGCTTCTATACACTCGTTGAAAGCATCATATGCCGCACGGTATCTTTCCTCGGAGACAAGGATCTCACCCTTGAGAAGGAAGAGCTTATCGTTTCCGATCCCGTATTCCTCCGCGTTTTCCACGACTTCGCGGGCCTTATTAGTATCACCGCACGCTATATACGCGTATGCCAGATCCACATAGTACTCAGGTCTTCCGTCATACAGATCGACAGCCTGGGACAAAGCATTAGCGGCACCGGTATAATCACCGGTCTCATAACAGGAATTGCCGAGGATATAATAGAGCTCGGCAACATATTCGTCCGGCTCCAGAGAACCGACAGTCAAAGCTTCCTTGTTGATATAGCTGACCGCTCCCGCATAGTCGTTCATCTCATAAAGAAGCGAAGCATACTGGCAATACGCCTCTGCTCTCTGCGGGAAGATACCCAGAGCCTCCTCATACGGCGACATAAAGCTTATCCGATCCGCCGCATCACGCGCCAGCCCCATACGGTCCAGGCAACTGTTGTATTCAGTCTGTTTCTCACGCTCTACAGCGGGAAAGCCATAGATCACGAGCAGTACACCCGCTACCGTGGTTATCAGAAGAAGGATCCTTGCGACATTATAGACTATATTCGAGACACGGTATTCCTTGTCGCTCATATAGACCTTCGACAGAGCTTCCTTCATCTCCGTCGCATCATGGAAACGCCTCTCGGGATCCTCATCGAGCGAACGCTCCAGTATCATGGAGAAGCCTTTTCCCAATTCGGTATCCTCTTCAGTCAGATACTCGCCTTCGTAGTGTCTTCCGAAATATATATAGTAAAGTGTCGCGCCGATACTGTAGACATCGGATCTGGTATCGATCGCAATACCTCTGTCGAGCTTTATCTCGCTTCCCGTGCCGGTCGTCTTTGACGCATTACCGGTAACTTCGGCCTTCGGGAGCATTATATCCGTCTCCCCCGTAATAAGTTCCGTGGGGGGATAGAGGTTCTTCTTAAGGGCCATCGAAGCCTTGATATTCCTGACGGCATATGCCTGCTCGGGAGCACTGAATCCAGACGTAAAACCGTATGTCCTGGCAACTCCGTCCTCGCTGATCCCGGAGATATTGAAATCTATGAGTGATATCCTTCCGTCGGGATTGAGGATGATATTCTCGGGCTTGATATCACCATGGATAATGGGATTAGGACGGTCATGAAGATAAGAGACCACATCGCAGAGCTGTTTTGCTATATCGAGCGTCTCTTCAGCCGAGAAGATATGCCCGGAAGACAGGAGTTTCTTCAGGTTCTTGCCGCGGATATATTCCATTACCATATAGGAATACCCGTAAGCCTCATCGTAAAGATAGACTGACGGAAGATGGTCATTCTTAAGTTCGGCAAGTATCCTCGCTTCGGTCTTTTTCCGCTCCTCGCTCTTGATGGTGCTCTTTATGACCTTGATCGCGACATCGCGGCCGATATTTCTGTCCTTGGCCTTCAGGACTACCCCTCCGCCTCCGCTTCCGAGATAGCCTTCGATCTCAAACTTTTCGTTCAGTTTGTAAAGCAGCTCCTTGGGAACGTTCTCTCCGGCCATGCCGTCAACTCCTCGTAAGCACCATAACGGCTGAATAATTGTCGGCCGCACCGTTCTTCATTACCTGTACGGCAATGTCGTTCAGGATAAATTCGGGTCTGAGCATCCCTATGCTTTCACTTATGAGCCTGCTGGCATATTGTGTATCACAGAATCTGTAGACACCGTCGCTTACCAGAAGGAAGATCTCTTCCTTGGACGCCTTAAAGACATCTGTCTTGACTGTTATCCCTTTTCTGGCGCCGACGGCAGTAGTGAGCTTTCCGCGTCTGGGATCCTTCATGGCTTCCTCAGAGGGCATGGCCTTCACTTCGGGAAGATTCTCCCAGACATCGTCCTCGGTCACGGCATTGAGCATCCCGCTTCCATGATCGAACCGATAGATCCTGCTGTCACCGACAGACAGGACAGCGATATCGTCTTTCATTACAAGGAGGACCACGGCAGTGGTACCTCCGATAAGACCTTCGCTCTTAAACTGCTCGTACAGCCGGTCACTTGTGGAAACGATACATTCACGGCAGGATCCGGCCAGAGTTTCTATGGTCTTCTCGCGGCATGTCCTGCTCCAGTTCTCCAGCGCATGCACAAGCTCGGCACTCGCGATCTCGCCCTTGCTGTGACCTCCCATTCCATCGGCCACCACGAAGATACCGTTATTACGGTCACACCGGCAGAGGATACTGTCCTGATTGACTTCCCTGACCGCTCCGACGTCGGTCACAAAAGCATGATCGGCTATCATTCGTTATCCTCGAAAGTAACCACATACTTATGGCGGCCGATCTCAAGGATCTTTCCGTCCGTCATGAGAAGATCGGAACTTACGGGAAGGCCGTCATAACGCGTACCGTTGGTGGAACCGAGATCCGACAGGTAATAGTCGCCGTTTCTTCTGTCGATACGGCAATGCGTGCCGGATACGGCCGAATCGTCGGCGATGATGATCTCGCCTGTCCTCTTTCCGATCGTGACCGAAGTATCGATGGCTGCCGTATATTGAAGCGTGGGATCTTCAGTATCGGTAAGGATCACCATATGAGCGGGAACACTTACCAGGATATCCTCATCATCTTCCGAAAGGATCTGTGTCTCATCATCAAGATGGGACATGGGAAGGATCTCGGTAGCATCTTCGTAACTGTCATCCACAGGCTCGATCTCAGGGATATCGGGGATAACGGGAGCCGCAGGAGCGGGCTCCACGGAAGCTTCAGGGGCTGAAGGAGTCTCGTATGTCTCATCCGTCATAACTGTCTGATCAAAAGCAGGCTCCGGGAATGAAGGCTCGGGGACTGAAGGAACCTCTGGAGCGGGAGCAGGCTCATAAGCAGCCGCTGCCGCAACCACGGGAGCTGCAGCTGCAGGCGTTACCGGTGCTGCCGGTGCCGGAGGGGCAACCGGTGCGGGTGCTGCTGATGCCGCAGGAGAAGGTACGGGAGCGGGATCAACGGGAGCCTTGGGAGCAGGTGCCGCATTATTGGGAACCTGTCTGTTCTGTGCAGAAGGAGCCTTGGGAGCGGGTGCCTTTGTTCCGGCTCCGGAAGCCTTCTTATTGTGAAGGATGATATATACGATGACACCGACCACGGCAAGGAGCAGGAAAAAGATCCCTATCCCTACTAATCCCGAGCCGCCTGAAGAATGACGCTTCTTCTTTTTAAGGAACAGTACAGCCGCATCGTAAAGACCGTTTGCCTGAAGGAATCCGACAGCCGAGCACACAGCAGCTCCGAGCTTCATGTTCAAAGTATCAAATAACATCATTTTGTATCACCCCTCATAAGTGTAATATAAGAAAAATTATAAGTTCCCGCGCCGAGATAGTCAACAAAACCCATAAACGGTCGCATACGCATGATTTGAATAGTATAATGATTCAGATTACTTTCACGGCAAGGAAGCAGACGATGGGAAAAACGACGATCAAAAAGAAACACCTGATCGCATTTGTTCTTATAGTAATACCTGTATTCTTTAAGGTCCTGACAATACCGTTCGGGGATCTTGACGAGATATGGGTCTATAATATCAGCCGCGGGATCTCAATGGGTTATGTTCCGTACAGGGATTTTCACATGGTATTCATGCCGCTGTTCAGTTATCTCTTTGCGCTTCCGCTCATGATCTGCCGCAGCCTGATAATATACAGGATCACCTCATGCATCTTTTTTTCCGTACTCCTTTTCGTCTTGTTCAAAAATGCTTATGAAGAATCAGGATTTGGGTTTGCCCTCCCGATAGCGGCATTTTCTCTTTTCCTTATTGATGTTGCGACATATAACTATCTTATGTTCCTGTTTGCACTTCTGGTATATCAGACAAACAAAAGAGAGCCCGGAACACGCCGGAATCTGTTACTGGGAGTCTTTGCAGCACTCGCAGCCCTGTCAAGACAGACTTCGGGAGGGATACTGATAGTTCTTGAACTCATCTATCTGATCATTGAACGCAGAACAAAACGGTCAAATCCGCTATTCTATCTTGCAGGAATATCGATACCGTGTTTCCTGTTCCTTGTCTGCCTTCTTGCAACCGGTTCTTTTTCCTCCTTCTGGGACGATTGCCTTTTCGCCCTGTTCGGATTCAGTTCCGGAAACTCATTTTTTGATATCGGTTCTTCCGGTCTTCTCACGGTTGTTCTGATCGGGTCGGTCAGCGATCTCTATCTGATATACAAAAAGGCGGAATACGCTTCCAATCATCTTATCGTCGGAGTATCGGCTCTTCTGATAGCAGTTCCGATGGTCGATTATCTTCATGTATCAATGGCGGCGATGTTCTTTCTTCTCCCGGTAATGAGAGTGATCAAGATGTTCTTTAAAGATCATCTCAAGAGATATATGTCCTACATAATTACTTCCGTGATCCTGATCTGCATCATTGCGCTTAGTGTTCTCAATACCGCCGGTACTTATACGGACTCCTCCATACCCGAACTTGCCGGAATACCGATGAACGGGACAGAGACAGGATACAAAGAGATCGCGGTCAAGAACGAGCAGTACCGCGAAAACGGGAAAAATGTTGCCGTCTTCTCATCTTCAAGTGCCATTATCTCCATCATGTCCGGCCGCTTCGATCCGCCGTACGATCTGTTCCTGACAGGAAACCTCGGAACAAACGATCCGTTAAGCTATCCTTGCGCTCTTCATGATGATCCGGACAGCATCGTGGTCATGCCCGATAACTATACAGAAGAAAACCACGAGAATCCGAAGGGAATATACGAGTATATAACCGAAAACTTTACTCCCGTGGATAATTACGGAAACTTCATATATTACACACCTGACAACTGATCTCGTGACTAAAGTCACATCGTGAATCTGCCTTTTTTCACTACAGACGGGACGTGCCCGTTGGTATCATCATGTCATAAGATACGCACAAAGGAGACTATGACCATGGAAGTGATCTTAAGGACAAAGGATCTTACCAAGAAATACGATAACAGGATAGTCGTCGACAACCTGGATCTTGAGATCAGGAAGGGCGAGATCTTCGGACTCCTGGGTCCCAACGGAGCCGGAAAGAGCACGACGATGAACATGATCACGAATATCGTCCGTCCCACGTTGGGAAGCGTCGAGTTCCTCGGCAGGGATATGAAGAAGAACAGCCGTGAGCTTTTAAAAAAGCTCGGCTTCATCCCTCAGGACCTGGCCATCCACAACAGGCTAAAGGCATGGGAGAATGTCGAACTGTTTACGTCCCTCTACGGAATAAAGGGGGCGGAGCTCAAAAAGGCGATAGACGAGTCGCTCGATTATGTGGGGCTTCTCGAGAAAAGGAACGAATATGCGGGAAAGTTCTCGGGAGGAATGAAGAGAAGGCTCAACATAGCCTGTGCGATCGGACACCACCCCGACCTCCTGATCTTTGACGAGCCAACCGTGGGCATCGATCCCCAGTCACGTAACTTTATCCTCGACAAGATCAAGGAATCCAACAGGAACGGAGCCACGGTCATCTACACCAGCCACTATATGGAGGAGGTCGAGGCCATCTGCACCAGGATAGCCATCATGGATAACGGCAAGATAATCGCTTCGGGAACATCCGAGGAACTGAAGAAACTGGTAGTGGACGATACGTCTTCCATAACGCTCGAGGAAGTATTCCTTACACTCACCGGAAAGAAGCTGAGGGATATCTAACATGATCTTTTATGTAATCAAGAACTATGCAAAACTCATGTGCAGGAGTTTTATGAACGTGCTCCTTCTCATAGTCACCCCGATCATCCTGATCGCGGTATTATCCTCGGCATTTTCCTCCCTGATGGCTTCATACGAGGATGCGGGAGAGTTCCGTGCAGGCTACCGGGTCTCTTCTGAAAACATCATGACTCCCTATATCGGTGAACTCAGGGAAAAAGCCGAAGAGAACGGCGTAAGCTTTATCGAATATACCGAAGGCGACGCCGAAGAACTGATCCGAAGGGACGATCTCGCGGGTTTTGTAGACTTCACCGGCGACACTTACGTTATCATAAAGAGCTCTGCCCGTGAGAACGAGGGCAAGATCCTCGAATATATGATGACCTCTTTCGAGAGGAACATCGAATCGGGTGTTCTTGCTTTCCAAAGCGGATCTCAGATCCCCGATGTCAGTCTCTCGGTATCTCATCCCGAGCATATGCCTGACATTAACGCCACCGACTATTACGGCATCGTCGAGATCGTATATTTCCTCTGGTGCGGCATATTCTGCATGGCCGGGATCATAAACAACGAGAAGAAATACAGGATAATGCAGAAACTGCGCGTGGCGGGACTGTCAGAGACTAAGATCTATCTGTCGAAGTTCATACCCACCGTGGCTGTCGTTGCCGGCGGGACCGGGATCGCCGCCCTTCTGTCGTCTCTTATGTTTGATATCCACTGGGGAAATATCGCTTTATCGGCGCTGATCGTCTTTATGATGGTCCTTGCATCCATAGGGATGGGACTGATGTTCTATTCGATCACGGATAATATCGTACTGACGATAGTGTTCAGCTTCGGCATCATCTGGATGGCAGGCTTCTTCGGCGGATCTTTTGAGACATATCTTTTCTCGTCCCATCCGCAGTACCTGAAGGAACTGTCCCCCATATACTACGGGAACAGGGCACTGGTGGAACTCTCTTCGGCGGGCAGGAGCGACTACTGTATCCCTTCGATAACGATATCGGGTGTAATGGCGGTCGTCTGTTCTTCCGCCGGAATACTTGCAGGCAGCATCAGAAAGAGAGGTAAGGCATGAACATATTGATCAGATCCACATTAAGACTTTTATTCAGGAACAAGGCTTTCTGGTTCTTCCTCCTTATCGCTCCGGCCTTATCGATACTGATCCTTAATGCCGACACGGTCTATTCCATCAATGATTCTCCTTCCAGAAGACACGAGATCCTGGAAATAGGAGAAGACGAGAAGATCGCCTATTACGGAGGCGCGCGGTCATTTTCGGTAAAGGTCTATGATGCATCGGGAAGCGATATGAGTACTTTTCTCCTTCAGGATCTCGCCGATACGGGAATGTATTCGGTCTTAAGAGCCTCTGTCCCCGGTATGAACGAGTCTTCGCTGAACGATCACATCTCCTGTGACGCGATGAACGACCGTATGGGAGCGGCACTGTTCATAGCTCCTGATTTTGATACTCTCATCAAAGAAGGCAATACGGAGGAAGCCCTCAGGATATTTATATTATCCGATGATCCCCGGGCGGAACTCTTTGAGAATGATATCAGGCTCACTCTCGGGGAACTTTCCGTCTCCAAAGACACGGAAACATTAAACGGCATTAGAGAGATGATGCCTCAAAAAGAAGTGGAGAGCATCGCGGCTTCGGGAGAACGCAACCTGAGCGTCGAACAGGAAAACACCAAGATGAAGGCGGGTTATGCCTTCTCGATCCTGACATTCGGATTCGTGTTCTGCGGAGTGTTCGTTTCCCATACGGCGATCGAAGAACAGAAGAACATGGTCCTCACGAGGATCAGGCTCACAGGCGGCAGGGATCTCACATATCTTCTGTCAAAAGCGGTATGCGCCGTCATCATCTCCGTCATAATAACGGTCATCCTGTCGGCCGGTCTTCTTATCATCAGGCCCGATATCACCGGGATAAGCTTTCCGAAGTTCATCCTCGTTGTCTTCCTGATGGGACTGATCTTCAGTATCCTGAGCATGTTCCTGGGGATCATCTCCGGCGAGATAATGAGCTCGAATTTCATTGCTTTTACGGTATGGTGCATGTCCTCTCTGTTCGCGGGTCTCTACTTCCCTCTTGACGACAGTTCGATGATCATAAAGGCCATATCCTTCATTACGCCGCAGCGCTGGTTCATGGAAGGCGTCGAGATGTTCCTCATATCTGACAACAGGGTCTTTATATATCTCCTCTGTATCACGCTCTCCTACTTGATGGTAATATTAAGTATAGGAAATGTCGGTATCAGGCTCAAAAAGCAGGAGGCATAATTGAACAACAGGATAAAGGATTCGTTCTTCACGGCAGCAAGGATCATCATCCTTCTGATATATTCGGTATACTGTTTCCTTCCCGGCTTAAGCGGAGCAGGAGTGTCTTACATAACACTCCTGCTTGTTGCCGTATATATCAGCCTTATGGTATCGGGAAGTTCTCTTTCCGGAAAGATGAGGATCATACTCCCTCTCCTCGGAGCAGCCGTATTGATCCCGCTGTTCATCGTCGAAGGGAGATACTGTCTCCCGCTTCTGTTCCTGACGGTACTCGAGCTCCTTACCGACTTCAGAGCCGGTATAAGATGGTACATGATCCTTATCCCGGTCCCTCTGATCCCCTGCCCGACAGATCTTCAGTTCAGGCTGATCGCATGTTTCCTGACGGCACTGTTCTATATACAGAACAATTTCATCATCGAACCGTACAGAAAGCAGATGTTCGAAGACACTCTCAAGGAACAGGACCTGAAAAAAGACATCGAGAAAAAGGAGTACGAGGCGCAGGCGGAACTTCAGAAGAACATGCTCATGGCAGAGAACCGTTCCCTCGAAGAACGCGCAGCTCTATCCCAGACCCTGCACGATAAGCTCGGTCATAATATCAACGGTTCGATCTACCAGCTCGAAGCGGTCAAGCTCCTGATGAGAAAGGACCCCGACAGATCCGAGAGCATGATCCAGGGTGTCATCGATCAGCTTCGAAGCGGTATGGACGAGATACGCGCGATACTGCGTAAGGAACGTCCCGAAAAGAAACGCCTCGCGATGCTCCAGCTTGTCGATCTCTGCGAAGACTGCAGGAACAAGGGCGTCGAGGCGGAACTTACGACCGAGGGCGATATGTCGCTTCTGACAGACAAGCAGTGGGAGATAATCCTCGACAATTCTTTCGAGGCAGTCTCCAACTCCATGAAATACTCCAAGTGCAAAAACATAACCATAAAGATAGTCGCCATGAACAAAATGGTAAGATGCAGCATATCCGATGACGGTATAGGCTGCGACAGCATTACGGACGGAATGGGCATATCAGGGATGCGTCAGAGGATGAGGAGCGTAGGCGGTATCCTGAGCTTCGAGACTGCGGCAGGTTTTACGGTAAATATGCTCATACCCATGCAAGGAGAATGATATGGACAGGATAAAAGTTCTGATAGCGGATGACAGCGACTTCGTAAGAGAGGGAATGAAGATAATACTCGAGACCGACGGCGGCTTCGATGTGATAGGCTGTGCCGCAAACGGAGAGGAAGCTCTGAAGATCGCACGCATGGATCATCCGGATGTGTTCCTTATGGATATCCAGATGCCCGTAATGGACGGCATCGAGGCAACGAAGATAATAACCGGAGAAGGGCTGGGAAAGGTGCTCATCCTTACGACTTTCGACGATGACGAGCTGGTCAGGAAAGCTCTGGCGAACGGAGCCTCGGGATACCTGATAAAGAACCATACTCCCGATCACCTGAAACAGACCATAAGATCAGTCTATAACGGCATGGGCGTAATGGAGGAGACAATGCTTGGGACTCTTACCGAAGGAGACATACGGGTCGGAAAGGGATTTGACGGAAGCGGTTATTCAGAGAGGGAACTCGAGATAGTTAAAGCGGTAGCAGAAGGTCTGTCCAATAAAGAGATCGCGTCCAGGCTCTTTATCTCCGAGGGCACGGTCAAGAACTACATAACGAACATCCTTTCCAGGGAAGGACTGTCGCACAGAACAGCTCTGGCTGTCTATTACCTTACGGGGAAGAAATGATCAGCCGTTAAGGTATTCCGAGATAAAGTGATCGATATACTTTTCGATCTTCTCCATTATCTCGGGGATCTTCTTTTCGTCACGGTCGGCAAGCTGGATAAGTATGCTCGCCGGCGTAAAGTATTCAAGTGCAAGAAGTTCGGGATCGCCCTTTTTCATCCTGCCCGATTCCATCAGTTTTTTAAAGACCGCAGTATAAAGATTCAGCATATTCTCATACTGATGCTCGGTCGCCTGTCTGCTGATCCTCTCGTCACGGAACTGTTCTATAGTACAGAACCTTCTCATCTTACGGACAGTCTCGTCCTCGATCGTAAACTTCAGCTGGCTCAGGCTGAAAGCCTTCAGTTCTTCTGCGGTCTCTATCGATATGACCGAATCTTTGCTTAAGCTCATCCTCTCGTTATAAGCCTGATCCGCCATAACGGAGATCTCGTCGAGGAAAGCCTCTTTTCCCTTGAAATATTTATATATATTCGGGCCCTTGATCCCTATGGATTCCGCGATCTCATCAACCCCCGTCGCGGCATATCCTTTTTGGGAAAAGAGATCCAAAGCGGCTTGTACCAGTTTTTCTTTTGTCTTAGGTTCGCTCACTTTATATCATTCCTTTCAAGGCATCGGCTGTTATCGGTTATGAATCTATCACAGGGGGGATCGGCAGTCAAATCGGACTGCCCGCTTTATGTTAGAATAAAGACATCCTTACCGATCGGAGCCAAGTATATGAAAGACCTGAAAAAACTTACCCTGCTTCATTCCAACGATATGCACGGGGATTTCCTCGCCGAGAAAGTCGACGGAAAGCTGGTGGGCGGAGTTTCCCTTCTTTCCGGGTATGTTCAGAAGGTACGAAGCGAAGAGGAGAACGTTATCTATGCCATCTCGGGCGATATGTTCAGAGGATCCCTGATCGACAGTGAGTATAAAGGCATTTCGACGATCGAGATAATGAACCTCCTCGGACCCGACGTGGTGACGCTCGGTAACCACGAGGTCGACTACGGACTCTCGCATCTCCTTTTCCTCGAGAAATGCGCAAAGTTCCCGATCATCAATTCAAACATGTATATATCTCAGACAGGGACCAGGCTTTTCAGATCACATCTAATACTGGAACCCGCATCCGGAATGCACATCCTCTTTATCGGTATCCTGACCGAAGAGACACTCTCCATGACCAAGCGCGATCCTCTCATAGGGAAGCTCGTGAATATCGAGGAAGCCGTATCCGAAGTCGGAAAGATCTGCAATGCCTACAGAACCGAAGATATCGATCTCACGGTCCTTCTGACCCACATAGGATTCGAAGCGGACAAGAGATTGGCCGCTTCTCTCGATCCCGACTGGGGTGTGGACCTGATAATAGGCGGACATTCTCATACATATCTTGAAGAGCCCGCCGTGGTAAACGGGATCCCGATCGTTCAGGCCGCCGTCGGAACGGACCAGATCGGACGCTTTGACATCACGATCGATATGGACGGTAACTGCATTGATTCATATAAGTGGGAACTCATCCCCATCACTCCGGGGAACTGCCCGAAAGACAAGGCTCTCGAGAAGCTCATAAACGAATACAAAAAGGTCACAGACCAAAAATACGAGCGCGTCATAACCCGGTTCCCGATCATCTATACTCATCCTGCCAGGAATCAGGAGACACCTCTGGGAAGGATATTCAGCGATATCCTTCAGGACAGCCTGGATGTGGACGTCATGTTCCTCGGCTCGGGTTCTATAAGGCAGACCGAGATAGGTCCGATCGTAAGGTATCAGGACATCAGCAACTGTTTCTCGTATGACGAACCCGTTTACCGGGTCATCGTAACGGGAGCCCAGCTTAAGAAGATGCTTCTGCGCGTATTTCGTGACGAGGCTTGGAACGGGGATCACACGGAATTCTATCAGTTCTCGTCCAATCTTTTCGTTCACTATATAAAGGACCGGCACGAGATCGTCAAGCTTCAGGTCAAAGGCAAAAACGTCAGGGATGATTCGCTCTATTCGGTGGGCATAGTCGAATATCACTACGCTAACACCAAGGATTTCCTCGATCTCGACCTGTCTGAAGCCAAAGCGAACGGGATGCCCAGAAAGATATCCACGGGACAGATAGATATCTATGAGGAATGGCTCTCTTCCAGAGAACTGGTCAGCGATCCTCTCAACACACGTATGCTGATAGAATAAAAGAACATAAGGAGACTGACGGCTGATGTTTATCGAAGACGACGGAATAAGATTACATATCGAACTTGAAAGGCCCGAAAATGCACCTTCAAAGCTCCCTCTGGTAATAGTCATTCACGGCTTTACCGGTCATATGGAGGAACCACACATATTAGCAGCCGCAAAGACATTCCTTTCCATGGGATATGCCGTCATACGTGCCGAGATGTACGGTCACGGTCAAAGCGGAGGAGATTTTAAGGATCATACACTGTTTAAGTGGATGACAAATGCCATGACGGTGATCGACTATGCAAGGAGCCTTCCGTTCGTATCGGATATCTATCTTTGCGGTCATTCGCAGGGCGGCCTGACGGCGATGCTCGCCGCAGGACTCAAGCATGAGATCATAAAGGGCGTGATCGCGCTCGCTCCCGCAGCATTGATCCCCGAGTTCGCCCGCAAAGGTGAACTTCTCGGGCTTACATTCGATCCCGATAATATCCCCGAGGCCCTGAGATCCTGGAATGACAAAGTCCTCGGGAACAACTATATCCGTGCGGCACAGATGATACGCGTCGAAGATTATATCGATAAGTTTAACGGCCCCGTCCTTATCGTTCAGGGCACCTCCGACCATCCCGATCTCATGAAAGTATCAAAAGAAGCTTCAGAGAGGTACAAAGACTGCACCTATATGGAGATTGAAGGAGCTACCCACTGCTTTGATGACTATCTGCCACAGATGACGGAAGCTGTAAGGACCTGGATGAGCCGGAGCTGATCTTCGATCATCTTACAAGCCCGCCGTACATCTCAGGTCTCCTGTCGCGGAATACTCCCCATGACAGGCGGTCTTCCCTGTTGGAATCAAGATCGTATTCCGCATATATGACGGTCTCGGAAGAGCGGTCGGCTGATACTATCAGTCCTCCCCACTGATCAGTCATGAAAGAGCTTCCGTAGAAGAGGAGTTCGCTCTCCTGGTATCCGTTTTCCTTACATGGTGTGACCTTCTCGCTACCTATGCGGTTCGCCGCCACTACAGGGATTATGTTCGCGGCCGAATGCCCCTGCATCGTCCTTCTCCAGTGTTCCATACTGTCGACTTCGAGTATCGGCTCCTTGCCGATGGCGGTAGGATAAAGGATGATGTCCGCACCCATAAGGGCAAGACATCTCGCGGTCTCGGGGAACCACTGATCCCAGCATATCCCTATGCCGATATTGCCGAATGCCGTCTCAAAGACCTTGAATCCGGTGTTGCCCGGAGTGAAATAGAACTTCTCCTGATAGAAATGATCATCGGGGATATGAGTCTTTCTGTATACCCCGGTAACTTCACCTTTTTCGTCTATCATCGCGACCGAATTATAAAGAACGTTATTGTCCTTCTCATAAAAACTTACGGGGATCATAACGCCCAGCTCCGCCGCGGTCTTTCTGAAATGCATGACAGCATCGTTCTCATTCAGGGGCTTTGCAAAAGAATAGTATCCGTACTGCCTTTCCTGGCAGAAATACCGTCTCTCGAAAAGCTCGGGAAGAAGGATGAGCTTCGCCCCTTCCGATGCGGCCTTCCTTACAAGTGAATCCGCTTTTTCAATGTTTCCGCTTACATCATCATTGCAGCTCATCTGAACTGCCGCGACCTTGATACTACTCATGTCTTAAGTCCTTTCCACGGTATCTGCTGGGTAATGCAGTGTATGTTGCCTCCGCCTGTCAGTATATCCCTCGCATATATCGGGACCACGCGGCGGTCTCCTGCAAGAGAAGTCATTATCCTGACAGCTCTCCTGTCACTTTCGGTGTTCTCTCCTCCAAACTGCGGAAGAAGGATCGAACCGTTCGTAAAATAGAAATTCACATAGCTTGCCGCAAGCCTCTCGCCCGCTTCGCGGGTATCCTCCCCTTCCTCGAAAACGAGGTTATCGAGATCGTCTTTTGTTATGCAAACGGGATGATCGGGGATCGGAAGCTTATGGATCTTTATCTCTCTTCCCATGGCATCTTTCTGCGAAGAGAGGTAGTCATATGAGGCTCTTGATAAGGCATACTGCGGATCAGACTCATCATCGGTCCAGGCGAGCACGACTTCTCCGGGAGAGACGAACGCGCATATATTATCCACATGCTCGTTCGTCTCGTCATTATATATCCCCCGCGGGAGCCACAGGACCCTGGTAACCCCGAGAGCATCACACAGGTATCTTTCTATCTCATCCCTGCTCATGGAGGGGTTCCTGCCCGGACTCAGAAGGCAGCTCTCGGTGACCATAAGGGTACCCTGCCCATCACAGGCTATGCTTCCGCCTTCCAATATCAGATCCCTTCTGTCTATACATCCGTATCCGGTTTCAGTACAGAAAAGGCGGGCCAGTTCGATATCCTTTCGGTAATCTCTGTAAAGGCCGTCGAAGTCTCCGCCCCAGGCATTGAATCCCCAGTCGATACCCTTCACCATATCATCTTCGATAACGAATGTCGGCGCGGTATCCCGGGCCCATGAATCATCGGAATCGATCTTTAAGGGAAGGAGACTGTACGGTGAAGATCTGAAAGAATCCTTAATGCTCCTGATCAGGTCATCCGGTGTATCTTTTCCAAACAGCACATACAGGTCTTCATCTTCCAGTACCGCCCCGAATATATTCATGTAAGCTTTCTGTGCGCGCGAAGGGTCCCGCCCCCAGGATCCCGGCCTTACGGGCCAGATCATGAGCGTATTGTCATGCAGTTCGAATTCGCCGGGAAATCTTATGCTCATTATGACAGTCTCTCCTTAAAATCCTCATATCCGAATCTCTTAACGAGTGCGTATTCACCGTCTTCCTTAAGGAGGACGATGTCAGGAAGAGGCATACCGTTGAAAGTATTGTTCTTGACCATAGAATAGATCGCCATATCCCCAAAAGTCAGCCTGTCTCCGATATCAGGGAGCTTTGGGAGATCATATTCGCCTATAGTATCACCGGCAAGACAGGTACGCGAAGACAGCCTGACCTTTACCCCGTTATCACAGGCTTCGAGAAGGGGCGGCGTATAAGGCATCTCAAGCACATCAGGCATATGACAGGCAGCCGAAGCATCGAGTATCAGTGTCGGCATATCGGGAGTATCAACGATATCCATGACCTCGCTTATCAAAAGACCGGCATCAAGAGCTACTGCCTCACCGGGCTCAAGATATACTTCGACATTGTAAGCCGATCGTATATACTTTATCAGCCCTATCAGGCCTTCCCTGTCGTAGCCTTCCTTTGTTATGTGATGACCGCCTCCCAGATTGATCCATTTCAAAGCTCCGAAGTACTTCCCGAAGTTCTTCTCGAATACTTCAAAAGTCTCCTTCAGAGGCTCGAACCCCTGCTCGCACAATGTATGGATATGAAGCCCTTCGACACCTTCCGGAAGTTCCCCGGGCATATCCTTAAGACGGATCCCCAGCCTCGATACGGGAGAACAGGGGTCATAGATCTCGTGACCTTCCTGGGTCGAGAATTCGGGATTGACGCGCAGACCGATACTGACCCTTCCTTCGGAAACGGATCTCTCCCAAGTCTTTCTGTGATGCTCAAGCTGCGAGAGGGAATTGAAGTATACATGATCACAGATCTTGCATATATCCTCCATCTCCTCATCCTTATATGCGGGCTCGAAGACGTGGTTCTCCCTCCCCGGCATTTCCTCACTCGCCAGCCGGGCTTCGTATATCCCCGAAGATGTGGTGCCCGAGAGGTACGACCCTATAAGAGGATAGACTCTAAACATCGAGAAAGCCTTCTGCGCGAGAAGGATCTTCGCGCCCGATCTTTTCATCACATCAGAAAGTATCTCAAGGTTTTTCCGAAGCTTACCCTCGAGGACGATATATGACGGTGTATTAAGCTCCTGATACGTCATGATACAAGAACGGGGTTCTCATCGACCACCCAGGGAAGTCCGTACTTATTGAGCATATCCATATAAGGATCGGGATCGAACTGATCGGTCGTATATACGCCGGGCTTCTTCCATGTTCCGTTTACCACCAGCGCCGTTCCGATCATGGCGGGCACGCCTGTCGTATAGCTTATGGCCTGGGATCCGAGTTCCTTATAGCACTCCTGATGATCGCAGACGTTATAGATATAAAGCGTCTTCTCCTTGCCGTCCTTTTTGCCGGTGAAGATACAGCCGATATTGGTCTTTCCGACAGTCCGCGGGCCAAGGCTCGCGGGATCGGGAAGAAGAGCCTTCAAAAACTGGATCGGAACGATCTGCTTCCCGTCGAATTCGATCGGAGTCGTCGAGAGCATTCCGACATTCTCAAGGCACTTCATGTGCGTAAGATAGCTCTGTCCGAAAGTCATGAAGAACCTGATCCTCTTTATCTCGGGGAAGTTCCTTCCGAGTGCTTCGATCTCCTCGTGATGAAGAAGGTACATATCCTTCATTCCGACCTGCGGGAAATCATATTCTCTCTTTATCTCCATGGGCTTCGTCTCGATCCACTTGCCGTTTTCCATATAGGAACCGTTGGCGGATACTTCGCGGAGATTGATCTCGGGATTGAAATTGGTGGCGAAGGGATATCCGTGATCGCCGCCGTTACAGTCGAGGATATCGACTGTATCGATCTCGTCAAAATAGTGTTTCTTCGCATAAGCAACAAATACCGATGTGACACCGGGATCGAATCCCGTTCCCAGGAGCGCGGTAAGACCGGCCTCCCTGAACTTCTCCTCATATGCCCACTGCCATGAATAATCGAAGTAAGCTGTAAAGCCCTTCTCCTTTATCCTCTTCTCGTAGATCTCACGCCACTTGGGATCGTCCGTATCTTCGGGCTCGTAGTTGGCCGTATCGATATAGTCGACGCCACACGCAAGACATGCATCCATTATCGTCAGATCCTGATAAGGAAGAGCGACGTTCAATACCGCATCGGGCTTATAGACATTAATAAGAGCGGTCAGTTCCTCGACGCTGTCCGCATTTACGGTGGCGGTCCTGATCTTTACGGGAGTACCCTGCGACTCGAGCTTTTTCTTAAGTTCGATACACTTGGACTCCGTTCTCGAAGCTATCATGAGCTCGCTGAATGTCTCACTGTTTTGGCAGCACTTCTGTATCGCTACCTGTGCTACACCTCCGCATCCGATAACCAGTAATCTTGCCATTTGATCTTCCTCCTTATTCGTTTTCTTCTTCTCTTAACATATCTTCAACATACTTCGGAAGCATAAACGCGCCCGAGTGAAGATGGGTCGTATAATACCATGTCTTTATACCCCGTTCTTCCCACTTCTTCGGATTGAAATCCCGAAGCGGATGATACTTCTTCGATGCAAATCCGAAGAGCCAGTATCCGGAAGGACATGTGGGTATATGAGCCTGATAGACCTTCATTACCGGGAACGACTTTACCGCCTTTCGATGCATCGCGCGGCAATTGTCCTCGTCTTCGTCAAAGAAGGGGCTTCCGTGCTGATATACCATTATGCCGTCGTCGTGAAGAGCCTTATAGCAGTTGCCGTAGAACTCCTTTGTAAAGAGCCCGGCTTCGTGGCCCGTGGGGTCCGTCGCATCATTTATTATAAGATCGTACTTGTCCTTGCACTTTCTAAGGAACCTCAGACCGTCCTCGTAGTAAAGCCGTACGCGTACATCCTCGAGGCCGATCGCATTGTCGGGGAAATACTTGCGGCATACGTCGACGAACATCTTATCGGGCTCGGCGATATCGATGACCTCGATCTCCTTATAGTGCGACAGCTCTCTTGCGACACCGCCGTCGCCGCCGCCTATGACGAGCACGCGCTTGACGTCGGGGTGGACCGCCATCGGAACATGCACGATCATCTCATCGTATGTGAACTCCTCCTGCTCGGAGAATATAACATTGCCGTTGCTGGTCAGAAACTTGCCGAACTCGGGCGACTCGAATACGTCTATCCTCTGAAACTCGCTCGTATCGCTGTAAAGATGTTTGTTGACCCTTATGGCCATCTTTACATTATTCGTATGCATCTCTTCAAACCAGAATTCCATCGGATTGGAAGACATATCTCTGATCCCCCTTTTTTCGTTTATCACTTAAGTACCAGTAGTTCCGTAATATCCTCACTCTCGGGTCCCTGCATGGAGCATCCCTTCTCCTTGGCAGTCTTTATGTAGTCGAGGATGTCCTGCGTTATGATCTCGCCCGGAGCTAGAATCGGTATACCCGGCGGATAGCACATTACCGACTCCCCGCATATCCTGCCTATGGTCTGATCCAGAGGAAGCCTCTCCTTGCTCGCATAGAATGCCTCCTGGGGAGTGGCCTTTACGATCGGCGTCACGTACTCCGCACAGAAGAAATTGCCCTTCTCCCGGCTATAGAGCCTTGCTATATCGTTCAGAGCTCCGGCAAGCCTTTCGATCTCCTGGATCCTGTCTCCGATCGAGACATATGCCAGCACATTGGACAGGTCGCCGAACTCCATCTGTATATCGTATTCTTCGCGCAGAAGATCGTAGACTTCGATGCCTGTCAGGCCGATGCCCCTTGTATTGATGACGAGCTTTGTCACGTCGAAATCATATACGCTGGATCCGTTTATAAGTTCCGAGCCGAAAGCGTAATAGCCGTCGATCTCGTTGATCTCTTCCCTGGCGTAAGCGGCCATGTCGCACACTTTCGCGAAGCTCTCCCTTCCCTTGAGGGCGAGGTTCCTGCGGCTGATGTCAAGGCTTCCGAGAAGCAGGTAGGAAGCGCTCGTCGTCTGAGTAAGATTTATGATGTTACTGACGTAGCCTTCGTTGATGCCTTCACCGGTCAGAAGGATGGAACTCTGTGTCAGAGAACCTCCGGACTTGTGCATGCTTATCGCAGCCATGTCAGCGCCTGCCGCCATCGCATTCAAAGGCAGCCCCTCTCCAAAATAAAGATGCGTTCCATGGGCCTCATCGACCAGCGCGAGCATACCGTTTTTATGGGCAAGATCGACAATGGACCTGAGGTCCGAACAGATGCCGTAATATGACGGATTATTGATCATGATGGCGCGGGCATCGGGGTTGGCGCTGATGGCGGCTCTTACGTCCTGAAGCTCCATACCCAGGGGGATACCGAGCTTGGTATCCACCTTGGGATCGATATATACGGGCACGGCACCGCAGAGGATAAGAGCGTTGATCGCACTCTTGTGAACATTCCTGGGCATTATGATCTTGTCGCCCCTCTTGCAGGCTGTAAGTACCATGCTCTGCACTGCGCTCGTGGTGCCGCCGACCATCATGAAGGCGTGCTTTGCGCCGAATGCATCTGCAGCGAGTTCCTCCGCTTCCTTTATGACCGATACGGGGTGGCAGAGATTGTCGAGGGCCTTCATCGAATTGACATCGACCTCGACGCACTTGATCCCGAGGAAATCCACGAGTTCCTTGTTGCCCCTGCCCCTCTTATGACCGGGCACGTCAAAGGGAACGACCCTCTGCCGCCTGAAGCTCTCTATGGCCTTATACAAAGGCGCATGTTTCTGTCTTTCAAGATCCATTCGTCTCTCCATACTATAAAAGCAGTCCATCGTCTCCGATGAACTGCCCTTGTACTCGTTATAAGCGTGAGACCTGCTCTTCACGGGTAGCGCATCAGCATTGGTTATAAGTAACCATCTTATAAAATTAGGCTTTACCTAGTTAAATAATCGTGGTGCTCTTTCACCACATGCGGCACCGACCTGCCCCGTCCGACGAGCGTTAAACACGATTAGATACCGTGTTCGGTCTTCTTGATACTACAAAATTATAGCATGAAGGAACGGGATTTCAACCTTTTTATTATTTTATAAGAGCGATTATTTCTGTTAAGATGTCTCTGACGAGCTTAAAGGGGGACATCGTATATGAGAACGACTTTAGAAGGATATTTCCGGTCATGGATAGATACGGATCTTGATACGGTAAAGGAGATCTTCTCGGAGGATGTCGTCTATACTGTTTGATATTTAATGATCACCTGTCAGGGAGGAAGTAAGATGAGAGCACTCGTTATAAACTGCAGTCCCGTCAGAAACGGGGCCACGGCGGAGATCGTAAGGATCGTTTCAGAGGAGCTTCGGGACAGATATGAAGTAAAGAGCGTCTGTATCGACGATTATCATTTCAGTTTCTGCAAAGGCTGCAGGAGCTGTCACAGCACCGCCCGCTGCATCATGAGCGACGACGTCGATGTACTGATGAACGAATTTCAAAATGCCGGTATCATAGTATCCGTCTCCCCCTCCTACTGGGCGGATATCCCGGGGCAGTTTAAGGCTTTTATCGACAGGGTAACACCCTGGTGCAATACTCACGAACCCCACAGAACTCTTCCTTCCGGTAAATCCGGATATACGATCGCACTCCGGACCGGGCCGAACATGAAGGAATGCGAGAGGATCATCGGAAGCATCGAGCATTTTTACGGGCATCTTGAGATCGAATGCAAAGGGAGCCTCGGATTATGTTCCGTGGAATACAAAGAGGCGGTAAAAGAAAGAGAATCCGAGATCAGATCTTTCTGTAAACAGATCTGAAATTCATAAAACGGCTTATATTCACCCCAAAAGGTAAATTAAGTGTTATGTTTTTGTAACAGGGGTTTCCTATATAATAATATAGATGCTATGATACCCCTATAACGGGAAACAGTATGGAAATATAAGGCTGGACGGGCCGCAGACGGAGGGTCTATGAGGATACTTCTGGCAGCTGTACTCTTTGTGTTCATTACAGCACTGGTTGTCTGTATGATCCTGTCTCTGCGGTCAAAGAAATCGATAGGACGTTATGTTGCCTGTCTTATCAGCGGAGTGATACCTCCGATCGTCGGCAATCTGATACTGATGCTGTCGACCAATCACACCATATCGATGCTCGGATTCTATATCTATTTTCTCGGAATGGATGCCACAGTATATTCGTTGCTCCGGTTCTCGTATGCCTATTGTGAGATCAAACCTCCCAAGTGGTTAAAGAGGATCCCCGATATCCTTATAATCTCCGATGTCTTCCTCTACGCTCTCAATCCCATCCTCCATGTGTCTTTCTCAGCAAAGAAGATAATGGTCGATGCGCATGCGTATTATAAGCTCGTCCCTTATGCCGGTCAGACATACCACAGGGTGATCGCATACGGGATATTCCTTGCGGTCGTTATCGTATTCCTTACAAAGGCGATAAAGACACCAAAGATCTATTCGGAGAAATACTGGGTCATCCTTTTCTCGAGCGTAGTGGCAGGCGCACTGGAGACATATTATATCTTCTCTAAGATCACGCTTGACATATCGATGCTCGCTTTCGGTATATTCGGTATCCTCGTCTATTATTTCGCTTTGCACTACAGGCCGATGAAGCTTCTGGACAAGATGCTCTCGGGTATCGCATCTGATATGCCCGATGCGCTGTACTTCTTTGACACCTCCGGAAAGTGCATATGGATGAATGAACCCGGAAGGCTCCTGATCGGAACCCTTCCTAACGACTATGACGGCGTCAGGGATAACCTGACATTCCTGTTCGGCAATATCGATTTTGAAAGCGGCGGATGGTCCAAGAAACAGACCCTGGGAACCGGGGATGAGGCCCAGTATACGAACCTTCTTATGCGTACCCTGACCGACGATGACGGCAAGGCAACGGGAACTTATCTGAGCATCAGAGACGTTACCGATGAGCAGAACGAGATGAAGCGCGAGATGTATAATTCCACTCACGATTCCCTCACCGGGTTCTACACAAAGGAATATCTCTATGAAGCAATCGAAAAGAGACTTAGAAGCGATACGGATACCGATTACATGATCGGATATATGGAGATATCGAACTTTAAGGTCATCAACGACGTATTCGGCAAAAGATTCGGCGAGCTGACCATAAAGAAAGCGGCGGAATTCATCATGGAAGGCGTCAGTTCCAAGTGCCTGTACGGCCGCCTCTCCGAAGACGCTTTCGGCATACTGATCGACAAAGAGGATTTTAATAGTAAGCCCGTAGATGAGAAGATATCCGGATTTACGGTCAGCGATAAGGATCTCGAGCATCACGTTCTTATACACTACGGTATCTATGACATCACCGAAGGCGAGGAGATAGACGTTCCCCTGTTCTTCGACAGCGCGCGTCTGGCGACGGCTAAGATCGCGGACAGCTATCAGACCCTTATCGTATATTACGATGACAAGATCAGAAATGAGATCATCCACGAACAGCTCATAAGCAATCAGCTGCACGAAGCGATCGAGACGAATCAGATCAGGCCTTTTCTCCAGCCCATAGTGGACGGTAAGGGCATCCTGGTCGGAGCGGAGGCACTGGTACGGTGGGTCCACCCCGATGACGGCCTGAAGCCGCCAGGAACTTTCATCCCCATATTCGAACGTAACGGTCTGATCGCCCTAGTCGACAAGCATATGTGGAAATGTGCCTGCGATATACTCTCAAACTGGAAGGAACGCGGGATAGAACAGTTCATATCCATCAATATCTCTCCCAAGGACTTCTACTTCATGGATGTCGTAAGCGAGCTCAAGAAGATAGTCGAAGAATCCGGTATCGATCCCGTGAAGCTCCGTGTCGAGATCACCGAGTCGGTCATGATGACGGATGCGATCGATATCGTAAAGATAATCGGAGATCTCCGCGAATACGGCTTCATCGTCGAGATGGACGACTTCGGAAGCGGATACTCTTCGCTTAACATGCTCAAGGATATCCCCGTGGATGTCCTGAAGATCGATATGCAGTTTTTGAGGGATTCCGAACGTAACCTGAAGGCAGGCTATATCATCAAGAACATAATCCGCATGTCCGAAGATCTCGGTATCGACACCCTGACCGAGGGCGTTGAGACAGCCGCCCAGTTCGAGAGGCTTTTCGATATGGGATGTAAGCTATATCAGGGCTATTATTTCAGTAAGCCCCTTCCTGTCGACGAATTCGAGAAACAGTGGTTTGACTGATCAGAGGTTATTGTGTAATGTCGGGTACAGGATCACATATACGACAGTAACAACGGTCAGGACTAATGCCCCTATCGTGACTTTTCTCCACTGCTTTTCCTTAAAAGACAGTATCATAACTGAGAGCACATCCGCGAAGAAAAACAGCTGAGCGGCAGACAGAAATATCACGGTCCACACCGGATAACTCTTCTCCTTAACCGACTTGACGATAAACGCGATCATAAAGGGAATGGGCAGGAGAAAGGTTATATATCCTGCCACGCTCAGGCACATCCCAAGGAAAGGTCCGATAAAGTTCACTCCCGGAATAGGTATAAAGAACAGAAGATCGGCTGCCAGGACAAAGATCCCTCCGATGATAAAGAACGGGATCATGATATATTTGGCAAGCATAGCCGCCTTCAGGAAGCAGTATCTGTCAGCTTTGATATTCAGAAGGACCGCCACTATATTCATTACCGCCAGAACAGGCAGTATCATAAAAGCCAGTACGCGTCCGATCCCGAGAAGGAATGACAGTCCCCCCGTAACCTCAGGTCTGTACGTAAATGCCTTAAACATACAAAAGGCCGCAATATATGCACCCAGGCCGTATATCGCGGCCTGAATATAAAGGAACCTGTTTCTTCTGTTCTTCTTAACAACGGTCTCTTCCGGCATAACGGCGATCTCTCCTCTCATCTCAGTTATATCATATTATTCCCGTAAAAGATTTCAACCTGAAAACGGAAAGGACGTTTTCAGGCTGAAACCAAAGGTGAGGGACTGTATCGATCGGATAGGATCGACTGATGGCTGTCTTATGAGGTCAGTAAGACCGTCATTTCTTGTTGTTCTTCCTTGCGAGCACCACGCTCTGTACAAGAAGGAAGATGCAGAGCATGGCGGCGATCGTAATGTTGGTCCACCATGCTTCGTCAAGACCGAGGGATGATACGATATTCTTGATCGTGCTCAGGGCGAGGACTCCGAAGAGTGTTCCGATGATGTTTCCGACGCCGCCCGTAAGCATCGTTCCTCCAATAATGGAAGAAGCGATGGCATTCATCTCGGCGCCCGCGGCATGGGAAGGAGATCCCGAACCTACATGCATGAAGTAAACGAATCCGCCGATGCCTGCGAGGAATCCGCAGAGAAGATGCGCCATGAATTTTGTGTGCGTAACGTTGATACCGAGCATGTTTGCGCTCTGGTTATTGCCGCCGACCGCGTAGAAGGATCTTCCGAGCTTTGTCCAGCGGAGGAGAGCAAACAGAAAGATGACTACGAGGAGTGCAACTATAACGCCGATCTCAACATATGCTGGCACATATACTCCGGTCTTATTGATGGAGCCCATTCCGGGAACTGTGATCCTGGTTGCCTTAAGAGCCTTGAATTCCTCGTTTTCGACATTGAACTGAGTCGCGTTTACTATGGTGGTCATTCCCTTGGCAAAGAACAGTCCAGCCAATGTGACTATAAACGGCTGTATCTTCAGATAAGCAATGAGATAACCCTGGACCAGACCGAAAGCCAGACCAATGCCAAGAGCGATCAAAAGTGCCGTAAAGACGCTTCCGCCGTGGTAATCGAGATGGACTGCGCAGGACATACATACGAGTGCAGTGACCTGACCTACCGAGATATCGATACCGCCGGTGATCATTACCAGGCTCATGCCGCATGAAAGGATGATGAGGGCGGCATTCTCGTTAAGGATATTGAAGAATGTCTGAGGCTTGGTAAAGCCTTTTCCAAGGAAGACGACTGCGCAGAAATACATTACCAGGAATACGGCGATCGTGATGATCAGGAGCACCTTGGTGTCCGTCATCGGAGCTCTGTCCGCCTTCTTTAACTTAGGGATCTGAAAACTATTTGATGACATATCAAACCGCCTCCTTGCTTACTGCCTTTGAGGGAATGATCTTCTTTTTGAACTCTCCCAGTTTCTCTCTAACGATCGGTGCACTCAGTACTACGAGGATTATTACGACAACGGCCTTGTATGCGGAGATAGCTTCCGAATTAACGTCGTACTTGTAAAGTGTCGTCGTAAGGAACTGGATAACATATGCACCGATGATCGAGGCAGTCATGTTGAACTTACCTCCGCCCAGAGCATTGCCGCCGAGAGCGACCGCGAGGATCGCATCCATCTCGATATCCTTGGCAACTACCGAATAGTTGATCGTCGACAGACGGCTTACCTTTATAAAGCCTGCGACTGCAACGCACAGTCCGAGGATAACGAAAGATATGAACTTGATCATCTGGGGATTGATCCCGTTAAGTCTGGATGAGTTCGGATTGATACCTACGGACTGGCAATACAGTCTCAGGTTTGTGAACTTCAGAGCCAGAGCGATCGCGATCATGCAGAGTATCGATATAAATACGGGTGTGGGGACCGGGATACCGGGAATGAAGTTTCCGTAATACGCGAACTTGGGATCGCTGATAACGGGAAGCTCATTGTTGTTTATCCAGGCCGCGATCGATCTTCCGGCTGTGAACAGTATCAGTGTCGCGACCATAGGCTGTATCTTGAACCAGGACACGAGCACACCGTTAAATGCACCGAAGATCATTGAAACGACAGCGCATACCAGGAATGCCACGATGATGGGAGCCTGAAGCGTCTCAGGTCTGGTGTTGCTGCCGCAGAGGACTCTGAGAACGACCGAACCCGCGATGGCGATCGTGGCGCCTACCGAGATATCCTGTCCGCCGGAAGCGGATGTTACGAGCGTCATTCCTATAGCCAGGATAACAAGCTCGGAAGCTCTGTCTATAATGGATATGATATTACCCGACAAGACATTAAAGCCTTCGCTGTTCGGCTGATAAGAGATCTGGAAGAATGAGGGATCCGCAATAAGGTTAAAGAGCACCAGTAAAAAAAGCGCCGCTATTGGAATGAAGATCTGCTTGCGGATGACCGACTTGGCCATATTCCCGAGAGATCTTTGATTTTTTACCGTATTGGAAGACATCAGGATTCACCTCCAGCAATTGTTGCCATGATCTTGTTCTGAGTGAGCTCGTCGCCCTTGAGCTCTCCGACCACCTTGCCGTCTCGAAGGACCACGAGCCTCGAGCATGTGCGGATCATCTCGTCGATCTCGGAAGAGATGAATGTTACGCTCTTTCCTTCGGCTGCGAGCTTTAAAACGAGCTTCTGTATCTCGACCTTGGTTCCGATATCGATACCTCTTGTGGGTTCGTCAAGGATCAGATATACGGGATTGGAAAGGAGCCATCTAGCGAGGATGACCTTCTGCTGATTACCGCCCGACAGTGACTTGATGGGGGTATCGGAAGAAGCCGTCTTGATGTTCAGAAGCTTGATATACTGATCCGCAAATTCTTCAGCCTGAGCGCGTGAAAACGGTCTGAAGAATCCCTTCATTACCTGCAGAGCCAGTATGATATTGTCACGGACTGACAGATCTCCTACTATACCGTCACGCTTACGGTCTTCCGGGAGATACGAGATACCGTGCTTCATCGCATCAAGAGGCTTTTTTATCCGGACCGGCTTGCCGTCGATCAGGACTTCTCCTCCCGTAACCTTATCGGCACCGAAGATGGCACGTACGCATTCGCTCCTTCCCGATCCGAGAAGTCCGGTGAAGCCGTTGACCTCACCTTTGTGTATCGAGAAATCGAATGGCTTGATACCCGTTGTTCCGGCAAGCTGTTTTGCTTCATAAACGGGTGTTTCCGAATAATCTATCTTTTCCGTGTCGGAATCGCTCTTGATGTCGGCCATATCATCAAAATCCTTGCCGAGCATCTTTGAAACGAGCTTAACACGGGGAAGTTCTTCTATTATGTATTCTCCGACCAGCATGCCGTCACGTAAGACAGTGATACGGTCGCAGACTTCGTAAACCTGCTCAAGGAAGTGGGTTACGAAGATGATGCCTACGCCCTTTTTCTTAAGGTCGAGCATCAGCTTAAAGAGCTTACTGACTTCCTGCTCATCAAGCGAGGATGTCGGCTCATCGAGTATAAGCACCTTGCAGTTCATATCGACTGCGCGTGCGATCGCGATCATCTGCTGGACCGCTATGGAACATGATCCCAGCTGCTGACCGGGAATGGCGGGGATACCGAGATCGTTAAGGATCTTTCCGGCGTCCGCGTTGATCTTTTTCCAATCCGTAAATATACCTTTTGTCCTGCCGATATACATGTTCTCAGCAACTGTCAGGTTAGGGCACAGAGTGATCTCCTGATAAACGGTACTGATACCGATATTCTGAGCTTCCTGCGGAGATCTGATGTTAACAGGTCTGTCACTGCCCTTCAGATAGACTTCGCCGGCATCCTTATGATAAACACCGGTCAAGACTTTAATGAGCGTGGATTTTCCGGCACCGTTCTCACCCATGAGCGCGTGGATCTCTCCCTCCCTCAAAGTGAAATCGACCTGCTGCAATGCACGGACACCGGGGAAGTATTTGCATATTCCGCGCATTTCCAAAACAGAGTTATTATCCATACTTCTTTGACTCCTGTCTTTTACATAAAAAGGATGTGCGATGCGGAGGAGCCACACCGCACACCCTCATTTTTCATGTGATATCAGTGATTATTCTGTCTTTGTATCAGATACCGAAGTTAGTAACGTCGTCAGCAGTGATGGTTGCTGCATCGAAGCCTCTCTCTTCCATGATTACGACCTTCTGTGTAGCACCGTTCTTGATGATGTTGTCAATATAGGAAGCCTGGAAAGGATTGCACTGACCGTCATAATTCCAGTTGCCTGCAACGAGTTCTTCAAGAGCCCAGGAGTTGCAGTCGAAGCCCATGATGATAACGTCGCCGCCTACACCGTGAGAGATGTTGGCTGCATCGAGAGCCTGAACGGCACCTCTTGCCATATCGTCGTTCTCAGCGTAGATTACGTTGAACTCAGTACCAGCATCGATAACGGACTGAACGATCTGCTGTGCTGTCTCGGCATTCCACTCGGCTGTCTGCTGCTTAACGATATTCCAGTTATCGTTTGCATCTGCCATATCCTGGAGTGCGCCGGAACGTCCGATCTGAGCGGAGGAACCCATAACACCCTGAATGTGGATGATGTTGTATTCGGAAAGATTCTGGCTTGCGAGCCAGTCAACTGCCGTCTGGCCTTCCTGAGCCATGTCGGATACGATGGAAGCCTCGTAAAGGCTCTCGTCAGCATCGATCGTTCTGTCGAAAAGGATTACCTTGATGCCGGCATCCTTTGCATCCTGCAGAACGGAATCCCAACCGGATGTACCGGCTGCGGAGATAAGGAGATAATCTACCTCATCCTGTACGAACTGCTGGGCAGCCGCGATCTGGTCTTCATTCTTAAGGCTGTAGAAGAAAGAAGCTTCATATCCGTTTGCTTCGGTAAATGTTGCCTTCATATCTCTGTCATTTGCCGTACGGTAACCGGACTCGTTGGGATCATTGTTGATGATACCTACCTTGATAAGTCCGTTGTCTTCAGCCTGCTTCTTTGCGGCACAGGCTGCAACACCCAAAGCCATGGAAAGTGCAAGTGTGCCTGCGATCAACGTTCTCAGAAATTTCTTCATGTCTTTCATCCTCACTTCTAAGATTTTTATTTGCGAACCGGGGGCGTTCCTCAAGTTCTGACTACACTTAATCATTTCGGAATGGGGCATTCAAGGAACCTCATATGCCGGAAAACAAATGGTAATCCTGCCCAAATACAACTTGAAAAATCAGGCCGGCAGACAATACAAATCCGGATGCACAGCCGGAAAAAGACACGGTTTTGTGGAATATCTTACGTTAAATTGTTGATTATCTTACGATGATATCTTCCCCGCCATGCGGTTTTTGTACTGCAATCTGACAACAGCTTTCCCGTCCCGATCAAAAATATTATTGCCGCTTCAAAAAATACGATAAAAAATCACTGTCGATCTTTCTCCTTATCTTCCCAATCTGAAGATTTCTGAATTGATAGGGGCAGCTGTCTCTTATAAGGTATAGATGGTATGTACGGAAGTATCTGAAAGGGTATTACACACACATATGGCGGAGATGTATAGAAACATCGCATATGAACTCGAATCGGCGCTTCGTCAGATGCGCCTTAAAGGCATGATGCGCCTTCCTACCGAAGATGAACTCTGCCGCAGATATTCATGCAGCCGTCAGACTGTCAGAGCCGCCCTGGATCTTCTCGTACAGAAAGGTCTTATCGTAAAAAAGCGCGGAAGCGGTTCCTATATCTCCGATAAGATAACAGCCTCTGTATGTAATGTGATACTTATCGTCGAGGACGAGTATGAATACATCTACCCCGATCTCATATCGTCGCTTCGATCGTCTCTGAAGAAAAAAGGATATGACCTTCGGTGTATCTCCACAAAAGGCTCTTATGAGAAAGAACGGGATGCTTTAAAAGAGGTCCTTGCCTCCTCCCCTGCTGCAGTTATCATAGAACCGATATCGGATATCCTTCCCAATCCGAATATGCCTCTGATGGATAAGATACGGATCAAGGAGATCCCCGTTATATATCTTTACGCGTCATACCCTTCCCCTGACGGCAGCATATGCATAAGAGAGGATAATGCTTCCGGATCCGATATGCTCGTCTCTTATCTTAAGGAAAACGGACATCCGGTCATCTCCTCGATCTTTCGATGCGATGATTCCAGAGGCCTCGAAAGATACAGAGGCTTTGTGGATGCGTTACATAAATACGGTCTTCCTTTCGATCAGGACAGGTCATTCTTTTATACGGGAAGCGACAGAAAAAAACTCCTGTCGGGAAACGATGATTTCCTGAGAAGGACAGTCGAAGGGATGGCTCCGGATGTGTCTGCCGTAATTACCCAGAATGACGAGATCGCCTTCAGGCTCCTGAAAGTGCTTCAAAAGAGCGGAAGATCCGGCATCTCGGTCGCAAGCTTCGATAACAGCTACTTCGCATCCGGTCCCGCCTCCATATCATCACTCGGACACAGCAGCAGGGATCTCATAACAGCCGCCTCCGACGCAGTCACCGCAGCTGTTGATCACAGGAGCTTCACGCCGCCTCCGGTACGCTGGCATCTCCATGCCAGGAACGGGTAATCCTCAGTATATCCTTGAATCAATAAACTCCTGCGTCAGGTCCGAAGCGGTATAAGTCGTCTCGGGAACATATACCTGTCTGGAGATACTGTTGCCGTTTCTGTAATCACTGATCAGTTCCTCGACAGCCGGTCCCAGGATGGGATTACATTCCACGCAGAGAGCGATATCACCGTCCAGACAATACTGAAGAGCCTCCCTGGTGGCATCAAATGTGATTATCGTGACCTGTCCGCCTTCTCCGTATGTGATCCCGGCATCATCCATTGCTCGCATGGCACCGAATGTCATATTGTCGTTCTCGCTATATAAGACATCTATATCCGTGTCCCCGGAAAGATATTCGGACACGACTTCATATGCTTTCGCCTCGGTATAGTCTCCGCAGATCTGAGCAGCAAACTCCCAGTTATCGTGAGCCTCCACGGCATCCTCCAGCGCCTGTGTGCGCAGGAGCTGGGCAGTAGCTCCGTAAGTACCCTGAAGATGGAGGATCCTGAGAGTATCTGTCTCATCCGATCCTTCATCTTCGATAACTTCTTCTGTCGGGGTCTCTCCTTCCGTGAGACCTATTTCTCCCTGTCCAGGATCTCCTGTTTCCGTCTGCTCTTCGAGCCACTCGACAGCCATCGTTCCCTGATTCAGGAAATCGGATCCGATATTGGACAGATACAGGCTGTTGTCGCTGACCGATACTGAACGGTCCATTATTATGACGGGGATACCGGATGCCCTTACCTCGGCAAGAACGGAATCCCAGCCCTCTTCGACTACGGGTGCGATAACGATAAAGTCCACGCCCTCGAGGATGAAAGTACGTACTGCTGCCAGCTGATTGTCCTGATTCTGTCTGGCATTGACCATGCGGAGTTCGTACCCTTTATCCTCGGTAAAGGTCTCGATCATAGACTGGCTGTTTGCTATCCTCCAGTCGGATTCCGAGCCGACCTGCGAAAACCCTATGACATACAGATCCTTATCCTGCGGATCCGCATTCTGTACGGTACACCCTGCAATGTTAAAGGCGATCGCCGTACTCAGGATCAAACTAAAGAATCGTCTCATCTTCCAGGTCTTCCTTTCCGGGGAAACTTATCATGATAGCCGTCCCCTCGCCTGCTTCGCTTACGATGTCAAAATCAAAATCTTCACCGTAGAGAAGCCTCAGGCGTTTATATGCAGCGACAAGCCCGAAGCTTGTGGTATCTTCATTTCTTATCTTTGTACGTAGCTTATCGAGCTGTTCGGGATCCATTCCGGCACCCGTATCCTTTACCTCCAATATGACCTTATCCCCCTCGCTTCTTCCCGTAACGGTAATGAGGCCCTTTCCGCGCTTGGGCTTAAGGCCGTGATAGATCGCATTCTCTACCAGGGGCTGGAGTGTGAGCTTGGGAAGCTTAAACTTCTCTATGGAAGGATCGATATTGATCTCATATTCCATGATATCCCTGTATCTTACCTGCTGGATCTCGAGATAACTTCTGATATGGTTCGTCTCTTCGGATATTGTGACTATGTCGCGGCCTTCGCTCAAAAATGACCTGAAGTAGAAGGACAGGCTCGTTACCATGGTCTCCGCCTGTTCGTTCTTGCCGCTCTCGATGAGCCAGACTATCGCATCGAGCGTATTATAGAGGAAATGCGGATTGATCTGAGCCTGGATGAGAGCCAGCTCGGTCTCCCTTAAGTGGATCTGCTCCTGACGGTTAAGTTCGATCTGACGGTTGAGCCTCTCGGCCATGTCCTCGATACCTGTCGAGAGCAGGGCAAGATTACGGTCACTCGTCTGAACGGGAGTGTGGGCACTCAGGTCTCCGCCGCCGATCGCCTCGACACGGCTGTTCATCTCCATGATGGGACCCGTTATGCTTCCGGAGAGCTTAAATGCACGCCGCAGGATTACAAGACATATCCAGAAGGTCATAAACATAACGAAAAAGATCTCGGCCGTGAGCCAGTAGTCCAATTGCCTTTGTATCCGGGCCATCTCTCCCGCCTCATGATAGAGATACTCGTAAAAGTTATCCTGTATGAGCTGTGTGATACCATAGATATTCGTTTCGAGCTGTTCGATACGGGCATCATACTGTTCGGTCTGCTGGATGCGCCTCATGTATGTGGTCATGTTGTCGCACAGCTGTATTACGTTCTTCATCGCCTTTCGGCTGTTCTCATTACTGGTGCTTCCGAGAAGTTCCTCCGCCAGATCACGGGCCGAGGAGACATCATCCCAGGGGATCTCGTCACTGCTTCCCGACACGAAAAGATACATCTTGAGGTCGACGTCATCCTTGAAGTTCTGGTTGAATCCCGAGGCATCGGCAATATTGCCGCTTACCGACGCGAACATGATGTTCCTGGTAACGATCATAGCGATAATGGAGATAAATATGAATATTACCGGTACAAACATCTGCAGGAGCAGACGCGACATCTTTCCCCTTATGGTATCGCTCTTGAAATGATCGCGGATCTTCGTCATTCTTCTTCATATTCCCCGTTACGGTACTGACTCGGGGTGCAGCCTGTCTTCTTCTTGAAGACAAACGAAAAATACCTGGGATCCTTGTAACCGACTTCAGAAGCTATCTCGCCCGATCTCTTGTCGGTCTTTCTAAGGAGCTGCTTGGCCTTCTCCATACGCTTCTTGGTCACATACTCGACAAAGGACAGCCCGACTTTCTGGCTGAACATTGCAGATAAGTAGTTAGCGCTTATGTTGCTCGCGATCGCCACGGAATCAAGAGAGATATCCTCATCCTTATAGTGGTTGTCGATATAACGCATCGCACTGTCGATGATGTCGCTGTTACGCTTCATGGCCTCGGCATCCCTGAGCGTGATCGCCTTCCTTAAGGTATCTATGAGATTATTACGGAACTCGTCGGCTTCGATCTCCATATCTATACCTGACAGAGACATGTCGATATCAGTCTTCGGGATCCCCTCCTCGCGCAGAGCCAGCTCCACATTGACCCTGATGCTTACAAGAAGATAATATCTGAACAGGATCGGATTCTCAGTCCCGTCGAGGCTGGCAATATATTCGTCCGCGAATGATTCGGTCTCCGCGAGAGAACCGGTCCTTACGAAGTTACGGATTATCATCGGATCCAGTTTGGCGGCATCGATCGAATCCACCTCCCCCGCATTGGGAGTATTGTACTTAGTCCTCACAAGCTCCGAAGTGAAGATGTGCTTATCGGGGAAAAGATGACGGTAAGCAAAAGCGCGGTTCGCATCGGAATAACATGCCGACAGCCCGCTCAGTCTCTTTGTGGGGACACCTACGGCGGCATACCATTCAAGGTTAGAATGAGCCTCCTCGCAGTGCTGTCTGATCATATCGACACAACGGTCAGTGAGTTCGGGAAGTCTCTCGAACTCGCCTTTGATAAGTACCGCATAAGACAGCAGGTTGCACCTGAAGAGGATATAGTCAGGATACTGCATAAAGTGCCCGAAAAGGCTCTCCATTACGTTCGCCGCGTCATCGGCATAACTGGACTGTTCGGCATCCCTGACCGTATAGATAACAAGGTTATAGCCGTTTGCCGACAGGTTCAGGTGAAGTTCGTTCGCCTGCTCGTAGATCTGCTGAACTGACATCGATCCTTCGACCAGTTTCTCGAAGAAAGCCCTGTGGGAAAACCTCTCGAACTTCTTGAATTCCTGTTCGTATTTGCTTATATAATTCTGCTGTTCGGATGCTTCCGATATCTTCTGTTTGACCTCCTCTATGACCTTGATCATGTCGGCTTTTGTGACGGGCTTCAAAAGATACTGCTCGACTCCAAGAGAGATCGCCTGTCTGGCATATTCAAAATCGCTGTAACCGCTTATTATGATTATCTTGATATCGGGAAGCTCGCTCATGACTACCCTGCAAAGAGACAGTCCGTCCATGAACGGCATCGTGATATCGGTAATGAGAACATCGGGCTTTAAGCTTCTGATCATGGGAAGGGCCATCTCTCCGTCAGGAGCATCTCCTACGAACTCAAAGCCGTATTTCTCCCACGGGATCATATCCCGTAATCCTTCACGGACGATACTCTCGTCCTCGCAAATAAACACCTTGATATTATCCATAAAAATACCGTCCTATACAGATAGTATTATCTTATCTTTCCAAAGCCATTTCAACTTATTTATCATACGCGTACATATAAAGACCGCCCGGGGTTCAAACCCCGGGCGGAAGAAAGTCATCAAAGACATGTTATCTGATTATTCCGTAGGATGCGCATATCCTCGTGAATTCGGGAGAAAGGGCAAAACCGTTAAAGACTTCTTCTCTGGATACACCGCCGTTAAGCTGTGCGACCCATGCGTTAAATCCGGCTTCGTCAGGCTCTCTTCCCATAAAGGTACGGTAGAGTCTCCTGACATATTCCTCATTACCGACGTTCTGTCTTCCGAACTCTTCACTGAAGAAGAATCCTCTTGCTGCGCCCGTACCGGAGTCACGCTGATTTGCAAGCTGCCTTGCCCACGCCATGAGACCGTTGGGATCCGCATTTCTTCCGAGACATGTTGTATAGAGTCTCGTCGCAAAATCTATGGTTTGCTGATTCGGCTCGATCTCGATATTGGGTGTACCCGTTCCGCCGCTCCTGATACCGTAGCGAAGGCAGAGGTTAGCCCACTCTGTCGAGTTGATGAATCCTTCTATTACCTCTTCCTTTGAAGTACCGTTTCGAAGGACTCCGACCCATGCGTTGAATCCTGCCTGATCGGGCTCACGGTTGAAGAATGTGCGGTACAGTACCGCAACGAACTCTTCGTTTGAGGACTGTCTGCCCAGGAACTCGGGGCTGTAAAGGAAACCTCTTGCGGCATCGGCTCCGGTCTCGCCTCTCATCGTGATCGCATCTATCCAGTCCTGCTTACCGTTGGGATCGGAAGAACGCTCGAGGGCTACCGTATAGAGTCTTTCGACAAATCCTGCAACACCCTGCTCAGAAGTTACCTCAGGAGCGGAAGGAGACCTTGTGGGGATAGCCGGTGTGGGAGTGGGCTGTGTAGGAGCAGAAGGAGCGCCTGAACTGCTGCTTCCCGAAGACGATCCAGACGGTACCGCTTCACTGTCAGATACGGGTACATTTGTGTAGTAAGGCTCCATCGATACACCGGTCGTAGCTATGGGGCTTCTTTCGCCGGAAACAGTGTATTTATCCGCATATGGTACGACTGCTCCTATGGCGCCTATGCCCTGACCGTTGGCACCTACCCTGTTGGAATAGGATGCTGCTTCATCAAGATTATATATTGTATTAACACCGTGTGTCAGATCGGCAGTTGTCATCCTTCCGTGAGGATAACAGAAATTGGAATCGGTAGGCTCCAATACGTGGAACTGCATTGCCCAGGTAAAAGCACCCCATCCGTAATAGTCTATATCCATGGAATCTCTGTACCAGTCAGTTCTTCCGTAGTCGAGAGCGGTACCGGCACCGATGTACAATGCTGTTCTGTGAGCCATGAGCGCAAAGTCTTCTCTGCATATCAGCTCATCCGGGCAGAACGTATCGGATGAGAGGATGGGACAGCCGTAGCAGACATTATAAGTCTCACCCCATATGATGGCTGCTTCATAAGGAGATCCGGAAACGTCGCTGAATCTGGAAGAGCCTTGTACGGCTGGGCTTCCGACACTCTCATAAAGAGCCTGTATAGCCTGTCCTCTTGTTACAAACTGCTCAGAACCAGAATACGCATCATTAAGATTGACGTAGCTGTCAAAGACAACATCGGGCATACTATTCCCTGTGATTATGGTCTGATCATCATCGATACAGAGGCAGTGAGTAACATCGCAAAAATACTCGTTACTTCCGCCGTATTCGACAGTATATGAATGGACATCGCCCAGATGGCTCTCATGTGTATAAAAACCGTTATTATATGCATCCAGAAGATGGGGGTTGTTGCTTATATCGATCGAAGGAACGCTTCTAAGACCAAAGACCAGAGCATAGTAGAGCTTGGGATTATGAGAAAGATCAAGAGAAGTCAGTCTCCAGTCACACTCGATACGCAGATCAGCGAGCTTGGGATTCCCGGACAGATCCAAAGTCCTCATATCCTCGTTATAGTTTGCTATAAGGAGCTGAAGCTCGGGATTATGCGTAACATCAAGTTCAGAGCAGTTTATGTTTCCGATATTCAGCATCTGAAGCTTGGGACAGCCGCTGACATCAAAATTATTGTGAAGATCCTCGTTATCCCAGATATCAAGTCTTCGAAGCTCAGGATTGTTGGAAAGATCGATCGAAGTAAGGTGATTCTTCTGCGCATCAAGTTCACAAAGGATCGGGCAGCCGGAAACATCAAGCTCCGTGAGTCCGCAGTCCATGCAGAAGATGTTCTCCATAAGCTGGTTGTGCGATACATCGAGAGTCCCGAGATTCGGATTGGAGTTACACTCGAGATAACCCATCCTGGGATTATTACTGATATTCAGGTATCGAAGGTCACACTCGAAGCAGTAGACCCATTCAAGGTTCGGAAGTCCCGTAAAATCCAATGAGGTGAAGTCATTTTTGGAACACCAGATACCCGTTATATTGGTGTTATTGCTCAGATTCATCTCGGTAAGGTTATTATTCAGGCACCAAAGACCTCTGATGCCCGGAAAGTATTCGATACCCTGGATGGAATAAATGTTACTGTTCTCACAGTGCATATTGTGGACATTACCTTCAGAAGGCGAGATCCTTCCGTCGCGGTTCGTGTCATATGTGGCTGACGCGACTATCGCCCTGAAGTTCGGATCCGGAAAATGCTCGGCATCGATAGGAACACCCGTGCTGTCGGCCAGGACCTGAAGTCCTCCGCTTACGGTTGGAACCAGCATGACAGCCGTCAGCAGACCGGAAAGAAATTTGGAAAATCGTTTCATTTCTCAATCCCCTTACATATAAAAAATCGTTTCGTGTAATGTCTGCGATACTCCGTTCGTCATTTGGTCTTTATACTCCAAATATCAAATTCGTGAACTTTTCGTAAACATTTCGTGAACATTACGACTAGCATTTTAACATCTGAAGATTTTATATGCTACACAAAATAGCCCCTGAGACTTTGTAGAAATAACCATCGTCCCACCCTGAATAAACGTATTGACATTCAGGTTAACGCATGTTAACTAACACCAAACTCACGTGCAGGTGATCATAGGGTATTCTGAGCCGAAAAAATACTTTGATAATCAAACTATTACCGCATATTTGCCTAGAATGGCTGTTTTTTACCGTAACAAAAGAGGGTAATATGAACGCAGGAATAAGGGATAGATATAGGCTCCTTGGGGGGCCTGCCTATTAGGAGGGAACAAAATGAACTACAGGATAATCAACAATAATTCAGACGAGTGGGTCCTTCTGATCCACGGCCTCGGCGGATCCATCAACACCTGGAAATACCAGATCAAGGCGCTCGAGAACTACAACATGATCGCTGTCGATCTTGAGGGTCACGGCGGATCGGAGTTTGAGCATCGCTCACGCCTCCTCACAAGGACGGCCTCCGACATTAACAGCATCCTCGAGCGCGAAGGCATCTCCAAGGTGCACATCATATCGCTGTCGCTGGGAACACTTGTCGCCATGGAGTTTGCTTATCTTTATACCGAGAAGGTCTCCTCCATCGTCCTGGCCGGGTTCGTGCTCAACATGAGCCTGGGCTACAAGACACTGCTGGCTTTCGTTGAGGGCTTTAAGTACATCATCCCCAAGAGGTTCTTCTACCCCATGTTTGCCAGGATCATGATGCCTTTCAGAAACCACAAGAAGTCCAGGGACATCTTTGTACGCGAGTCGCTGAAGATGAGGTCCGCCGCTTTCAGGATGTGGCTTTCCGAGCTTTTTAAGACGCAGTTCAGGCTGAAGGAATATATCAGGACCATCAAGGACAACGACCTGCCCGTCTATTTCATTACGGGCAAGGAAGACTATTTCTTCGTGCACAGCGTGAAGAACATGATCAACAAGATCGACGAGGCATCCATGTTCTTCATCGAGAAATGCGGCCATGTCTGCAGTATCGAAAAGTATGAGACTTTCAATACTCTGGTACTTACTTACCTGAGCGGATTAAAGCACGTCAACCGCGCAAAGATCAGCTCCTCGCACGCCTGAGCTAAGCCTCCTGATCCTGTACATCAGTCATCGTAGATGATATCTTCGCGCTGGTCAGTGACAAGTCTCGTGATATCCAATCTCCTGACGTAAGTTATCCTGACATCGTCTTCATCGCTTCCTCCGAAATGAACAAGGAGCTTGTCATCCGAACCGTCTATGTTATATAGCCATGTGTGTGATATGACATTCGATACCGAAGAACTCTCCCCCATGGCATAAGGCTCGTACGACATTATCGTGTCATAAGCCTCCTGCTCATCGGAAAAATCGATGCGGCTTATCTCTCTTTCACTGATCTCATCATCCGTGCCTGTCAGCATAAATACATTAAACGAAGAACCTTTCGCGGTATTGACAGCTATATAGTCAGAGCCGTCCCCGTATGAGACCAGTATGCCGCATGATCCGATCTGCTCCATCTGATCCGTTGTACCGTCCCGGAACGAATAACTGACAAGATAATGATCCTCCCCGTCCGTCTCGTTTGCCTCGAGCTGCATCTCGAATCTGCGGTCAAGTGTCATTATCCTGATCATATTGATCCCGACAAGATCATCTCCGTCAGGCTCATTATCACAGACAGAGTATAAAGACAGTGACATCCAGTATGTCTCCTCATCTGTATAAACAATAAAATCACTGTTATAAAAAGCGACCGGCTCATCTGCGGACCACTGTGCGAATTCCCTCGAAGAAAGATCTGTGGCCAGCGGAGTTGTATCCTCGATATCGCCTCTAAAACCGTCGATCATAGTCTCCAAAAGATCTGATGTCCCGTCCATTTCCAGCAGTTCTTCACAGCAAAGATCCTCTATTCCGTCTTTATCCCTGTCATCAAGGGCGGTCAAAAATCCGGCGACAGTCTTCATATAGATACCTTTATCATTCGGATCTATATCATCTCTTTCTAAATATGCATCCTCTCTGACCTCGCTAAAGAGCTTATATGTCGAATACTTTACGTAACAAGAGGTGCAGCTCAGAAGCACCATGCAGGCCACAAGAAACGTCAGAAACTTCCCGATCTTCATATATCGTTATCCCCCCGATCAGCAAAAAGCATTATCCATCAATCTGATTATACAACAACATCCCCCTCTCTGAAGTGATAAAATGCAAGGAGGTGGGAGGTGAACTTTGGTATGAAAAAAATCTGTATTTTAAAGTGGGCTGCCGCACTGACGGCAACGGTGATCGCTTTGGCTTTTGTAGGACCGTTATCGGCAAATGCCGGGATCGTCCGTGCGGATGGTGAAGAGAGTACGGATCCTTCCGTAATATCGGAAGAACCCGGCAATGATCCGGAAACATCCGGCAACAGCGAAGGATCTGAAACAATAACGGACGGAGGATCTGAGGAAGAGTCTTCCGAAGCACCTGACGGTTCCGATCAGACCGGCGAAGAAGAGAATGCTCCTGAAGATCAGGAAGAAGGATCGTCTGAGGAAGAAGTGCAAGAGGGATCTTCCGTGACGGCAGAGGAAGAGCAGACTGTCCCCGAAGATTCTGAAGAGGCGCCCGAAGAAGTTCCGCCGCAGCCGGGTTTTGTTCCGGAGACTACCGGGGTCGGCGGCTTCGTAAACAGGATGTATACTGTCGTTTTGGAAAGGCAGCCCGAGGAGAGCGGATATTACAACTGGATCGATGCTCTTACATCGGGACGTAACACAGGCGCGGAGGCGGCGGAAGGATTCCTGTTCAGTAACGAATTTACCGGAAAGAACGTCAGCAATTCCGAATATGTGACTATCCTTTACAGACTTTTCTTTAACAGAGAGCCGGATCAGGCGGGATTCGACTCGTGGGTGGCGCTTCTTAATAACGGAACCAACAACAGACGCGATATCCTGGCGGGATTTATCAATTCAGTGGAATGGGCCAACACCTGTGTCAGCTACGGAATAGTATCCGGCGGCAGCGGCATTCCAACCGTTGAAGTGGAAGTCTCCGACGGCATAAGGACATTTGTCACGAGCCTTTATAATGAATGCCTCGGAAGAGAGCCTGATCCCGACGGATTTAACGACTGGTGCCAGAGGCTGGCAACAGGAAGGATATCCGGAAAAGAGGCCGCATACGGTTTCTTCTTCAGTGACGAGTTTATCAGCATGTGCACGAGCTCATACCCCGGCGATATCATCGAGAAATTCTATATCGTCTTCCTGAACAGGGAACCTGACAGGCAGGGATATTACGGATGGTATGACCGCCTTTATGACGATGACGGATCGATATCCATGCTTTTCGAGGGATTCGCCGATTCTTCGGAATTCCGCGCCAAGTGCCTGGCCTGCCACATCAATCCCGGGGATCATGTGGATGTCCCTCCACTGGTCGGAAGGCTTGAACTCTATATGGGTGAGTTTAACGACCGTATCTCGCCCGAGGCCAGGGCGATCTTCCTGAACCATCAGGACAGCACCCCCAGATCATCTTATCCTCTGTGCAGAAGATGCGGCGGACAGACCGGCACCATTAATATATCGCCCGCTGATCAGGCCATACTACAGGCATTTGCAAACGAGCATTTCAGACCCGGATGGACCGATCTTCAGAAACTGGAATATACCGCTTTATGGATAAGGACGAATGTCCATTATGCATACGGCAGCAGCGGATGGAGACAGATCGGCAACAGAAGCTATACTGATGCTGTCTTTAACTGCCGTCTCGGACAATGCATCCAGTATAACGGCGGCCTTCTGGCCATGATGTCATATCTGGGATACGATGTCAGGATGGTCGAGGGAAATATCGGCGGTAATCATCACTTCTGGGGCGAGATGGACTATAACGGTGTAACCTATACTATCGATTCGGGATGCATCGAAGATAACAATCTATGCTTCATGGTCAGTACCGAACGTACTGCAAATTACTACACGCCGTAAGATCGATCTTTTAACCGCAGCGTACCGCGCCCGGGTCTGTCACCGATAACGGCCCGGGTGCTTTTTCATGCGGAAAAAGGTCCGTGAACACGGTGCAAATGCAACTTGTACATCCTCAAATGCAACTTGATACAGGATCGGTTGCACCCCCTCCGAAGCAGGTCTATAGTCTGCTCATAAAGCAAAACGAAAGACACTTGGAGGACAAGAAAATGACAAAGATCTGGAACAACTACATCAAGACACCGGTATTTCTCTACTGCCTGCTCTACACGATAGCAACTATTACGAACAGCATCATCTATCTGGCAAAAGGCACATTTGAAGATCCGTCCGGGAACTGGCACGAACTCGACAGAGCGGTTCTCGTACTTATCGCAGTCATCGCTTACGCACTGATCAGATATCTCAAGATCAGAAACTTCTGGCTCAAGGTCGCTACTGTATATGTACCCACACTTCTTCTGGTATTCTTCTACGTATTCTTAAGAGGCCTTTCCGTAGAACTCGCGAGCTCCGCTTACAGGGACATCTTCGTAAACTACACGGCAGGATTCGTATTCGTAACGATCGTGGTATTCGTTATCAACGTTATCAAAAAGAAAAAGGCTTCCGTTAAGGCTGCTTAAGGGTCGGTGCGGTTTTTTGCCGGGAGCGGGAGTGGTTGGCTCCGCGGGTGCGGGCACACATAATGGTTAAAAGGGGCATACCTGCCTGGCGGGTGTGCCCTTTATTTTGTTTCAGGCCCGCCGGAGTGAGCGCGCTCCGGCGCCGCTTGATTTTGGGTCAAAACAAGCACTTTGACCTGAAATGCTGAACCTTGGAATCGTGCTGAAAAGCTTGGTCTACGAACAGACTAAAATTGGTCTGCTATAGACCAAAAAAGGTTCTTCACGGAATTCGCGGGGAGCGCAACCAAGCCTGTAAAACTACTCTGTAACAATTACCCATAAAACTACACGAAACAGCAAAAACTGTAAGTTTACGGGTAATTTCCACCGGCCGGTTTATTACTGATCATACAGATCCGTCAGGCTCGTCCTGTCAAGGCCGTAAGCCGCATTGCGGTGTCCTTCAGCCGGCCTTGGCAGCGCCTGCGGATCTGACAGAATGAATTAAGCCGGCTGATGAGATACGGTATACCATTCGGCTTGTTGAGAGCGTTTGGTATACTTTTTTCGTAGATAATGTATACCATTTGCCTTCTACAGAGCATTTGGTATACGTTTTTTGAAAATCTGTATACCATATCCGTTTTTTAAGACCATATGGTATACATTTTCCCTTGTT
>JAFZWN010000067.1 GCA_017617295.1 Clostridiales bacterium | reverse complement strand
GGAACTTAAGGATGCTGATGTTAACTGAAGGATGAAGTCTGATACCGCCCTTGTAAGGTCCGATAGCGCTGTTGAACTGTACTCTGAAACCTCTGTTTACCTGGATCTTTCCGCTGTCGTCTACCCAAGCTACTCTGAACATGATCTGACGCTCAGGCTCAACAAGTCTCTCAAGTACCTGCTTCTCGATAAGTTCGGGGTGCTGATCGAGGATGGGCTCGATAGACTGAAGTACCTCGTGAACAGCCTGATAGAACTCGGGCTCGGAAGGGTTCTTGGCGATAACTTTCTGCATGAGATCGTTAAGGTAAGGATGTGAAATTGAATATTCCATAGATGCCGCCTTTCTTCTGTCTCGATTTTGCAAGTCGAGAGACATAAAATTTCATAAACATAAGAAATAATAATATAACGCGGTGGATTATGCAACATCAAATATTCAAAATTGCAAAAATATTTTGCCCGAAAAGATCAGGGCCTCGCAGGACTCCCCTGTGCAGCGACACTGTTGAAAGGGTCGTTTGAAGTCATGTCCTCAGCTGATCCGACACCGAACATCTGCTTATACTCATCCACCCTGATATAAGGAAGGATGCTGTCTATACTGATGAAGATAAGAAGGATCATGATGATAAGGAGCAATCCTCTTCGAATGATCATCATATACTTCTCGGAATTATACCTGTGCTCGATATGCTTTCTGGTGGTATAGCCGACAAGGACATAGACCTTATTGATATCGGTCCTCTTGGGCTTCCTCTTGTAATCGTTTATCTTTCTCTTAACGAGATTGATGATACGGTTGGGTATATTTCTTACAAATCTCCAAGTGGTACGACCGATACAACCGAACAGACCGCTCGCAGCCTGGAGCGGATCATTCTTATCAGTTTCAGGTCTTTTTATTCCGGATGATCCTTTCATAGGGAATATTATAAACTTCTTATATGATTATGGAAACACCGTTTTCAAGCAGAAAAGAGGCATATCACTTTCCGTCTTTCCCGTCTTTTCCTCCGATCATCTGATCGAGCATCTCCACCGCTTCATCATGTTTTCGATAAAATGTCGTCTTTCCCATATGTACGATAAAGCAGACCTGCTGCCAGTTGAAGCACTTATAGTAACGAAGATAAAGGATCTGGCAATACGGCATCGGAAGGATCATTATCGACTTAAGAAGAGTTGCCGCCTCCTTCTTCCGCTCATAGTCTCTGTTCTTCTCTTTTACGATACGGTCCATGAACTCTTCGAACCCTGATACAACATCGATCATGATCTTATTCATATCGGCAGTATTATTATGTGTATATTCGGTCTTGGACACTGACACGGGAGCATTCTCACCAAAATAGAATTCCCTGGCCAGATCCTCCCTGTCATTAATACTTTCCCTAATGAACTGTTCAAAGCGGTCATCTCCATCTCCAAGAGAGATGTCGCGTCTTAACTTTCTCAATTTCTCCAGCAATTCGTCTTTCATACCAATACCTCTGTCATACCGCTGTTCACAGAAATCCCCTCCAGCTTTCATGAACAAGTGTTTGACTTTTGACGTAAATAATGTACAATATTCTTAGAATATATGTTTGGAGGTGCAGAATATGTCTGATTCAACTTCGGGCAAGGGCCGTGAGAGCAAATCCATGAAGTCCATAGACAGAGTCTACAAGTATGTTAGACAGTATATCAGGGACAATGCCATATCCCCGTCAGTAAGGGATATTTGCGCCGGTTCAGGCCTTAAATCGACTTCATCGGTTCATACCTATCTTCGTAAGCTGGATGAGATGGGTAAGATCGAATACAGACCGGGTATGAGAAGAGCGATAATCCTTAAGGACACGGACAGTGCCACAGTAACACCGGTCCCCTCTTCCGATGTAGTTGCCGTACCCGTTATCGGTAAGATCACAGCGGGACAGCCGATCTTCGCACATGAAGATTATGAAGAAAATATCTTTATAAGCAGATCCGTTATAGGCAGCAACGAGTGCTTTCTGCTCAAGGTAAGCGGTACGAGCATGATCAATGCGCATATCCTTGACGGTGACTATATCCTCGTCCGGAAGCAGAATCATGCGGATGAAGGCGACATCATAGCGGCACTTATAGATAACGAAGCCACGGTAAAGAGATTCGGCAAGCTTAACGGTGTGCCCTATCTGTTCCCCGAGAACGATCTCTATTCGCCGATCCCCTTTAACACGGAGGACTGTCAGATCCTCGGCAAGGTTGTCGGACTTCACAGATATTCGATAAGCTGATATTTTTCTAGATCATAACCATCACCTCCCGTGCGTTCACTATAACAGGGGCATTACGGGAGGTGATATTTTTTTGCATTGAATTATATAGAATGCCTGTAAATATCTGAAATATTTGATCTTAATATTCCGACAGGTACGTAGTTTATGCAGTTAGATAACCGTAGTTAACCGGCAGAGATCTGCTTTAATATTCTCTCCGCATTCTCAGAAGGATCGTTATCACAGGGGAGCTTTATTATCCCGTCAATATAGCGGAACCATGTCAGCTGTCTCTTGGCATAATGTCTGGAATTGAGCTTTATATCATATATAGCTTTTCTAAGCATTGCTTCCTTATCGGGAGAGCCCTCCTCAGCTGACAGATAATCTGCAAACTCTTTATATCCTATCGCCTGAAAGCATGTTGATGAACGAGGAGCATCGCTTCCGTAGAGCTTTCTTGCTTCAGCTTCGAGTCCCTGATCCATCATGATATCAACTCTCTTATTGATACGGTCATAGAGCAGATCCCTTTTTTCTTCCCAGTCCGGTTCGAAAAGGATAAACGGGAATTCGGGTCCTGTCATCTTTGATGAACTGTTCCATTCACTCATGGTCTTGCCTGTCGCTTTATAGACAGCAAGCGCTCTTACCACTCTTCTCTTGTTATTCGGATGGATCTTCGATGCCGCAGCAGGATCGACCTCTTGAAGCTCGGCATACAGTTTATCGGGACCCTCGTCCTCTATCTGCTCATACATCGAATCGACAAGATCTTCGGGGATCGGTTCATCGACATATCTTATGCCGTCACGAAGCGCCGATACATATTGCCCGGTACCACCGCAGAGGACCGGGAGCCTTCTTCGTCCAAGGATATCCTCTATCTCTTTTATACAGGCGCTCCTGAAATCATTTACCGAGAAAGACGTTGCCGGATCGACTATATCGATCATATGATGAGGGATCGCCTGCTGCTCCGCCCTTGTCGGCTTGGCAGTTCCTACATCGAGACCCTTATATATCTGCATCGAATCGCACGATACGAGTTCCCCTCCGGTCATAAGGCACAGTTCATTAGCGATAGCGCTCTTGCCGCTCGCAGTTGGACCGCAGATAATGGGGATCGCTTTATACGAAGGTACAGACCCGCTGATATCACGCATCAGACTATCCTCTTGAACCTTTTCTCGAAGTCAGTAAGTGCTACTTTTATAAATGTCGGTCTGCCGTGAGCACAGTGATAAGGATCATCGAGACCCCGAAGCATGGATATCAGTTCCAGCGCTTCCTCACGGGTCAACTTGTCGTGTGCCTTAACAGCAGCCTTACACGCCGTTGTCTGGATCAGAGAATACCAGACGCTGTTCTTGGCAGGAACATCCCTCTTCATATCTTCAAGCACATGACGGAAGATTACCGAAGGCTCGTCCATTGACTTGAGTCGTGCGCGTGCCGAATCGGAGACCGGCATGGAACGGAGAGCGATCTGCCTCTGTCCCATGAGTTCGATATCAAAGCCGGATTCCGCGAAAGCCTCCAGATTATCAGAAACAAATGAATAATCCGCACTTCCGAGATCCACCAGAGCTGGAACCAGCATGGTCTGAACATCTTTCTTCTCTGAATCGAAGACCTTGTGTTTCTTCAGGAACTTTTCGTAGAGCACACGCTCATGAGCCGCGTGCTGGTCCACATAAAAAACGTTTTCGCGCGATTCCATGATTATATAAGTGTCGAAAATGATACCTTTGAATTCCGATCTCAATAGTTCGTCGATATCTGATACATAAGTATCCTCTGCCTCTATTACGACATCTTCCGAATGATCATCCGATCCCTTGACCGTGTCTTTCTGATCACCGGGAACATCAGTAACATCAGGGAACACCGCTTCGTCAGAAGTATCGGGTACGACCGTTTTCTCTTCAGAAGTCGTACCGCTGATCTCGGCAATATCCGGACGGAACTTCGAAAGAGCCTCCAAAAGATCATTTGCAGCCTTGGCGTCCGACACTCCGACCGGGGCTGACGCAGCAGATAAAGAAGGAGCCGTAAACGAATCCGTTGCCCGTGATACCGGAGTACTGAACTTATAAGATAACTGCTTCCCGGAAGCAACAGATCCTTCCCTCTTCTGTTCTTCCGTCTCGCGGACAAGATCAGCTGCGTCTTTTGCCTCACCGCTTTCAAAGACCGCTTCCTTTATGCCGTGATATACCAGACGGAAAACATCCGACTCATTATGGAACTTCACCTCGGCTTTCTGCGGATGAACATTGACATCCACAAGATGAGGCGGAACATAGATGCAGAGAAAACAGACAGGATACTTGTTCTTCATGAGACTGTTTCTGTACGCCTCATCTATGGCAGCTGATACCGAAGCATTCTTTATGCATCTCTCATTAACATAGATATACTGCATCCCGCGGTTGCCGCGGTAAAAAGACGGCTTACCCGAGAATCCCCGGAGCTTCAGCCCTTCATATTCATAATCGACAGGGATAAGAGCGGATGCCACTTCCTTACCGTAAAGGCAGTAGATGGTATCCTGCATCGAGCCGTTTCCGGGAGTCGTAAAGACAGGCTTGCCGTCCTTGATGAGCTTGAAGGATATATGGGGATTCACTATCGCGAGTTTCTCGCAGAGAGAACAGATATACATGCCTTCGGTAGAATCCTTCTTCAGGAACTTATATCTCGCGGGGATGCTTTCGAACAGTCCCGTCACCGTGACGACCGTACCGTTATCGGCACCGGCATCCTTAACAAGCGCCATAGATCCGTTCTCGAACCTGACCATCGTACCTATATCGGAATCTGCCTGCTTGGTCAAAAGTTCCACAGTGGCGCATGCTGCGACAGAAGCCAGAGCCTCGCCTCTGAATCCCTGGGTCGAAAGATCATAGATATCCTCGATCTTTCTTATCTTCGACGTAGCATGTATGATGAATGCTTTCTGAGCATCCTCCCGATCCATTCCGATACCGTTGTCAGATACGCGGATCAGAGATATCCCGCCGCCTTCGAATTCGATCTTAACAGAGGAAGCTCCCGCATCGATACTGTTATCGACCAGTTCCTTTACGACGGAGACGGGTCTCTCGATAACTTCTCCGGCCTTGATGGCATTCGCTGTAGCGGTATCAAGAACATTAATCCTGCCCATCAGCATCCTCCTGCTCTACAGTCTGCACAAGACCGTAGAGAATATTCATTGCCTCAAGAGGCGTAAGCCTCGATATGTCGAGATCGCGGATAAGGCTCCTGATATTATCTTCTTTTCGGTAGATCACATTATCCGGACTGAATATTGATTCCTGACCGGGCAATACCTCTGATGCATCCATCTCAAAGCTGTTAACCCTTTCGAGTTCCTTAAGAAGAGCATTCGCCCTCGCCAGGACATCCGAAGGAAGGCCCGCAAGTCTCGCGACTTCGATACCGTAGCTGTCGGACGTTCCACCCTCGACGATCTTATGAAGGAAGATGACTCCGTCACTTGTCTCCTTAACGTCGACATGACAGTTGAACACTCCGCGGCACAGATCCTTCAGGCGGTTAAGCTCGTGATAGTGCGTGGCGAATATCGTCCTGGCATATAGGATATTCGTATCGGTTATATATTCAATGACGGCCCATGCGATGGATAATCCGTCGTAAGTACTTGTTCCTCTTCCCACTTCATCGAGAAGGAGAAGGCTTCTCCTGGTGGCATTACGCAGTATCGACGAGACTTCGTTCATCTCGACCATGAACGTTGACTGCCCCATCGATATATCATCGGATGCACCGATCCTCGTAAATATCTGGTCAACAAGCCCGATATGAGCACTCTTGGCAGGCACGAAAGAACCGATCTGAGCCATCAGGACGATTATCGCCACCTGTCGCATATAAGTGGACTTACCCGCCATATTGGGTCCCGTCAGGACCATCAGGCGGTCTTCGTCATTTATCACCGTATCATTCGGAACGAATCTCTCACCGCCTCCGAGTGTCTTCTCGACAACGGGATGACGTCCCTCTTCGATCTCGAGCACCTGGGATTCATCAACAAGAGGTCTTACATATCCTTCCTCAGATGCGACCTTTGAAAGCGCGGTAATCACGTCTGTAAGGGCAACAGCTCCCGCAGTCCTGAAAAGCTTATCGCTTACCGCGACCACCTTTTCCCTGATACTTGTAAATATCTCATATTCGAGTTCTATCCTTCTGCTCTGAGCACCCAGGATCTTATCCTCGAGTTCCTTGAGCTCGGGAGAGATGTATCTCTCGTTATTGGCTAGAGTCTGCTTTCTCACATACTCTTCCGGAAGCGAAGCCGTATTACTCCTCGGGACATCGACATAATAACCGAAGACCCGGTTATACCCGATCTTCAGATTCTTGATACCCGTTCTCTCGCGTTCCTTGGCTTCAAGAGAGATTATATATTCCTTGGCATTAGTGGCGATCTCATAGAGCTCGTCGACTTCTTCGGAGAATCCCCTCTTGATGATGTCACCGTCCTTTATCGTAACGGGAGGCTCTTCATTGATCGAAGCCTCAAGAAGGTCATGGATCTCCTCGAGAGTATCCATCGACTCGCCGATCTCTTTCCAGAGACCCTTAGACAATTCTGACACTTTGCTCTTCAGGAAAGGGAGTTTGCCGAGCGAATTCTTGAGTGAGAGCATCTCCCTGGCATTAATGCTTCCGAGAGAGACTTTAGACGCGAGACGCTCGATATCATATAAGCCCGTAAGGCATTCGGCGATCTCCTCACGGTCCATGAACCGACCCATGATCTCTTCTATGGCATCCAGTCTGTCATTGATCGGAGCCACGCTGATAAGCGGTTCTTCGATCCACTTCCTGATGAGCCTTCCGCCCATCGCAGTCTTGGTGCGGTCAAGAGCCCAAAGCAGCGACCCCTTCCTGGACTTGGATCTGATCGTGGAAGTGAGCTCCAGATTGATCCTCGTAGAGAGATCGAGCTCCATCTTGTCATTTATCTTAAAACAGTTGATATGGTTAAGGTAGATGACCTTTCCGGTCTGAGTCTCTTCGGCATAGCTCAAAAGAGCTCCGCAGGCAAAAAGGAGCAGGCCTCCGTCCTGAAACGTTTCTATACCCGACAGTATGATACTGCTGTCTTTACTGATGTCACGCTCGGTAAACTCGCGCTCGCTCTTTCTCGTGAACGAAGTCTTTAACACGTTACTGATTATCCCGTATTCCTTTGTCGAAGCGAAAGCATCGTTATGTATTATCTCGGACGGGGAATATTTACCGACGAGATTGATCAGGTGTTCGCCGTTATCCCTGAAAGTCAGTGAAGTCGCATCGAACTGCCCCGTCGTGATATCCGCAACGGCCACTCCGAACTGTCCTCCGACACAGTAGATACTCATGAGGAAATTGTTCTTCCGGTCCTCGAGTCCCTGCGTATCTGTAAGAGTACCGGGAGTCAGCACCTTAACGATACCTCTTTTTACCAGACCCTTGGCCAGCGCGGGATCTTCGAGCTGCTCGCAGATGGCGACCTTATGTCCCATCGAGACCAGCCTGTTGGCATAAGTCTGAAAAGCGTGATGCGGAACTCCGCACATAGGAGCTCTCATATTGGATCCGCAGTCACGCGCCGTCAGAGTAAGTTCCAGAGTCTTGGACACATATAATGCATCATCGAAGAACATCTCATAGAAGTCGCCGAGCCTGTAGAAGATTATGGTCTCGCCCATCTTCTTTTTCAGGTCGACATACTGCTGCATCATGGGAGACAGAGAGTCATATTCAACATCGTTTAATGTAAGCTTCTTATTCTCCGTCATCTTATTATCCTCTCCATAACGCCGTCGACCGAATAAGGCCTGGCGTTGGTAAACTTGACTTCACAGAGCATCCCCTCATAATCGGATGCCGAGTATCCCCTGATCTTCAGTTCATCGGGGATCGTGAAATTGATAAGGTGATTGGACTTCGTCCTTCCTGTCAGTATATCAGGTGCCGTCGAACTCTCGCCTTCGATAAGGACTTCCTCGGTCTTACCGATCTTAGCCTTGTTGGACTGAAATGTCAGATCGTTCTGTATCGCCAGAAGCCTCTGAAAACGTTCAGCCATAACTTCGGGGGATAATCTTCCCTCCATCTCATAAGCCTTGGACCCCGGGCGCGGCGAATACTGAAAAGTGAAAGCCGAATCGAATCTCGCCCTCTTCACGGCCTTCAGAGTCTCATTAAAGTCCTCCTCCGTCTCTCCCGGGAACCCGACGATGATATCAGTCGACAGTGATCCGTCAGGAATAAGCTCCCTGAAAAGATCGACGGTATGCATATATCTCTCTATATCATAGGGCCTGTTCATGAGTTTCAATATCCGGTCGGAACCGCTCTGAAGCGGAAGATGGAGATGCTTCTCGATATTGTCATAACGGGCCATCATCCTGATGACATCATCCGAGATATCCTTGGGATGTGACGACATGAACCTTATCCTCGAAAAGCCTTCGATCTTAGCCGCAGCTTCCAGAAGTTCAACAAAAGAAGCGCCGCCATTATATGAGTTAACGTTCTGCCCCAGAAGCATTACTTCCTTATATCCCGAAGAAGCAAGATCCGAAAGCTCGCTCATCACATCGCCGAAATCGCGCGAACGTTCTCTTCCCCTGGTAAACGGCACCACACAGTAAGTACAGAAATTATTGCATCCGTACATAATGGGAACCAGTGCCCTGAACTTACGCTGCCTGGATGTTGGGATCAGCGAATCATCCGCGATATAGTCGATGTCTCCGACATCAACAGTCTGCTTTCTCTTTTTGACCGCATTAAGGAGCATCTCGGGAAACCTATGAAGCTGCTGAGGGTCGAACACAAGATCCGTATAAGGAAAGCTCTTCCTGATCTTTTCGACATTCTTCGGGACCTTCATCATGCACCCGCAAACCGCGAGGATCATGTCACGGTCAGCCTTCTTATCTGACTTAAACTCACCAAGATTCCCGAAAAGCCTGTCTTCGGCATTCTCTCGGACGGCACAGGTATTAAGTATGGTAACATCGGCGGCACAGCCCTCTTCAGCCTTCTTAAGCCCCATCTTTTCGAGCATTCCGATCAACTTCTCCGAATCTGACTCGTTAAGCTGACATCCGTAGGTCCTGACCCGATATGTAGCCAGCCTGCCTCTTTTGGCAGACAGAGAACTATAATACGAGAAGAGCTCTTCGCTCGCGCGCTCAATGCTCTCCATATCTTTTTTCGTCACTTTGATGACAGACATCCGTTTACCGTCCATTCTTACAATCCTATGTTATTTCCAACCATATATTATATCTTAAGTTCATTTTTTGACCAAATAGGATATAATCTCTTTTATGAAAAGAAATCTGTATTCAATGCTTAAAAGATCAATATCCGCCGTCATCTGCGCGGTCATGGCACTGACTCCCGTCACGGTACTCGCAGTCAACGAGGAATTCGATGATCCCGATGACGGAGTAGTATCGCAAAACGAGGCTTTCGACGATCTTCTGAACGATCCGCTCGAGAACGCCCCACGGATCACAGGCACTTCATATGTTCTTCTGGATTCACTTTCGGGAGATGTCCTGATGGGCAGGAATATACATGATCATCTCGAGCCTGCTTCAACAACAAAGATAATGACCGTTCTTCTCGCTCTCGAGAACCTCGATATGGATCAGACGATCAACATCACCACTCCGATGTACGAGCCCATTCCCGAAGGCTATCAGAAGCTCGGCATCACCGACGGCGAACAGGTCCTCGCCAGAGACCTGATATATGCTTCCCTTCTAATGTCCGCGAACGACGCTGCTCTGGCACTCGCTATCGCGGTCGGCGGCTCAGAGAATGAATTTCTCAACATGATGAACGAGCGTGCCGCCGAGATCGGCTGTACCGATACTCATTTTACGACTTCCTATGGTCTGTCCGACGTGAACAACATAACTTCCGCCTATGACCTCGCCCTTATCCTTCAGGAAGCCATGAATAATCCAGTTTTCGGCGAGATATCGACCACTTTCCAGTACACTATGACTGCCACGAACGTCTATAGCGACACCCGTGAGATAGTCAATGCCAACAGGTTCATCTCCACTCAGGAATACGCTTACGACTACTATGTCGGAGGCAAGACTGGATACACAGATTCCGCGGGATATACCCTCGCTTCGGCCGCCAAGAAGAATGACCGCATGCTTATCGGAGTAATCCTGGGCTCCACGAGTTCCGAGATCCGTTATTCCGACATGATCGACCTTTTCGAGTTCGGATTCTCTTCTTATACGACACTTGCGATCGACAGGAGCGAATACCAGGTGATCTACAATAACGCCATCGATCAGATCAATGCGGCACTTATCGACACCAATCTCTCGGTAATGGAATCCTCGATGGAATTCTCCGACTATATAAGCACGACGACCATCCGCGTCGCCGGAGGCTGCAGTAATTCCGTCGAACTGTCGAATGTGCTCATAGATCCGAATGAGGAAGACCAGTACTTCAACATTCCGCTCTATAAGACATATGCAGACGGCAAGACATATATCGTAGGCTCGATCAGCCTTCGGATAAGCACCAGAGACAGAGTCATCGAGATCACTCCTGAGAAGAAGACAAGCTGGACATATATAAAGGATACCCTGATAGTCATCATCGCACTTACGGTACTTATCCTTATACTCCTCTACAGTTTCGTAACGTTCAAGAAAAAGACCCAAAAGAGGAGCGACGAGGAATACAGGAACAGATCAAAGATGCTGTAAAATCATTCGGGATGATCGTTAACAGGATGTTAGCCTGCAGGATCACGTTCTGCCATAATACTCAAGGAGGACAGGCATGGAGATCAGAAGAGCTCAGACCAAAGACATTGATACAGTATTAGACCTTCTTCACCAGGTCCTTCATGTCCACCATGAAGCCAGACCCGACCTTTTCAAGGACAATGCTACCAAATATACGCGGGATCAGCTGGCCATGATGTTCGCTGATGATTCCACCCCCGTCTTTGTCTACGAAGACGATAACAGTCAGGTATTGGGCTATGCTTTCTGCGTAATGAAACAGGCAAAGAACGACAACATCCTGACTGACATTAAGACCGTTTATATCGATGACATCTGTGTCGGCGAGAATTCCAGGGGCAAGGGTATCGCCACCGCCCTCTTTGAATATGTGAGATCATTCGCTTTATCCGAGGGCTGTTACAACATTACGCTCAATGTCTGGGAAGGCAACCCCGGCGCCATCGAGTTCTATAAAAAGATGCAGATGAAGCCTCAGAAATACGGCATGGAGATAATCCTGTAAATACATTCTCTCGCACGCTTATCGCCTGACAAGTCAAGGGAAGGCATCTTATGTTGTGTCTCCTGCGTTCTCTGTGGTTGTCTGCGAACCGTTACCATGTCTTTCATCCCACATTCGCCTCCCGCGGGCTTTTCCTGCGTTCTCTGTGGTTGTCTGCGAACCGTTACCATGTCTTTCATCCCACATTCGCCTCCCGCCCGCTCCCGGCGTACTTGACTTGACGCCCCGCCGCGTGTACTCCTTGTCGGAAAGCATCAGCCGTCGAGACAATTACAAATGTCCCTCTTTGACATTTTTAATAGTTTTGGGGGTAAATTGTCGTTTCTATTTTTCATTTTGGGGGTAATTTTTCAATTGTTTCATACCGTTCGGGGGTAAAAAATCATTATATTAATATCATATAGGATAATTGCAAAAAACATGTTGCAATATCTGATCCTCGATATCATAATGAAAATATGTTCGTAGTGAAAGGAGCGCTGAAATGATAAATATTGCCAGACAACGGCTCGATTACTTAAAGAGTGTGGAAGTAATACTTACACGTGCTCTCGACTCTGCTCCTGAAGGTAAGTTGAAGCTAAAGACTATAAATAATTCCGTATATTATTATCTTCGATCAGGTCGTCATGATTACTATATAGATCGATCAGATATTTACATATACGCCACCAAGCGCTACCACACTTATGCATTAAGATCGGTCGAACACGAGATCAAAGCTTTACAGGCATATCTTAAGCATATGCCCGAGATACCCTATGAGAACGTGCTGGCATCCATGCCAGACAGCATCAAACCTCACATTACTCCTGCAGTCCTTACAAATGAGCAGTATGCGCAGCAGTGGCAGGCTCAGCCGTATATCCCCAAAGGGTTCAGCAACAAGGATACCACTGCTTTCTATACCAGAAAGGGCGAGCGCGTGCGGTCAAAATCTGAGTTGATCATTGCGGATATGCTGAACGACCTGGGAATCCCCTACAGATATGAGATGCCATTGATCCTGTCAGGCGGAAAACACCTGATACACCCCGACTTTACTATCCTCAATATCAGCACGCGCGAGGAATCCTACCTTGAGCATCTCGGCAAGATGGGTGATGAAGGATATATGGATGATTTTGCCAACAGATACAGGATATATATGTCAAACGGGATCTACCTTGGACAGAAGCTTTTCTTTACATGCGAAAGCGACAAAGCGCCGCTTGACAACAAACTCGTCAGGGAATTCCTTATAAAGACATTCAAATAGATCTGCCGGCGGAATGATGCCTATCAAATCTCAGACTCAGAGTCAGAAGCGGCCTTAGAGGCCGCATGGGCACTCGAATCCTCCCCGCCCTTCTTTCTCTTTGTGAAAACAACAAACAGGCTGCCGACATAATTCAGTATGATGACCACGATGTTGGCGATTATCTTGATTATAAGGTCGTTGAAGCCGAGTCTGTCGATGAAGACATACATCATGAGATCCTCCACTCCGAGCGTGAAGAGACGGCAGACGAAGAACATAACGATCTCTCTTATGATGCCGGTCTTTTTCTTTTCCTGACTCTCGAAGACCCAGATGCGGTTTGTGATATATGCGAAAGTGCACGAGATCACCCACGCTATGCTGTTAGCCGCTACAGTCGGAAGATGAAACAGATGCGCGAGCACCCAGTAAGCGGCGATGTTCACCACCGTGGTGAGCACGCCGAAGATGCCGTACATTATAAGCCGCTTATATTTGACAAGAAGAGCCTTAATCCTGTCGATCATTGATCCTTATACTTCTCCACAGCATCAAGCGCCTTGCCGACAACTACGTCCATGTCGTAGTACTTGTATTCGCCCAGACGGCCGCCGAAGATAACTCCTGATTCGTCTGCAAGTGCCTTATACTTGGCATAAAGTTCGGAGTTCTTGTCATCATTAACGGGATAGTAAGGCTCGTCGCCGGGCTTCCAGGCGGAGCTGTACTCACGGCTGATGACGGTCTTCTCCTGTGTGCCGAACTCAAAGAACTTGTGCTCGATGATACGCGTAAACGGCGTCTCGGAGTCTGTATAATTGACCACGGCGTTGCCCTGGAAATTGGGCTTGTCGAGGATCTCTGTCTCGAAGCGGACGGAGCGGTACTCGAGAGGCCCGTACTTGAAATCAAAGAAAGCGTCGATGGGTCCCGTGAAGACGATGCGCTTGGCGGAAGCTGAGAGAGCCTCACGGTCAGCTAGGAAATCTGTTGACAGACGGACTTCGATGCCCGAGAGCATATTCTCGATCATCTTCGTGTAGCCGCCCATGGGAATGCCCTGGTAAAGAGCATTGAAGTAGTTATTGTCGAAAGTAAGGCGCACCGGAAGGCGCTTGATGATGAACGAGGGAAGCTCGGTACAGGGACGGCCCCACTGCTTCATCGTATAGCCCTTGATGAGCTTTTCGTAGATGTCTGTACCTACGAGGCTGATCGCCTGCTCCTCGAGGTTACGGGGCTCGGTAATGCCTGCGGCGGCGCGCTGCTCCTCGATCTTGGCGGCGGCCTCCTCAGGAGTCACGACGCCCCACATCTTGTTGAACGTGTACATGTTGAACGGCAGCGAATAGAGCTCGCCGTTATAGTTTGCAACGGGAGAATTCGTGTAGCGGTTGAACTCGGCGAACCTTCCGACGTACTCCCAGACGCGCTTGTCATTGGTGTGGAAGATGTGGGCTCCGTACTTGTGGACATTGATACCTTCCACGGACTCGGTATAGATATTACCCGCGATGTGATCGCGCTTATCGATGACAAGGACCTTTTTGCCGAGGTCTGTCATCTCCCTTGCAAATATCGCTCCGTAAAGGCCGGCGCCGACTATGAGATAATCGTACATTATGAATTCTCCTTAGTTGTTTATCATTCTGTTATACGCACTAACTATAGCACGAACGGAAGATTTAGTCACGGAAGAACTGACCCCTGCGCCCAGGAAGATCTTGCCGTCACGCTTACGCTTGATCTCGATATACGTGATAGCGGCCGAATCAGTACCGCTCTTCATAGCATGCTCGTTATACATCTCGATCGAAAACGGCTCGCCCGTGTAATCCCCGAAAGCCCTGACGAAAGCATCGAGGAGACCGTTGCCCTGCCCTTTGATCTCGACTTCCTTGCCAAGGTCCGTGATCACTGCATCCACCTCCGACATCTTATCGGAGATATAATGCTCGGTGAAAGTGTTCAGGCCGTACGGAGAAGCCACATTGATATAGTAATCGTCGAAAAGGTCGAACACCTGCTGCGGCAAAAGCTCCGTCTCGTTCCTGTCCGTCTCTTCCTTTATGACCTTCAGGAAATCGCGCAGAAAGGACTTTGGCAGCATGATACCGAAATACTGCTCCATGACATATGCGATGCCGCCCCTGCCAGACTGGCTGTTGATCCTGATGATTGGCTCGTACGCGCGTCCCACGTCGGCCGGATCGATCGGCAGGTAAGGAACCTCCCAAATATCCGCGCCACGGTCTTCCATCGCCTTCTTTCCCTTATTGATCGCGTCCTGGTGAGAGCCGGAAAACGCCGTGAAGACGAGCTTGCCCGACCACGGGTGTCTGGGCTCGACATGCATACCCGTGCACTCCTCATAGATATCGACACACTCGTTCATGTTCGAGAAGTCCAGCTTGGGGTCCACGCCCTGCATCATCATATTCATTGCCAAAGTTATGATGTCAACGTTTCCTGTTCTCTCGCCGTTTCCGAAAAGCGTTCCCTCCACACGGTCCGCACCGGCCAGGATGCCCAGTTCGGAAGAAGCCACGCCGGTTCCGCGGTCATTATGGGTATGGACAGATACGATTATGCTGTCGCGCCACTTCGTGTGAGTGCAGAAATACTCGATCATATCAGCATAGACATTCGGCAACGTGTACTGCACCGTCTCGGGCAGATTGATTATGGCTTTATTGGATGGCGTCGGCTGCCAGACGTCCAACACTGCGTCGCAGATCTCGACGGCGTAGTCCGGCTCGGTCGACGAAAAGCTCTCCGGCGAATACTCCAATATCCAGTTGGTGCCGCTGTCATCCTCATCTATATACTGCTTGATGAGCCTGGCGCCCTCGACGGCCAGGTCAGTGCACTGTTTCTTGTCAAATCCGAACACCACATCGCGCTGCAATGTGCTCGTGGAATTATAAAGATGGATGACTACGTTTTTCGCGCCGTGAACAGCATCCATGGTCTTCTCGATAATATGCGGACGCGACTGCGTCAGGACCTGGATGGCCACGTCATCGGGGATCAGATCTCCGTCGATCAGATCCCTGCAGAAATTATAGTCCGTCTCGGATGCCGCAGGAAAACCAATCTCTATGGTCTTGAACCCTACTTTCACCAGGAACTCGAAAAACTCCTTCTTCTGTTCGAAGTTCATCGGGACTTCCAGAGCCTGGTTGCCGTCACGAAGATCTACGGAGCACCACTGCGGCGCTTTCGTGATCGTGCGGGAAGGCCACTTGCGGTCCGGCAGATCGACTTCCGGGATACGCTTATAACGCTGATAGTTCATATATACCTCCGCCAAATAAAATGACCCTTCGCTTTGTTAGAGACGAAGGGTCATTCGCGGTACCACTCTAATTCATCCGTCATGGATGCTCTTGCCGGATACGGGAAACTCTTTCCGATATCCTGTCCCTGTAACGGTGGACATCCGTCCGCATCTACTTCGGCTTATCCTTCGCGGGGCGCTCATGGCGACCGCTCGTTCTGCCTTTCAACCGGATGCTCCGAGGCGAGTTCCCTTTCCCTTTCACGCCGCCTCGCACCTGCCGGCGGCTCTCTGTGCTTCAGAGATAAAGGTAATATTCCTCTTCAACGCACTAAAATATGTAACTACCTGCGATTGTAACCGAAAGAATCCGGTGCGTCAAGCGCAGCAGGCGCTCATGCTCTGTCAAACGGGCTCGTATGTGTAGTTTATGATATTACTTACGTTTCCGTTATCATAATACCTGGTCCTTCTGACGAGTCGTCCCTGATCATCGTATTCATAATCAGCTCCGCCCCTGTATCTTCTGCTCTCACCGTGAAGGTCCTCCTCATGGATGAGATTATCATTCTCGTCATAAGTATAGACCGTGCGGTCTACCGTACCGAGAGGGCATGAGTAATCCTCGATAAGATTTCCGTGAGCATCGTAACAATTCCAGGTTACCTCCGAACGGCAATACTCACCGCTCGCACTTGACCAGTAATATCGGGTGTAGGATCCGTCTTCGTTATAGACAAACTCATACCCCTCAATCTCGCCATCAGCAGGAAGGACAAACATATGGATAAACGAGACTCTTCCCTGCTCGTCATAGTCATAGGTATGATAATAATGAGCTTCACCGTTCATGCTGCCAATCGTAACCCTGTTTATCCCGTACTCGCCGTACTCATAATCAGTCACGACACCGCGCCTTAAATCAGTGCTGTTCCACATGATCTCTTTTACAAGGTTACCCTCATCGTCATATTCGTAGTAATGCGAATATGCCAGTTCACCATCCTCGTTAACATAACTCTCCAGCACTTCATTGCCATTCGCATCATAATAGAACTCGTGTCCTATGAATGTGCTGCCGTCCGAAAATGTTGTCTCTTCGATCCTTCTGTATCCGCCCGGGATATCAAGGTCATCCGGAGATACACCAATATACTCCTCGGGTTCAGCCTCTGTCTCTTCTGCTCCGGTATCTTCGGTTGTTTCCTCGGTCACCTCGGGAGCCCCGGTCTCGTTCTCTGTGACTTCGGTCTCGTTCGGCTCCGGCTGCGCCACTGTATATTCTGTTAACTCGGTGTCAACAACCTCTTCATCCTCCGTGACTTCAGTCCCTGCACTGTCATCTCTGCCCCTCGATGAACCCTCTCGTGCCACGCTGCCGCAGCCGGTAAGAGCCGTGCCTGCCATTGCCGCTGCCATGGCGGCGATGATGAACTTCTTTGCGATCAGTCTGTTTTCTTTCATGTTTTATACCTCCGATTCATTTCTCATCTGCTTATATGACACATCCGGCGGACAGATTATTCGAAAGTTTTTAAAAATCCTCAGTATTACTGCTACCGCTTTAGAGGCATACTCTTTCGCGGGAAAAAAGCTATTCATAGGAGATCTCAGTTTCCGCCGTCTCCCCCTGATTTTTCTGATATCGGATCTGCACTGCCCCGGGGCTGTGATGCGGGCAAGTCTTTTATAGAAGAAGGCATAGGTCTCATCGGCACCTGTTCCGCCTCCTTCCTGAAGAGCAGTGTCAGAAAAGGGATAATGATCATTTTAGCGTGATGTATCTTTCTGTAGTCTTCATTATGATTTACCTCCTTGTCGCTCTTATAATGCTTTCGCTTATTTCCGCATCTGCTTATAAGACACATTAGGAGATCAAATGCTTCGAAAGAACATAAACGGATTTTGCAAATGCTGTTGCAAAACACATTAAGCATCATCCCGGAGGACTCTGTAAAGAGCCGCAAAAAAGATCCCGTGTCATTAAACACGGGATCGGAAAAATATTCATCAACTGAACTTCTTATCAGAACGTCTCGACTTCGGGAGCAGCGGTGAACGAACTGAACGTAGCCGTCGCATCCTTAAGATAAAAGACTTCGGTGTTGCCGTCGTCCTCGTTATACATGCCGCGGAGCGTAGGATATGCGTCGAGCATGGATGCGCGCGCCTCTCTCCTGTCGTCCTCCACAAGTGTTGCCGCGACGCGGATCCAAGATCCGTCCTTGAATGCGCTGATCTCCACCTTGGGATTGGCGTGGATCTGCTTTGATACGTCCTTGGACTTGCCTGTCTGGATATATAGCTTGCCCTCAAAGATATTGACAGTTCCGAAAGGTCTTACCCTGGGCTGGTCACCGTCGGCCGTTGCCAGGTAGTACGTGCCTGCCGCCTTTAGAAATTCCGCTGTTCTTTCCATGAATGATACCTCCGTCAGAGTATGAGTATATAGTTATTTTATTCCTCGGGGATGAGAGATACAACCTCCGGTCTCAGATCGCAAGGATGATAATGATGACGACTTTCTTTTTCTTCGTTTACGTCACTTCCATTATTATCGTCTTTTCGCTTTCTCCGAAAACATCCTCATATCCTTCCGGGCACTTTATCGTGAGCTTGATAGTACCCCTGCCGCAGGTCCTTACGTAAGTGCCGCCCATGCCGCCGGCGATATATGCATTCGTCGGGCCGATGATCTCGCCTTGGCCCTCGATCTCAAGCGGCAGCCCCTCTCCGAAGAACGGCTGGATATTGCCGTGCTCATCAGTCACGGTGATCCTTACAGAGGCCACGTCATATGTATCCGTTTCAGCGAGTTTACCGGACGAGGTAACGGCGTGGATATAGAGCTTCTCGAAAGGAGCTTTGATCACGGTCTTCACGAGTTTGCCGTCCTTATAGCCTTCGAAAATAAATTTCGGCGTCGCCTGTCCCCAGTTGCCTATATACTTTCCAAACAGCATATAGGCATCCTCGAACTTCATACGGTATACCGCCATCGCTTCGGCGAGCCTCATCTTGATCTTGGCGGGGATATTGTTCATGCCGTAAACGGCGATATAGTTCATCGCCTCCTTGACTATCTGATTCTGGCGTTCACCGAAGCCTTCGTTAGTCTTCATCTGATCACCTATAAAATCATCGACGACGATAGGCGCATTCTTAAGATCCTTATAGGTACTGTCCTTAGAAGTATATTCCTTAAGGAAGATATCATTCTTGTACATCTTCACGCTGTCGCAGTTGGTGTAGATATAGATGACGCCGCGGTTACCCGCAGGATGCTCGCCAATATCGAACGAGGAACTGAGCTCGAGGACCGGTTCATCCGTATCTCCGCAAGCCGCATATACATAGGCTGCCTGTTTGGGATTCCTGAACATATCGCATACGCCGTGGTAGCAGATACGGTCTCCCGAACCGAAGTCCTTGTGGGTATTATAGTCGAAAAAGCACCACCCGAAAGAGCCCGCGATATCGTCATAGCCGGCCACCGCATCGAGCACATTTGCATGACGGATCGCATGATCTCTTCTGTGCTCCTCCGAGTCAAAAGACTTGGTCGGGAACATATGCCCGTTATACTCCGATACCAGATACGGCGCCGAGAGATCGGTCGCGACTTTTTTCTTCGCCTCACAGCCGGGCGTCGTGCCATCGTGGCTGAAATCGTTATATGTATAGACATCCTCGAGGAAGCTGCTCTTCTTAAGGTATCTTACGCCGCCCGTCTGGCGTGAAGGATCGAGCTCGTGCGCTTTTGCGTTTGTCTTTTTATACAGCTCGTCATCGTCGACCGACTCGTTGATGCGTACTCCCCAAAGGACGATCGACGGGTGGTTTCTATACTGAAGGATCATCTCTTCCACATTACTCACCGCCTGCTCTTTCCACGCCTCGTCGCCTATGTGCTGCCAGCCCGGGATCTCCGTGAAAACAAGAAGACCGAGCTCGTCGCACCTGTCTATAAAGTGCTGCGACTGCGGATAGTGCGAGGTTCGCACAGCGTTGAGCCCCAGCTCTTTTTTCATTATGTCGGCGTCGTACCTCTGAATCGATGCCGGCATCGCATAGCCCACATACGGATATGACTGGTGACGGTTAAGCCCCCTGATCTTTACCTTGCGGCCGTTCAAATAGAAGCCATCCTTCCTGAAGACCGCATCGCGGAAACCGATCCTCGTTTTAAATGAGTCATCGTCAATCTCGACCGTCAGTTCATAAAGGACCGGATCGTCTATATCCCATTTCCTTATACCATCGATCTTCGCCTCGAGATGACTTTCTGACGAAGATGCCGTATATACCTTTTCGCCCGTACTGATATCAATGATACTGACATCATATCTTTTGGGCTCCCCCGCGAAAGACACGTCGACGGAGAGCGACCCATCCGCCTTTGCCGCCGCATAGACATCGCTTATGTAGTTGTCCGGGCGCGCTTCCAGCCGCACCTCACGGTAGATACCGCCATATGTCATGTAGTCTATGACAAATCCGAACGGCGGGACGTTGAGATCCTCGCGGCTGCTGACCTTAACAGCCAGCTTGTTGTCACCTTCTTTAGTAAGATCATCCGTCAGCTCGACCTCGAAAGCCGTATATCCGCACGAGTGCGTCAGAAGTTCCTTCCCGTTCAGATATACTGTCGCCTGATGCGCCACTCCCTCGAAAACGACGAATATCCGCTTTCCCTTGAAATCCCCCGGGATATCGAGGATACGCTCATAGCCGCTTACCTTCTGATAGATACTTTCGTCAAAATAATGAAAGGGCGTCAGAGCAACGGTATGCGGGAGCCTGACGTCCACCTCGTCCGGCACGCCTGCCCAGACATCGCTATATTTCCATCCGTCATTGATCGGTATCCTGATAGCCATATCATTTATCCTCCGTTGTCTTTCTCTTTATCTTGCCGTGCTGGGGCACGATCGTTATCTTATTTACGACAACGCCTCTTCGTTTACAAAGCACATCCTTTACGGCTTCCGCCACGTCCTGCGGCTTAAGGTACGCCATAACATCATCTGTGTCGGCGGTAAAATCAGCGTTACGATAAAGCTCCGTGTCTGTCATGTCGGGACAGATATCGACGACTCTGACATCGTATTTTCTCGCCTCGGCGAAAAGGCTCGCAGAGAGGCTGCTGAGCCCCGCCTTGCTCGCGCCGTACACAGCTCCATGCGGGTTGGATTTCCCCGATGTGACCGACGAGACATTGACGATCAGCCCGTCCTTCTTTTCTTTAAAGCTCTTCATGACAAGCGAGCACAATACCGCCGGCGCCTCGAGGGTCGTCCTGATGATCTCGGCGATCCTGCCGGGTGCGATATCCTCTGCGAGGCCGTAGTATCCGACACCCGCAGAATTGACGAGCACCTGCACGTCACGTTCCTTTAACATAGTCTTTATGTATAAGGTCAGTTCAGAAGTGTCGGTGATATCAAGGACTTTCTGTTCCCAACATGCATCCTCACGGAACACACGCCCGATGCCGATGACATCGAAGCCCTGTTCAAAGAGCATATCAGCGACCGCTCTGCCGATCCCCGACGATGCTCCCGTAACTATCGCAGTCTTCTTATCAGATCTCATAGATCTTTC
>JAFZWN010000066.1 GCA_017617295.1 Clostridiales bacterium | reverse complement strand
GAGTTCTTCCGCGAGAAATCTGTAAGATACCTGGGATTACGCCCGGGAGCCCTTGATCTTCTGGACCGGCTGGAAGGGGACGGATTTGATCTGTTCCTTCTTTGTAACGCCCAGTCTTCTTATACGCTCCCCGATCTCAAAAAGCTCGGGATAGAGGATTATTTCAAAGGGATATACCTGAGTTCCGACTATAAGACGGCAAAGCCCGAGAAGGCCTTTTTCGACATGCTTTTAAGGCAGGAGGGGCTGGATAAGGAAGAAACGGTAATGATAGGATCCGATCTTTCCGAGGATATAGAAGGAGCTAAAGAAGCGGAGATCGACAGCATATATGTGTGCACGCTAGACGAGATCCCCATAGGACAGAAGATACCTTCGGTATTTGTCGTCAAGAGCGGCGCTCTGTCGGAGATCGCTGATTTTCTCTGCGAATAAAAAAGGCTGCTCCCGATTGAGAAGCAGCCTGAAGAGTTCTTTTATTTTCCCGATCACTTTACGATACGTACGCGGAGTACTCCGTCGATCTTAGAGATCTCGTCGACCATGGAAGCATCAGCCTTGCCGTCGATATCGATGATCGTGTAAGCGAAGTCGCCTCTGCTCTTGCTGACCATCTCGGGAACGTTGATGGAGAGCTTAGCGAACAATCCCGTGAACTGCGTGAGCATGTTGGGGATGTTCTTGTGGCATACCGTGACGCGGGACTCATACTGGCACTCGCCGGCATCGCATCTGGGATAGTTTACGGAGTTGATGACGTTACCGTTCTCGATAAAGTCCCTGATCTCCTTAACAGCCATAACTGCGCAGTTGTCCTCGGACTCCTCTGTGGAAGCTGCGAGGTGGGGAGTAACGATGACGTTCTTCTTGCCTGCTACAGTCGGGTTAGCGAAGTCAGTGATATATCTCTTAACGTGACCTTCCTCTACGGCCTTGACCATAGCCTCTTCGTCAACGAGAAGGTCTCTTGCGAAGTTAAGGAATATAACGCCGTCCTTCATCTTGGAGATGGCTTCGGCATCTACCATGCCCTTTGTGGAATCAAGGAGCGGTACGTGGATGGAAATATAGTCACACTCGGAATAGATGTCGTTTACGTTCGTGATGTGCTTAACGGCTCGGGAGATCTTCCATGCGGCGTCTACGGAAACATAAGGGTCGTAACCGTAAACTTCCATTCCAAGGCCCACAGCGGCGTTGGCTACGAGAGCACCGATGGCGCCCAGACCGATAACGCCGAGCTTCTTGCCCTGTATCTCGGAACCTGCGAAAGCCTTCTTTGCCTTCTCTGCGGACTTGGCGATACCCTCGTCGTCCTTGTTCTCGATTACCCAGTTGATGCCGCCCGTGATGTCGCGTGCGCCGAGGAGCATACCTGCAAGGACGAGCTCCTTAACGCCGTTGGCGTTGGCACCGGGAGTATTGAATACTACGATACCTTCGGAAGCATACTTATCGAGGGGGATGTTGTTGACACCTGCACCTGCTCTGGCGACTGCAAGAGTGTTCCCGGAAAGCTCCATCTCGTGCATTACGGCGGATCTTACAAGGATAGCGTCTGCTTCGTTCAGTTCTTCGGTAAGAGCATAGTTCTCATCGAAAAGGTCAGTACCGCACTTGGCGATGGGGTTAAGGCACTTTACTTTGTACATCTTAAGAATTCTCCTCTTCAAACTTCTTCATAAAAGCAACGAGCTTCTCTACGCCCTCGACAGGCATGGCGTTATAGATGGAAGCTCTCATTCCGCCCACGGATCTGTGACCCTTGAGATTAACGAATCCTGCCTCGGTAGCTTCCTTGATGAACTTGGCGTTCAGTTCTTCGCTGTCCGTTACGAAAGGAACGTTCATGAGAGATCTGTCCTTCTTTACGACCGTGCCCCTGAACATCCTGGAGGAGTCGAGATAATCGTAAAGGATCTTGGCCTTCTTCTCGTTGATCTCCTTCATTGCCTCAAGGCCGCCGATCTTCTTGAGCCACTTGAAAACAAGACCGCAGATATAGATGCCGTAGCACGGAGGCGTGTTGTACAGTGAATCTGCGTCAGCCTGTGTCTTGTACTTGAGCATCGTAGGCACGAACTCGGGCAGATCGTCACGGATAAGGTCCTCTCTGATGATGGCGATGACTACGCCTGCGGGACCTACGTTCTTCTGTACGCCGAAATAGATCATGCCGTAATCGGTAACGTTAACGGGCTGGGAAAGGATATCGGAGGACATGTCGGCAACAAGGATCTTGCCCTTTGTATTGGGGAGCTCGTGGAAAGCCGTTCCGTAGATCGTATTGTTGTGGCAGATATAGACATAGTCCGCATCCTCGTCGATCGGAAGATCGGAGCAGTCGGGGATATAAGAGAATGTCTTGTCTTCGGATGAAGCAACAGCTACAGCCTTTCCGTACTTCTTGGCTTCCTGATAAGCCTTCTTGGCCCACTGTCCCGTGATGATGTAGTCGGCAACGCCGTTTACCATGAGGTTCATGGGAACAGCCGCGAACTGCTGGGAAGCACCGCCCTGAAGGAAGAGTACCTTGTAGTTGTCGGGGATGTTCATGAGATCTCTAAGATCCTGCTCAGCATCCTTGATGATCTTGTCATAGACCTTGGATCTGTGGCTCATCTCCATTACGCTCTGACCGCTGCCCTGATAATCGAGCATCTCGTCTGCTGCCTGTCTGAGTACTTCCTCGGGAAGGATCGAGGGACCTGCCGAAAAGTTATAAACTCTAGCCATTTCTTTGCCTCCGTTTTCTTATAAATACATATATATATTTGAAGTTCAATAAAGACAATTATACAAGCATATTTTTCATACGGCAATAATTCAGAACGTCCGCCTGACAGCGTTTTTATCAAATAACGCCGCGCATTTTCGTTTTGTCGGTGTAATGAAAATCACATCCTTCAAAGTTGTAAAAGGAGCCCGTATTGTTGTATCATAAAAACACTATTTTCAAAAGCGGAGGCGATATAAAATGGAATACCGTATCGAACACGATTCGCTGGGTGAAGTCAAGGTACCCGCAGACAAGTATTGGGCAGCACAGACAGAAAGATCGCATGAGAATTTCCCTATCGGTGTCGGCATTGAAACGATGCCCCGTGAGATAACACATGCATTCGGAATACTTAAGAAAGCGGCAGCGATCGCCAATAACGGCCTTAAGCCCGAGAAGATGACGGATGAGAAGCTTGATGCCATCTCAAAGGCATGCGACGAGGTCATCTCAGGCTCGCTGAACGACCATTTCCCTCTTGTCGTATGGCAGACCGGTTCCGGCACGCAGTCCAACATGAACGCCAACGAGGTCATCGCCAACCGCGCAAACGAGATAGCGGGCAAGAAGCTCTGCCATCCCAACGACGATATCAATATGAGCCAGTCGAGTAACGACACTTTCCCGACGGCCATGCACATCTCCGCAGTCCTTATCCTCGAGGATAAGCTGATCCCTGCCGCACAGAAACTGATCGATACCTTTAAGAAGCTCGAAGACGAGAATCAGGGCATCGTAAAGAGCGGCAGGACGCACCTTCAGGATGCCGTTCCGATCAGTTTCTCACAGGAGATCTCCGGCTGGAGAACGTCTCTCGAGAGGGACATCGAGCTCATAAAGCTGGCCCTCGAGCCTTTAAGAGAACTTGCTCTCGGAGGTACTGCAGTCGGTACGGGACTTAATGCACCCAAGGGATTCGACGTTAAGGTAGCGGAAGAGATCTCAAAGCTTTCCGGCAAGAAGTTCATTACCGCAGGCAACAAGTTCCATGCTCTTACCAGTAAGGACGAGATAGTTTTCGCTCACGGCGCGATCAAGGCCATGGCAGCCGACATGATGAAGATCGCCAACGATGTCAGATGGCTTGCCAGCGGCCCCCGTGTAGGTCTCGGCGAGATTACCATACCTTCCAACGAGCCCGGTTCGTCTATCATGCCCGGCAAGGTCAACCCCACACAGTGCGAGGCCGTCACGATGGTAGCCGTTCAGGTAATGGGTAATGACGTTGCAGTCGGAATGGCTGCATCCCAGGGTAACTTCGAGCTCAACGTATTCATGCCCGTAGCAGCCTATAACTTCCTTCAGTCGGCAAGGCTCCTTTCCGAGGCTATTGTTTCCTTCAATGACAGATGCGTCGTCGGTATCAAGGCTGATAAGGAGAAGATGCACAACAATCTCCATAACTCGCTCATGCTGGTTACGGCTCTTAATCCTTATATCGGATATGAGAATGCCGCCAAGACATCTCATCTTGCATTCGAGGAGAATATCTCCCTCAAGGAAGCATGCGTCAAATTGGGCTTCATGACACCCGAGGAGTTTGACAAGGTCTTCCATCCGGAGGAAATGATATAAGGCTTTATTCATTTTTCAACGTACGGACAGTGAGCGCAAGCGCGGGGCTGATCGAAAGAAACCTTATCCTGTTATTGCAAAAAGGGCACAACAAACAACCGCTGGTCCGGAACCGGCGGTTGTTGCAGATTATAGTACCAAAAACGGTTCTTCACGGAATTCACGGGATCGGACAAACAGAAAGATCTTTTCTCATCGGCGGTCGTTCAGTAAATCTTGAATCAATAGTTTACAAAAACTTTGGTATACCATTTGCCCATCAGAAAGGATTTGGTATACAAAAACAAGGGAAAATGTATACCATATGGTCTCAAAAAACGGATTTGGTATACAGATTTTCAAAAAACGTATACCAAATGCTCTGTAGAAGGCAAATGGTATACATTATCTGCGAAAAAAGTATACCAAACGCTCTCAACAAGCCGAATGGTATACCGCATCTCATCGGCCGGCTTAATTCATTCTGTCAGATCCGCAGGCGCTGTCAAGGCCGGCTGAAGGACACCGCAATGCGGCTTACGGCCTTGACAGGACGAGCCTGACGGATCTGTATGATCAGTAATAGACCGGCCGGTGGAAATTACCCGTAAACTTACAGTTTTTGCCGTTTTTATCCTGCGTTGTAGAAATGGATGAGGATCTTCTGCATTACCTTTGCGAAGGGCTTGGGCCACAGGCGCGAATATAGTTCGATATCCTCACGGGCGCGTACGCCGCTGGCCACATCCTGATTTGTCTGGGCCTCAAGGTGGATCCTCTTGAATGCGACGGGCTTTTTTATATATGCTATGCGGCCCTTTCTTGAAGCGAGGCTGATATACAGATCCCAGTCGACGCCGTGCTTCAGCTGTGAAGTGAAGATAGGCTGTTCGAGGTTCTTTTTGCTATATGTGCAGGTGGGGCAGCAGACCGAATTGCCAAAGCGCAGATCCCATCTCTTGAAAAAGATCTTATCCTGCTGCCATCTGTTGGCAAATACGGCGTGGATGATGCGCTTGAAGATGATGTTCTTGGATTTTTTTATCTCCGTATTGCCGTCAGAATCCGTATATGCCGTGGTATAGGCAGTATGAAGGAACAGAAGGTCATCCGTCAGGAAATTTTCGATCGCGGCAAAATAGCCTTCCGAATAATAGTCGTCCTGGTGGCATACGGTGACATAGGATGTATCGGCCTTGCTGACCGCGAAGTTCCATGAGCCCTGCATGTCCGCATTCCCGTCGGGATTGATGAACAACGGCACGTCGTACTTTTCCGCCAGAGCTTTTATCTTGTCGGTCGGGGTGGGGGTGCACATGATGACGTTCGACTTCTTTATCTGGCTAACGACTGAACTCAGGCATTTCTCCAGATAGGGTGAATCTTTATATGCACATACCGCAAAAGTGTGATCAGTCGGGAAGGGCTCAGGCATTATGTTCATTCCATCCTGAAGGGATTTGACTTGTCAAAAGACTCAAATGACATAAGGCCCAGATCCCTTTTCGATACTATAGCATTCCTGATATCCATAATGGGCCACTCTATATTGATATCGGGGTCGTTGTAGACGATGCCTGTATCGGTCGCTTTGTCGTAGAGCCCGTCGCACAGATAGCTGACCATGCTGTTCTCGCTGAGCGAGAGAAAGCCGTGGGCGCAGCCGCGCGGTATCAGAAGGCTGTTACGGTTCTCGTTGGAAAGATATATGCCGGCCCATTTCCTGTATGTTGGCGAATCCTTGCGAAGATCGACCACCACGTCAAAGACCTTGCCGCTTATGACGCCGACGATCTTTGCCTGAGGCGCATGCGTCTGGAAGTGAAGACCTCTGATAACATTTTTGCAGGATGAGGATACGAATGATTCGCAACACGAGAAATCGATCCCCGCTTCCGCGAATTCGGACTGCTCATAACTTTTTACAAAACTTCCCCGAAGGTCATCCGAAAAAAACGAGGAGATGACCATTGCACCGGGAATATCAAGAGGTTTAAATTGAAATATACCCATAGATGTAATGTTACTGCATTGACCGCTTTTTTTCAATTATCTTTGATATGCCGTCTTCGAAATCCACGGACGATCTGTAGCCCGTGTCTTCTTCGAACTGCTTGGTGTCGAAAGAGGAATGCGGAAGATAGATGATCGCGGAGGCGTCCTGCGAGAACGTTATGACGGAAGACGTGCCGGTAAGGCGAGCCATCTTCTCTATATAATCCTTCAGGATGACGGGCTTTCCGGATCCTACCACATAGTGCCGGAAGTCCTTTCCGTTCTCTCCTATGAGCCTGAACGCCTTTGCGGCATCGGAGATATGGATGAAATCATAAAGCTGGTCGGCCTTGGAGAATGAGCACGATTCGTTCCTGATCATCTTTCCGGTGAAATTATCTATAAAACGTCCTGTGGTATCTTCCGCACCGTATGCATTAGTGATCTTGCCCCAGCAAAAGCATAAGCCGAGGGATTCGGCCTTGATGCGGCATGCGAGATGGGCCTGAAGCTTGGCGGAACTGTATATCTGGTTGATCGTTGTCCGCCCACCCTCAAGTGCGGTCTTGAGGACCTCGTCCTCCATTATGCTTCCGGCTCCGACAAACTTTTTGCATCCGATGGCAGCGGCCAAACTTACCATATTTTCTGCCATCACCACATTTTCCATTTGAAGCCGAAGGTTGGCTCTTGCCGGACCTGCAGAACCGTTCCATGCGATGTGAAAGAACACATCGGGATCGTGACATGCTTCTTTCAAGGCGCTTTCAATATGTTCGGGATACAGGAGATCTCCGGGAATAGCATGTATCGAAGCTATCTCCGTTTCTGTCAGACCGCAGGATCTCGTTTTTTCTGTAAACGTTTCCAGACTGCTGCTCCTTATCAGAGCATATACATCATAACCGTGACGGACCAGTTCGGTCGTCAGGGCAAATCCGATAAAACCGTTTCCGCCTGTTAATATTGCTTTTTTCATGGCATTTTTAGTCCCTTGAACAGACCTTTGTATAGTTGAGGGTGAAACAGCATGAGGATAGGGAAGAGTTCCAGGCGCCCTGCCAGCATATCGATCATGAGAACGTATTTTGAGAAGACTGAGAAGAATGCATAATTGCATGTAGGACCGACCTTTCCCATGCCGGGGCCGATGTTGTTGAGAGTGGCCAGTACAGCAGTCAGCGTTGTTTCCATGTCGTTATTGTCTATGGATATGAACAGGGTCGAGATGACGAATACCGAGAGGAATGTTACGAGGTATACGTTGACCGATCTGATGATCTCGTGCTCGATGCTCTTGCCGTCCATGGTGACCTTGCGGACGATCTTGGGGTGGATGAAGGAGCTCAGCTCCTTTCGGAGAGTCTTAAGAAGGATAAGGACCCTGGATACCTTAAAGCCGCCGCCGGTGCTTCCCGCGCAGGCGCCTATGGTCATACAGAGCACAAGGATGAGCTTGGCGTTCATAGGCCACACATCAAAGTCGCATGATGCGAATCCCGTTGAGGATACAAGCGAAGTGACCGTGAAGAATGAGTCGGTTGCTGCACTTCCGGCCGTCGCGTACGAGGGCATGACGTTAAGGAATATGATCACGGTCGAGCAGAATACAAAGCCCAGGAAGAACCTGACTTCTTCCATTGCCAGGGCCTTTTTTATCTGCCTGAGCGTTATGAAATAGAAAGCGTTGAAGTTGGTTCCGAACAGTACCATAAAGACGGCCGCAACCCACTTAACGTATGTTGAATAGCTCGCGAAGCTGTCGTTCCTGATTCCGAATCCGCCCGTACCGGCAGTTCCGCATGAAAGGCAGATCGAATCGAATACGCTCATGCCTCCCAGGATAAGGAGTATGATCTCTATGACCGTAAGAATAAAATAGATAATATAGAGGATGCGCGCGGTCTGCTTGAGCTTGGGGACGAGCTTGCCTACCGAAGGGCCGGGGCTCTCCGCCCTCATGAGATTGATATTGGATCCGCCCGACATCGGGATAACGGCCAGAAGGAAAACGAGAACGCCCATTCCGCCGATCCAGTGCGTAAAGCTTCTCCAGAACAGCGCGGTATGGCTTAAGGATTCGACGTCCGAGAGGATGCTCGCTCCCGTTGTCGTAAAGCCTGATATCGTCTCGAAAAGCGCATCGTTGAAATCAGCTATCTCGCCCGTTATAACGAACGGAAGGCAGCCGAAGATACTGAGCAGTATCCAGCTCATCGATGTCGCGACGCAGCTTTCCTTGAAATAGATGACAGTGTCCTTGGGCTTGAAGAAGCATCCGATGCTGCCCGCAACAAAGAGGATCAGCGCGAGGGCCAGATAGTAAAGGCCCGCCTTTTCGTTATAGGCGAGTGATACGACAAAGGGGAGGATCAGAAGCAGACCTTCGATCCTCATTACCTGACAGAGTATGAACCTGATCATTCCGAAATTCATGTACCGTCCGCTTCTTTCGCTTTATTCCTCGAGAATGTCCGTTATAGACGTGAAACCCTTGCGGGTAGTGACGATGACCACATTGTCGCCGGACTTGATAAAGTCATGACCGGAAGGGATTATGAGCTTGCCGCCACGAAGTATACATGCGACGAGAACACCTTTCTTGACCCTGAGGTCGATAAGTTCCGTGTCAGTGACCCTGGACTGCTCGGTTATCCTGAACTCGAGAGCCTCGGCGCGGTCGTCAAAGATCTGATAAAGGGTCTCGATATTGCTTCCCACACCGGCCGTCTTGGCACGTACGTATTTTATGATGGCTTCCGAAGTGATGTACTTGGGATAGATCACGCTTCCCAGATCGAGGTTGCCGATGACTTCCGAGAAGTTGGATCTCTTGATCCTTGTAATGACCTTGGCATTGGAATTCTTTCCCGCGTAGAGACTTAAGAGGATGTTTTCCTCGTCTATTCCCGTCATGGGAACGAATGATCCGACCTCGCTTATGCCTTCTTCTTTGAGAAGCTCCGTATTGGTGCCGTCGCCGTTGATGATTATCGCTCTGGGAAGGAGTTCGGTAAGCTGTTCGCACCTCTCCCTGTCATTCTCTATGATCTTGACTTCGATGCCTCTTTTGAGAAGAAGGTCCGCAAGATAATGGGTAACCCTTCCGCCGCCGACTATCATGGTGCTCTTGACCTGTCTGGTCTTGAAGCCGATCTCCTTAAGGAAACGGCTGCTCTCTTTTCTGGTGGCCACATAAGATATTATGTCGCCGCTTCGAAGCTGGAAGTCTCCGGAAGGGATCGTGACCTCACCGTCACGGTCTACACCGCATATGAGGATATCGTTTGTGATGGTCATGCCAAGATCCCTGATGCTCATGTTATCGAGCCTGTTTCCTTCGGGGATCTTGAACCTTATCATGTCGGCCAGACCGTGAGCGAAGGAGTTGACCTCCAAAGCGGTAGGAAGATAGAGTATCCTGGCCATATCTTTTGCCGATTCGAGCTCGGGATTGAATATCATGTCCAGACCGAGCTTGTCCCGGAGATAAGAGGCATCGGCACTGTAGTCAGGGGTCCTTACCCTGGCTATCGTGGAGCATTTACCGAACTGGCTTGCGACTATACAGCAGAGGAGGTTCAGTTCGTCGGAGTCGGTCACTGCTACGAGAAGATCTGCCTGGTCGACCCCCGCTTCGCGCTGGATCTCGAGGCTGGCACCGTTTCCGACTACCCCGAGTATGTCATAAAGATTGGTGATCTCCCTGACTTTGGAAGGATCGTTGTCGATCAGAGCGATATCATGTCCTTCCTGTGTAAGTGTCTCGGTTATCGTCTGACCTACTTTTCCGGCGCCTACGATTATTATCTTAAGACCCGGATCGCTGCGTCTGATGTTCATCTCATTCCCTCCGCTTATCCCGATTGAGATCGGGACCCATAAATAATAATACATTAAAAGTGTTTTGTGTACACGGAAAAACACAAAAACATTTGACTGATATCGGGGTTTTGTCACAAATAATGATCCCATTCATCTTTTGTTCATAAATCATTAACTCATATTCATAATTCCTTTACTCAAAGAAAAATACTTGACATATCCTCAGGTGATATATTGATAGTGTGAATGAGATATGCACTGCCGTGCAAATAAGAATGAGGAGGCAGCAAGAATGAAAAAAGGTTCCGTCGATCCGATCATATCCCTTCTGATGGCCGCTACTATCGCTGTTTCCGCTTTCTCGTTTTCCGCGAGCTACAGCAGCGCAGACTCATTGGCAAATGATCTGTTCCCCGAAGAGTTTATATCAACTTCCGAGTATGAGGCTGATCTTGATCTTGATGACGAGTCTGTTACCGTTTCCGGTATCGAAGAGGAGACTCCTTCCGAAGAGACTATCCTGACGGAAGAAGAGATCATCGATCAGGTCATCATCGAAGAAGAGACAGTTACAGAGGCTCCTGTCATCGAGACATTCGAGAGTGAAGAAGAGACCGAAGCTGACGTGATGATCGAAGAGCAGACAGAAGCAACAGAGACTTTAGAAGAAGAGACTGCTCCCGTTTCCGAGGAGACAACGACCGAAGAGACAACGGCAGCCGAGACTTCTGAAGCAGAGACAGTTGTTGAGACAACGGCCGAGACAACTGTTGAGGTCATTATTGAGACCGAAGCAGAAACGACACCCGAGACAACACCCGAACCCACACCCGTTCCCGTAGTCTATCCCGCAGCAGGAACAGTCGGATATGACATCCTCGTTCTTGTCAACAACGCCAGAGCATCTGAAGGGCTTGCACCTCTTTCCTGGAATTACGGACTTGAGAGTGCCGCAGCAGTAAGAGCTTCCGAGATAACGGTCTTATTCGATCATACAAGACCTGACGGATCTTCGTGCTATACGGTCAGCGATCTTATCTGGGCTGAGAACATCGCATGCGGTCAGACGAGCGCACAGGAAGTATTTGATGCCTGGATGGCTTCTCCGGGACACAGAGCAAACATCATGGATCCCGATTACACATCCATGGGCGCGGCTCTCGTTAATAACGGTGACGGAGTTTACAATTACTATTGGGCACAGGAGTTCGGTTACTGATAAGTATTTACTTGTCTGACGGTGAATTTCAGTGATACAATCTGTCGCACGGCAGATTGTATCTTTTTGGGAGAAAAAAACGGACCATCAAAGAAAATGACCCGGGACACATTAAAGACAGGCGGCTTTTACAAGAGCCTCATATCGATAGTATTTCCGATCACGCTTCAGAATTTCATGTTCGCGCTGATCCCTGTTTGCGATGCCATGATGCTCGTTGCTCTGGATCAGAACAGCATGTCTGCCGTGTCTCTGGCTTCCCAGGCGATGTTTGTCCTTAACATATTCATTTACGGTATAGCCAGCGGAGCCAGTATGTTTGCCGCCCAGTACTGGGGCAAGAAGGACATCAGGTCGATCGAGAAGGTATTTGCATATGTAATGAAGATAATGATCCCTGTCCTGATCGTATTCTTTGTGTGCGCATTCTTTTTCCCTGAAGGAGTCATGCGTATCTTTACCACGGGTGACGATATCGTGGCAAAAGGGATCATCTATCTTCGGATAGTCGCTTTCGCATATATATTTGACGGAGCGGCACAGATGTACGCGATAATCCTCAAGAATGTCGGCCTTGTCAAGCAGAGTACGGTCATAAGCCTTATCATGGTCGGACTTAATATCGGCCTTAATGCGGTGTTCATATTCGGTCTTTTCGGCTGTCCTGCCTTGGGGTGCGCGGGAGCTGCGCTCGGAACGGCGATATCATGTTATGCGGGACTTATCGGATGTGTAGCCGTTCTTCATAAAAAAAGCTCTGTCAGGCTTAGGATCAGCGATATAAGAAAGACAGATCCCCTGATAAGAAATGATTTCAGTAAATACAGTACTGCCATGATGATCAATCAGATCCTCTGGGGGATCGGGTTTACCATGATAACCGTTATAATCGGACATCTGGGAGACGATGCCATAGCGGCCAACGCCATAGTAGCCGTAGCCAAAGACCTGGTGTCCTGTTTCTGCTTTGCTCTTGCCGCCGGAGGTTCCATCATGGTGGGAAACGAACTCGGGGCCGGTAATCTTCAGAGAGGAAAGGAATACGGAGGGAGACTTTGCAAGCTCTCGATCCTTAGCGGACTGATCCTCGGGATACTTCTGGCGGCATCGACTCCTCTCATATGCCGATTTGTCGATATTACCCCGACTGCCGAGAGATATCTTATCGGGATGCTCCTGATGTGTACTTATTACATTATGGGAAGATCAGTCAATTCAACGGTCATCGGAGGCATATTCATAAGCGGAGGCGATACCAGGTTCGGCATGATCTGCGATACCGTAACGATGTGGGCGGTCATAGTCCCTGCGGGAGCCATAGCGGCG
>JAFZWN010000065.1 GCA_017617295.1 Clostridiales bacterium | reverse complement strand
TTATACGGCCTGACTGCGATTCCGGATTATTCGAAGCATTTATTCCGGATACATACGATGACCTTATCTCGTATCTGCTCAATCGTTATGCTATCAGTTTTCACTTCTATTGCTGCTCTAACTGCAGAAGATATTTTGCTTTTAAGAATGAGACGCTCACAAAGAACTGTCACAGGATCATAGAGACAGCTTCTTATGCCAAGGATATCGGAAAGACGTGTCTCGCCGTAGGAAGGCTCAGATCACATTCCAGAGGTCTTTACAGTGATGCGACACAGAAGCTTTATCAGAGAAACTACAAGGCTGCTTTCTCCAGAAAGAAGAACGGCAGTGTGGCAGAAGAGAGTTTCACAGTCTGGGGAGAACAGGCAAGACAGATGAGGGATAAATGCCTGGCAGGAGATATCTCTTATGAAGAACTGGAACGATGGTTCAGGGATAACTATTTGAAGGAATAAGTGGGGTGACCGCTACTTGTTTTTATATATCGGAAGAAAGGAGGAAAAATGGCTCGAATGAAAAGAAACGCAAACGGAAGCGGATGCATAAGGCGCAGAAGTGACGGAAGATGGGAAGGGATCTATTCCACATCTGAGATCGACGGCGCCGGGAAATACAAGAAACGCTCCGTTTACGGCAAGACGCAGGAAGAAGTCAGAAAGAAGCTCACGGAGATCACATCAAGTATTGATGATGGTACTTATATAGCTCCTTCGCAGTACAGGCTTGCAGACTGGTTGGAGAACTGGTTAGAGATATATGTGAGACCGACAGTAAAGGATTTCACATATGACTCCTACGCCAACATCTGCCAAAGGCACATCATTCCCTATATCGGGAAGATAAAGATTCGTGAGATCACAACGACACAGATACAGAAGTTCTATAACGATCTCCTTCAGGTTAAGAAACTGTCGCCCAAGACGGTCAAGAATATCCACGGGGTACTGCACAGAGCTCTTGAGCAGGCTTATCTTGTCGGAGAGATTAAGATCAATCCTACAGACAGATGCCTGCTGCCAAAGGTTACCAAGTCCAAGATAGAACCGTTAGAAAATGATGACATCACCAGATTCCTCGAAGCGATCAAGGGTCACAAGTACGAGAGTGTTTATTATCTGACTCTCTTTGCCGGCCTTCGTCAGGGTGAAGTCCTGGGACTTACATGGGACTGTGTGGACTTTGAGAACAGTACGATCCTGATCAATAAGCAGCTCAAGAGAAACAGTCACCATAAAGGGGCTGTGTATCATCTTGATTCCACAAAGAACGGTAAAGAGCGATACATCACAGTTGCTACTTCCGTAATGCTTATGCTTTCGAAGCAAAAGGAATGGCAGGAGAGATGCACTGAAGCTGCAGGATCTGCTTGGAACAACGAATGGGATCTTGTTTTCACTAACGAGCTTGGTGAGCATCTGAAGCATCCTACGGTCTACAACAACTACAAAAGGATCGTTAAGGATCTGGGACTCGAGAACAAGAGATTCCACGATCTGAGACACACATACGCTGTAGCTTCTCTTGAGAGCGGAGACGATATAAAGACTCTTCAGGAGAATCTGGGACATGCGACATCTTCTTTTACCCTTGACCGATACGGACACGTTAACAAGGCAATGAAAGTTAAGTCGGCTCAGAATATGCAGCGTTTTATCAATAAAGTCTCGTAGAAACCACTCTGACCAACTTTAATTGTGGTCGAAAAGTTGGTCAAAACGAGGTGTCATAACAAACAAAAATCCCGAAAGCCTTATAACTAAAGGATCTCGGGATCTAAGGTTTGGCGGAGAAGGAGGGATTCGAACCCTCGAAACCCTTTTGGGGTTTACACGATTTCCAGTCGTGCGCGCTCGACCAGGCTACGCGACTTCTCCGTGATCGATACGCATCCTTGAAAGATGCTGAATAATTGTACTTGCTTTATGTTCTTTTGTCAACTCTCGCAATATAAATATATGTGTTATAATCCTTCAGTGAATCCGGAGGCCGGCATGCATGCTTGGCGCCTCTTATATGAAAAAAGAAAAAGGGTAATGGAATATGAAAAAGATAATTGTTTTGGGTATGGTAATGACGATGCTCCTGGCAGGATGTTCGACGGGAGATCTTTCTGATCCTACGATCCCTTCGGGAGTGTCTGATGTTATACAGGCAGGGATAGAGTCCGGGCTGGCGGCTGCTTCGGAGCAGGTCACCGGCATTGATTACTCTGCTGCCGTTCAGACGATCGATACTTTTCAGGACAGCTTCGGACAGTATGTTTTCGAGGAGGGTGGCGCCGGTGAGACTATCCATTCCGAAGGCACCACTTTGCTGGGACAGCATTTTGATTCGTCATATTTCGAGTCGACGGACGGAATATTCAAGAAGGCGACTTTTGAAGTCGAGCGCGATGGCATCCTTATGGTCGACGAGTATTTCAGGATGACCGACAATCTCGTCCTGGCTACCAGGAGCTATCTGGATTCCGATTCCCATGCGGTGATCGAGAGATATCTGATCTCGGGGGATTCCGTTTATCAGCTCGACGATGTCAATCAGGTCCTTATCAGGATCGAGGACATGAGCGCCATCGATATGTTCTCGTCTTTCGAGCAGGTCGAGCAGTTTGCGGGAGTAAGCTGATTTGGAATTCCGTAAGGGGCTTGCTGCCGGAATACCGATAGGGCTCGGATATCTGTCCGTGTCCTTTTCGTTTGGCATACTCGCAGTGTCGGAAGGGCTCTCCTGGTGGCAGGCGGTACTTATCTCCCTTTTAAACGTGACGTCTGCGGGGCAGGTCGCTGGTGTCGGCATAATGACTTCCGCGGGAGGGCCGATAGAGATGGCAGTCACGACGGTCGTCATCAATCTGCGCTATTCCCTGATGGGCATATCGATATCCCAGAAGGCGGACAGGACTCTTAACGTGCCCGCGCGGCTTTTGGTCGCGAACTTCATAACCGACGAGATCTTCGGCGTGACATGCGGAAGAAAAGAGGATGCGAGCCGTAACTTCATGCTCGGCATCGCCGCAGTCCCCGTGCTGGGATGGACTCTCGGGACTCTTCTCGGTGCGCTTCTAGGAAGCGTCCTTCCCTCAGTCGTGGCATCGTCTCTTGCCATAGGTATCTACGGAATGTTCGTCGCGATCGTAGTCCCCAAAGCGGAAGAGGACAGGACGATCCTTCGGGTCTCACTTATAGCCGTGGCACTGTCGTGCCTGTTCTGGTATGTTCCCGTTTTGAAGGAGCATGTCTCGACCGGATTCGCGATCATCATATGCGCCGTGGTCGCGGCGCTGATCGGCGTATTCTCCGGCGATCACGGGAAGAAGGAGGGTGAGGCTCATGGATAACACGCGCTTCTTTATCCTCCTGGCCGTGATGGTCATAACCACATATCTGATCAGGGCCGTGCCATTCATATTGTTCCGCAAGAAGATAGAGAACAGAAAGATCAAGGCCTTCTTTGACTATATTCCTTATACCGTTCTCTCGGCGATGACCTTTCCCGCCATCCTTTATTCGACGGACAGCATCATCGCGGCGGCGGGCGGCTTCTTTGTGGCGCTCTTCCTGTCGTACAAAAAGAAGAGCCTTCTGGTCGTGGCGATAGGGACATGCCTCGCGACATTCATTTTGAGTTTTGCTCTACACATGGCAGGATCTTTATGATATAATCACCGTTGCCTGTTTTGAAGATGCCTTCATAGCTCAGTAGGTAGAGCGCATCCATGGTAAGGATGAGGTCACCGGTTCGATCCCGGTTGAAGGCTCCAGGTAAGGACTGACAGCCTCTCGCATATGCGGGAGGCTGTTTTTCGTGAACAGAACAAAAAGATCCCCGCGGCTTTGGAGGCTCACGGGGGTCTCAAATTCTTTAGGTTATATCACTCGCCGAATCCGAGCTTGGTGATCTGCGGATTGACGTTCATCAGGATCTCGCAGAGCTTCTCGCCTTCCGCCTGCTTGGGGAAGTAACGTACCGCGATCTTTCGGGGCCTTCTCTTCTTGCCGTTATGCACGTCCCCTTTGAGAGCGGCCTTGTCGGAGTCATAAAAAGAGATCTGCCAGTTTCCGGTTCCCATGTCCTTGCACGAACGGATGAAACAGATGTCCTTTATGGAGTAGATGGAGACGTCCTTCTTGTTCTTCTCCGCGATGGCGAATTCGCTGTCCGTTAAGAAGCAATCATAATACTTGAACTTGATCTCCTGTTTGATCTTGCCGGCGTATTCCTTTTTGACGCCCTTCATTCCGGGGGCTTTTGCCGCGGTGGCGATAACTACCAGGATTATGATCAGAACGATCCCGATGATGAAGATGACTGTTGATGAGCCGGAGTTGCCGGTGAGCAATAGATTATACATTTTCGTTCGTCCTTTCCGGTTTTCTTATATTCGATAAAAGTATAACAAACATACGGAATGATAGTAAAACGGCTTTTTGTATCTGTTGCCGTGTGGTATAGTAAGAGCCGTTTATAAGGAAGATCAGGGATCAAAGAAATGGACAGCGAAGCACAATATATGAAGATGACGAGGACGCCCGTTCCCCGTCTTATAGTCGCACTCAGTATACCGACTATCCTTTCGATGCTCGTTACCAATGTCTATAATGTGGTGGATACCGCATTCGTGGGCAAGCTCGGGACGAGTGCGAGCGGTGCCGTCGGTATCGTTTTCGGGTTTATGACGATAATTCAGGCCGTGGGATTCCTGTTCGGACAGGGCTGCGGCAGCATCATATCGCGCAAGCTCGGAAAGTTCGATAATGCCGGGGCCTCGGAATTCGCCTCGACAGGTTTCTTCCTGTCGCTGTTTCTCGGTACGGTCGCCAGTATCCTGTGCTTTTTCTTTATCGAGCCGCTTGTGATGCTCCTGGGAAGTACCCCAACCATCGCGCCTTATGCGATCAAATACATAACGTATATCCTTATTACTGCGCCTTTCATGGCGGCGGGCTTTACGCTCAACAATATCCTGAGATACGAGGGAAAGGCCTTTTACGGCATGATCGCGCTGTTCGCCGGAGCGATACTCAATATCGGCGGGGATGCGCTTTTTATGTTCGGGTTTAATATGGGGATATCGGGTGCCGGGCTGTCGACTGCCATCTCGCAGGTCGTGAGCTTCGTTTGTCTCCTGATCCCCTTTATCCGCAAGAAGACGCAGTGCGTCCTGTCATTTGATCATATCAGGTTCCGAATGAACTACATTACCGACATAATCGCCACGGGTTTCCCGAGCCTTCTGAGGCAGGGGCTTAACAGCGTGGCTACGATACTTCTGAACTATCTGTCGGGAGGCTTCGGAGACGGAGCCGTGGCGGCCATGAGCATAGTCTCGAGAGTTTATTTCTTTATCTTTGCGATCGCCCTGGGAGTCGGTCAGGGATTCCAGCCCGTCAGCGGTTTTAACTACGGTGCGGGCAAGTTCAGCCGGGTAAGGAACGCATTTAAGTTTACCGTGTCTCTTTCGACGCTGATCATCGTCATAGCGGGTACGGGAGTCCTGATCTTCGCTCCGCAGATAATCTATATCTTCAGGGAGGATCCCGAAGTCGTAATGTACGGCACGAGGGCTCTGAGGCTTCAAAGCGTCACCGGCATGGTGATGCCTTTCACGATGGCGACCGAGATGCTCCTTCAGAGCACGGGAAAGAAGATCTCGGCATCGGTGCTGTCGGCTCTTCGAAGCGGAGTCATCTTTATCCCCGCTCTGGCGGTGCTTGCGAAGCTGCGCGGAATGGCGGGCATCCAGGAGGCGCAGCCTCTGGCATTTCTCCTGTCGGTATTCCCGACGGCTCTTTTCGTTTATTATTTCTTCAGGGATCTTCCGGCCGCGGACAGGGAGGATGCCAAAGCAGTCGGTGTTCACTCCGGTAACGGGAGTTCTGCCGGAAATATCAAGTAAATCCGACAATCTTTCCAATAATTGCCTTTTGATAACATCAATTTTGTCAATATTTCCGGGCAGTGCTGCGGTGATATAATCCAAGTACAGAGGGAAAGACTTTTATCATATACGGGAGGTTCTCTAAGATGAAATCACTGTTTTTCCTTCTTTCCGGCGAACCTATGATAGATTGCGGTCATTCCATCGACATGGATACCGTACCGACGCTCCTTCATGATACATACGGGGTCGAATGTGACTATGTGTATCTGATGAAGGAGGATGAGGCCCATTGGATGGCCATCAGGGATACCCTTGAGGATATCTGTGCCGTCGATCCCGAGGAGAAGACGCTTACCATCCGCGACAAGCGAGCCTTCCTCGAGAGGGACGGCGAGACGGTCGATCCTCACGGTCAGGACTGCATCGGTTTCTATTTCTTCGATACCAAGGCCTTCAGATACGATAAGAGATTCGTTCTCTATTCTCTCGAGGAGCTTCTGGACGCTCATTCTGACGGCGATGTCTTCTTTATAGGCTCGGTATTCGTATGTAAGGGACCCAGCAAGAACACAAGGATGGTCAAAGCGAGAAAATAATATCTTTCGGTAATCTTTGTCTGATATAATCAGGGGAGGGAGGGCCCTATGAAGAATTTGACGAAGATACCCGGCTATGAGCTCGTCTTTAGCGACGAATTCGAAGGATCGACACCCAACCCTTCAAACTGGAATCTTGAGACGCACCCTGCAGGATGGGTCAACGGAGAACTCCAGGATTACAGGGCTGATCCGGATGTGGTCTTTATTTCAGACGGCAAGCTTCACATAAGGCCCGTAAGAGAGGTCTCCCCCGAGGGGAATGTAAAGTATTCCTGCGGCAGGTTAAATACTTCCGGCAAGAAGGAATTTCAGTACGGCCGATTCGAGGCGAGGATCAAGGTGCCCGAGGGCAGAGGTTTCCTCCCTGCGTTCTGGCTCATGGCCGACGAGGAGAAATACGGCAACTGGCCGATGTGCGGGACCATCGATATCATGGAGATCCTCGGAAGCGAGACGGACAGGTTCTATGCTTCCGTCCACTACGGCGTTTCAAACATAACACAGCAGAGCATCCATAAGTTCTCGGCAGGCGAAGATCCCGTTTCCGAATTCCATACATACACATGTGACTGGGAGCCCGGGAAGATCCGCTGGTTCATCGACGGCGTGGAATTCTTCTCATGCACGGTCCCCGATCTCATCGATCATCCTTTCTATATCGTTCTTAATATGGCCATAGGCGGCAACTGGGCAGGAGACCCGGACGACACCACGATATTTGACGAGGAATCCGACATGATAGTCGATTATGTCAGGGTCTATCAGAAAAAGGACTACGGAAAGATCGGAACGGGCAAGGGAAAGAAGCGCAAGGTCCTGGGCATCTGCGGAGTCTGGGAGGATGCGGAGAACTTCAATCTCTTCGTCCGTGCGATGCAGTCGCCTGAAGTGAGCCGCGACTATGTCTTGGCGGCGTTTACTTTCGGCATACCAAATGAGAACAGGGAAGAGATAGAAGTCGAGAAGCAGTTCGCCGACTTCATAGTAAATATCGACATGGCGGCAGTGATAATCTTCGCCGAGATGATAAAGAGCGAAGAGGTCGTTCATAAGCTTATAGCTGGAGCAAAGAAACATAAGATCCCCGCGATAGTATTCGAGCGCAGATACGATGACGTCATAAATGCCGAGCTGGACTACAGATCAGGCTTCGAAGGCATCGTCAGGCACATAGTGGAACATCACGGCTGCAGGAATGTCGATATGTTCGCGGGATTCCGCAACAATCCGTTCTCGGACGAGAGAATAGAAGTCTATAAGAAAGTCCTGGAGGAGAACGGTATCCCGTACGATCCCGACCGCGTCCATCACGGCGATTTCTGGGATGCCATAGCCGAACGCAAGATGACCGGACTTATCGAGTCGGGGTATCCTCTTCCCGAAGCGATAGTCTGCGCGAACGACTCGATGGCCGTCGGCGTATGCGACAGCCTTAAAAAGCACAACATAAGGATCCCCGATGACGTGATAGTCACGGGCTTTGATGGCATATGGCAGAGCTATTGCCATAACCCGGGCATCACCACATGCGAGCCCGATTACGACGACATGAGAGAGCAGATCATCTCCGCGATCGATTCCTTCTATGATCTGCGCAAGCAGAAGAAGAGCTATGTCACCGATCTGAAGATCAAGTACAAGACGGTGATAAGGAGTTCCTGCGGCTGTGCGAGTGAGACCTACGACAAGTGGTCCGGGATCGTGACGTCGCTTTATAACGATAACCACGATTATTTCAGGCACATACTCGAGATGGGCAGGTTCATATCCAAGACGATAAGCATGAGCGATGTTGTCGAGGCCACGGCCGACCTTCAGATGTATCTGTGGCTTTGGAGGAGCCAGTATTATTTCATAGGCATCAAGGAGAACGACAACTGCATACATGCGGTATTCGAAGGATACAAAGGTCTTTATAAGCACGACCGCCGTTTCTTCAACATGCCCGCGCCGCTTCCCGAGATGGATTCGATCTTAAGCGATGACAGCGGACTCAATGTGCTCCTGTTTAAGCAGGCGAGAGCAAGATCCGAGTCTTTCGGCTATATCGTATGCGGATACGAAGAGCTCTCGCTCCGCGATGAACAGAGATTCGAGGAGTACAGTCTCTTTGTCGCTGCCGTTGTCCATTCTGCTCTCAATAACAGAAAGCTCATCGCCGCCAACACCGAGATCGAGCACATGTCCGAGCTCGACTATCTGACGGGACTCTATAACAGGCGAGGCTTCTTCAAGAATGTCGATGCGGCTCTCCGTAAGCGCGAGAACAAAGGCCGGTATTTCTCACTGTTCGCAGTGGATATGGACGGCTTGAAGTCCATAAACGACAATTACGGCCATTTTGAAGGCGACGCCGCCATACAGTCGCTTGCTCACGCCATAAAGACTTTCGTCGGGGACCGCGGCTTCTGCGCCAGGTTCGGAGGCGATGAGTTCGCTTTCGTGATAATAGGCGACGAGCCTCTTTCCGGCAAGACTTCAGACATAAGGGACAATATCAACCGTTTCATCGAGGCCGAAGCGGGGCTTGCGGACCGTCCCTACCTTGTCGGCGCCAGCCTGGGATGTGCCGAGCGGATCATCGAGGGCAAGGTCGAGATAGAGGAAGTCATGCGCGCCGCCGACCTGTCGATGTATCAGGACAAGTATCTCCGCAAGGGGAATATCTGAGGCTTTGCTATTGGGCGGCCTGCGTATCACGCAAAGTATCACAAAAACAGACCTGATCTTGTGATAAATTGCGAGAATCTCGCAGAATATCACAAAAATCGACCGGTTGTTGTGATACTTTGCGTGATAGGTCTGAAGGTCTTCAAAATCGACAATTTTTGTCGGTAACCACTAAAAAACGGGAAAAAACAGGGGTGGTTGGGAAAGCGTTTCCGTGATATCCTATACTTGTGAAAAAACTGTAAGCACTGCGCAAGCGGTGCTTTTTTTATGGAGGTTTTTATGAGAATGCCCACAGATCTGAAACAGTTCAATATTGCCTATCTTAGATACCGTATCGATTCTCTTCCCGAGGGGAAGATACGGGAGTATGTGATAAACGGGAAAAGGAGCCTCGCGATCTATATTTCTGAATTTTCTTCCGAACCCGGATACAGACGAAAGAAATACATTATCAACAGCAAGACAGGTAAGAGACTGGTTTCTCTGGTCAGAATGAGGGAAAAGCTTCAGGATCTTCTGGCATCGCTTGAAAGATCCGACGATCTGCTCGGGGATATTGATTTTGAGAACTATCGCGATCCGAAGAAGGATGAATACTGGGATCAGATCAAGGCTGTCGAAGACACAAATACAAAATGGAGCAAACCTCTTAACGGGCCGCATTATAACGGTTTGGTCTTCAGATCGAAATCAGAGATGATCATTGCGGTTACTCTTGATGATATGGGGATCGAGTATGCATATGAACCGACTGTTTATATCGGCGGGAGAAAGTTCAATCCCGATTTTGCCGTTTATATCAGAGCTATCGGGAAGGTTTTCTTTATTGAACATCTGGGCCGAATGAGCAGTCTTTCATACAGAAAAGAAAATTTTGACAAGATCTGCACGTACATGGAGAGCGGTATGAAGATCGGAAGCGAGCTGCTTCTGTTTTATGAAACTGAAGACTCCGGGATAAGTCCCGATGTATTCATTCAGCAGATATCGGCAATGATAATGGCAAATATCTGCGAGGCTATAAGAAGTTGAGTTGTCGTGCGTATCACGCAAAGTATCACAAAAACAGACCTGATCTTGTGATAAATTGCGAGAATCTCGCAGAATATCACAAAAAACGACCGGTTGTTGTGATACTTTGCGTGATAGAGGATATTAAGCCTTCACCGAGGCTACATAATCCTCGAGGTTCGCGTAGAAGTGGTCGCGGCCGACCTGATCCTGGAAGCCGATCTTCTCGAGGGCGTTCTTGACGTCACTGCTCAATCCTACGAAGCAGAAGTCGGCGCCGCGCCCCTTGATAAACTCTATGGTCTCGAGGAACTCGGCCTCGGCGGATACATCGACGAAGACGACGCCTCTGAAGGAGAGGATATATGTGTCGTACTTCTTTTCGCACTTCTCGATAGCCTTCTTGAGCTCTTTGCCGTTGGCGAAAAAGTATGCTCCGACGCTGTAGACGATGCCTACGTCGCGGCCCTCGATAAGAGTCTCCTCCTCGACGTTGACCTTTATCTCCGCGAGCTTGCTGATCGTGATGATCATGGAGAGCGCCACACCGATGACGATAGCGTAAGTGAGGTCGAGAGCGACGGTGGCGACCATTGTGGCAAAGCACAGGATCAGGGCATCGGTAAGGTGATGCGTGAAATAAGACTTGATGGTCTTGAAGTCATTCATCCTGAAGGCGGTCATGAAGAGAACGCCTGCGAGGGCAGGGTAGGGTACCATGCCGATCAGGGGGGATAAGACGAACATGCAGAGGATGAGGAACAGTGACTGGAAGACTGATGTAAGTCTCGTCCTGCATCCGCTCTTGATCGCAACGGAGGTACGCGCTATGGCTGCGGTGGAAGGTACTCCGCCCGCGAAAGGAACGGCCATATTCGCGATACCCTGTGCGATGAGCTCGACGTTGGAATCGAATTTCTCCTTCTTCATTGACGCTGCGGCAGTACCGCAAAGAAGGCTTTCGATCATGCCGAGAAGAGCTATGGTAACCGCATATTCGGTTATCGACTTTATCATGTTGAGGTCAACGCCTCTTATGTTCAGAGCTTCCGAATTGATGAGGGAGCTCGGGATGGATCCTATTGTCTTAACGTCGATCTTGAATACGGCCGTAACGATCGTCGCGATGATGATGCCCACGAGGGAACCCGGGACATATTTGGCGAGCTTTTTGGGATATACGGCCATAATGACTACGACGAGTACTGTTATGAGCAAGGTGGAAAGAGACAGCGAGCCGACGTTTCCTGCGAAGTTCAGGACCTTGCCGATCGTGCCTTCGCCCGAGACGGGTACGCCGAAAGCATTGCCTAACTGGCCTATTGCTATGACGAGAGCGATACCCGACGTGAAGCCGGTGACGACGGGCTTGGGTATGAACTGGACGAAACGTCCGAACCTCAGAAGTCCCGCGATGAGAAGGATGACACCCGACATGAAAGTAGCCATGAACATGCCCTGCATGCCGTAGGTTCCCGAGACGATGGTGCCGAGGATGACTGCCATGGCGCCCGTGGGTCCGGAGATCTGAAAGGAACCTCCGCCCAGAAGTCCCGATATTATGCCTGCGAGGATCGCAGTGATGAGACCGCCCGCGATACCGATAGCTGCGTGCTCCGCGTCAACGCTTGCAGCTCCAAAAGCCAGTGCCAGGGGCAACGCCACGGCGCCTACGGTTATGCCTGCGGTGGCGTCGTTTAAAAGGGCCTTTGAGTTATAGCCTTTGAATTCGTTACGGAAGATCTTCGCGTAGTGTGCGAAGAACGGTCTCTGGTTCTTTGACATCCTGTTTACCTTCTTCTTTATACTCGTCTTTAAAACAGCAATATCAAATGTATATTTACGCGGCCGTTTCTTCAATCCGACAATATTACAATATTGCCTATCCCAAAAGACTGGCTTTTTGATTATAATAAACAGAACATATTAAGATATCTGAAAGGAAACGTCTTTTATGAAAGTACTCGTATCCGGCGGAACCGGTTATATCGGATCCCACACCTGTATTGAACTGATAGAGAGCGGTCATGAGCCGGTCATATTCGATAATCTGAGCAACTCGAAGGAGGAGGTCCTTGACCTGATCGGGAAGATCACGGGAAAGAGACCGAAGTTCTATAAGGCCGACATGCTCGACAAGGAAGCCCTCCGTAAGATATTTGAAGAGAACACGTTCGACGCCGTTATCCATTTTGCGGGGCTGAAGGCAGTCGGAGAGTCGGTCGCCAAGCCCGCGCTCTATTACCGGAACAATCTCGAGGGAACACTGAACCTCACGGATCTCATGAGCGAATACGGCTGCAAGAAGATCATCTTCAGTTCCTCCGCGACTGTCTACGGTTCCCCTAAGACTGTTCCGATCAAGGAGGATTTCCCTCTTCATACGACGAATCCCTACGGGAGCACCAAGCTCATGCAGGAGATGATCCTCTCGGATTTCTGCGTGGCCGATCCCGAGTGGAGCGTTATACTCCTCCGTTACTTTAATCCTATCGGAGCCCACAAGAGCGGTCTTATCGGCGAGGATCCCAACGGTATCCCCAATAATCTGATGCCTTATATCAACAAAGTCGCTATCGGCGAACTTCCCTGCCTCGGAGTATTCGGCAATGACTATCCGACGAGAGACGGCACGGGAGTCCGTGATTATATTCATGTCGTCGATCTGGCAAAGGGCCATGTCTGCGCTCTGTCCAAGGTAACGGCGTCCGCGGGCACCAACATCTATAACCTGGGAACCGGCAACGGCTACTCGGTACTCGAGCTCGTCGAGACATATAAGAAGGTCAACGATATCGATGTTCCTTACGAGATCAAGGCCAGACGTCCGGGTGACATCGCCGAGTGCTATGCTGATCCCACTAAGGCCAAAGAAGAACTCGGATGGCAGGCTCAGTACGGTATCGAGGACATGTGCCGCGATTCCTGGAATTTCATCAAAGGACGCAAATGAGAAGCAAAATGAATATATGTATTCTGAAAAGGAGCATTGCCGCGGTTGTGGCGATGCTTCTTTGTATCCTCGGTCTTAACATCGTACCGGTCAAAAACCTCAGAACTGACGTAAATGCCGAGGACACTTTCATGAGTGCCAGGGAGGCATGTGATGCAATCAACGTCGGATGGAATCTCGGAAATACTCTGGATTCCTACGGTACATGGATAAGCGGGACAGCTCCCTCGTCATTTGAGACAGCGTGGGGGAATCCGCAGACGAGCGCGGAACTGATCGCCCTTGTCAGAAACAGCGGATTCAATGCCATAAGGATCCCCGTCACCTGGGCCCAGCACGTCGATGAGGGCGGCAATATCGACGGAGCATGGCTTGACCGTGTCGAGCAGGTGGTCGATATGGCTTTGGATCAGGATCTGTTCGTTATCCTTAACGTCCATCACGATACCGGTGAGACGGGGGAAGACAAGGTGGCCTGGCTGGTCGCTGATACGGGGACGGTCGAAGCCAACATGAACCGCTACAGGAATCTCTGGACTCAGATATGTAACCGGTTTTCCGATCGTGGCGAAAAGCTCCTTTTTGAGGGCTATAACGAGATACTCGACAATTCCAATTCATGGGGTCACGCCACAGCTTCGGATGCTTATACCGCCACAAACACTCTGGCGCAGGCCTTTGTGGATACGGTAAGGGCGACGGGCGGCAACAATGCCCAGCGCAACCTTATCGTCTCGACATATGTGGCATCGCACGAGCAGGTCGTTCTGGATTCTTTTGTGCTTCCAAACGACCCTTCGACGGGGCATCTTCTGGCGGAAGTGCATGTCTACGCTCCCTGGGGCTTCACGGGAACGGCAGAGTCCGTGACCTGGACTACGGTACACGATGATTTCGGAGATGCCGACCGTGCGGAACTTACAGAGGTCCTTAACACGGTCAGTGCATTCTCGGAACGTATCGGAGTGCCAGTCATAATCGGAGAATGCGGTGCCGAGGGTAAGGGCAACGATACCGACAGGGAGGCCTATGCCGCCTATCTCGTATCTGAAGCGGCCGAGCGCGGGATCAAGTGCTTCTGGTGGGACAACGGACAGACTTATTCGATAATCGACCGTAATGCCCTTACGGTAAATCAGGGTATAGTAAATGCCCTGGTAAGTAATTCCGTGTCGGCGGAACCGGATCAGGTGGAAGAAACGGAGTCCTCCGGAACCGAAGCGGCACAGGAAGAGACGGAGACAAATGAGACGGCGGAGTCTGCCGGGTTAACAGAGACGGTCGAAGAGACTTCCGGACAGGCAACAGGGACAACGGAGGAAACTACGTCGGCAACGACTTCTTCCGCAAGCGATGACGAGACTGCGGAAGGAACTGCTGGTACAGAGAACCAAGGCTCTTCCAAGAAGAACTTCAAGCCCGTCTGGGCGATCGTTATCGGAGGCGGAGTTATCGGGATCGCGGCTGTTTACAAGTTTATCTTTGAGATGGGTAAGCGTAACAGGGATTGATCGCCGAAAACCGTTTTCTTAAAAAATTGGTAATATTTGTGCCACCATTGACAGAAATTCTAATGGTAAGATAACTACGTAGGTTTATGGGCATCATCGAGAGAGGCCGTATTAAGGCAGGGGGAACTTATGGGAAAGCGATTGAATATCGGTCTTCTGATAGACGATCCCAACAATTATTTCTCGGCGCAGGCGGCAAAAGGCGCCGAACTCGCATGTAAGGAGATAGATGCGAATCTCTTTATCTATCCCGGACATTATATCGGCAAGGCGGATAACAAGTTCGGAGCAAGGGAATACGAATATCAGTATAATTCCGTCTTTGCACTGCCGAGCAGCAAATCGCTGGACATCATATATGTGCTCCTGGGCATAATCGGATCCCGGGCGGATCTTCTGGCTCAGAGGGCTTTCCTCAAGAAACTTCCGGATATACCGATAGTCACGCTCTTTTCGGATATGGAAGGGTATGAATCGGTTACGTTCGATAACTATTCGGGTTTCTCGGCTGTTATGGAACATCTTATCGTTAAGCATAAAGCAAAGAAGATAGGATATGTGAGCGGGCCTTCCGGCAATATCGACGCGGTCGAGAGGTTACAGGCCTTCAAAAAGATAATGGCGGAAAATGGCCTGGATGCCGGGGATGACAAGATCGTGTACGGCGATTTTACCGAGGACAGTCAGGATGCTGTTAATGAGCTTCTGGACAGGAATCCCGATCTTCAGGCGATAGTCTTTGCCAACGACAATATGGCTATCGGCGGATACGAGGTCATAAAGAGCAGAGGCCTTATGCCCGGCAAGGACATAATGGTGACGGGTTTTGACGACGATTCTTTCTCTGTCAATATGGATCCGCCGCTGACGACGGTCGAAGCCGGGTCTGATGACCTGACATATAAGGCTGTCCTTAATGCTCCCGAGTATCTGAAGAAGAATACCGGCGCCAATGTCGAAGTCGAGACCTTTATGGTCCAGAGGGATTCATGCGGATGCGACGGCCTAGATATCGAAGCCATGCAGAAGAGGCTTCATATCGACACGATGGGAAGAACGGATCTTAAGTTCAAGAGTTCTCTGAAGAAGTATCTTTTCGGGATATTCGAAGAGAATGAGATGATCGCCGGGATCAAGGATCAGATCGATCTGTTCTGCGACAGCCTGGTCGAATATATCGAGAACGATGACATAAAGGATACCGAAGCGCCGAGGAAGGCTTTCCGCAAGCTGGTCGATGCCGATACCCTTCTTTACACTTCATCCGAGAGGATCTTCAATGTCTTTGAATCCCTCGAGGATAAGGGGTGTTTCCTTATAAAGGACAATGAGAAGAAGATCGCATTTGTTTCCATGTTCTCGTCTTTCTACAGACAGTTCGCATATCAGAATGCGGCTTTGTCGAATCACACCAAGGCCATGGCTGACCGTATCACCAGGCTCCTTAACAAGCAGAACAAGGATTTCTTCACAAAGAGCGAGGAGGATACTGACCCGTACGTACATGTGCTCGCGGGTCTTGATAATGTCGGAGTCACGAGGACATTCCTTTATATCTTCCAGGGTAATACCAAGGCTTCCGAAGGTTCGTGGAAGTGCCCGAATACGATGCTGCTGCGGGCTATCGGCGATCAGGACGGCATAAGGACTCTGCCTGAGGAACTTCAGCTGGTCAGGACGGAGCTTCTGTTTGCCAACGAGTTTATCGAGACAGATGAAAGAAGAACGATGGTCGTCGCGCCGCTTTTTATGGGCGAGGATCTCTACGGCATGCTTATCTGCGAGCTCCCGCTGGAGGAGATGGGCAATCTCTCGGTCGTTGCCAGACAGATATCCGTTTCGATCAAGTCGATCGTTCTCGTCGAGGAGCAGGACCGTACCAAGAAGGCTCTGCAGGATTCGCTCGAACAGTTCATAAAGGATAACACCATGCTCAATGAGGCCGCGAAGTCTGATGAGCTCACGGGGCTTTATAACAGGAGAGGATTCCTCGAGTATGCAGGCAAGGCTATCGCTGATCCGAAGAACCGTACCAAGAAGGCAGTCCTCTGCTATGCCGACATGGATAACCTTAAGATGGTCAACGACAAGTTCGGACACGATGACGGTGACTTCTCGCTGCGGCTCATAGCCAAGATCCTTAACGATGCCTTCAGGGTTACGGATATCATCGGAAGGCTCGGAGGAGACGAGTTCGTAGTATTCGCGGTCGTCGAGGTCGATAACTACGAGGATGTACTGAAGAAAAGGATCGAAGATATCACCAGGAAGCATAACGAGCAGGCCGGGAAGCCTTATCCCATCGAGATAAGTACCGGTATCTACGAGTTTGAATGCTCCGATGAGGTGGATATCTACGAGATCCTCGATCTCGCGGACGAGAAGCTGTATCAGGAGAAAAATGCCAAAAAGGCAAAAAACGGGTCTTACAGATGATTTGAAAATCATTTCGTTCTACAATTCACGGAATATCAGCGAAAATGTCCTCTTATCCGACGGGAGGACATTTTCTTATATGCAGTTATAATTTTTCTGAATATCAATTTTTCTAATTCTGTATTAAAATCTTAATTGGCTTATGTTGACTGATATTTTGTAAAGATCTCTTTATTGTGATCATTACCGAAAGAGAAAAAAGGTCTATCGAGAGGATCATCCTCCCGGCAGCTCTTTTTGAGGTTTGCATCGGCCAAATCGACAAAGAGCAGGGAGGAACTATGAAATACAGTTATTACCCCGGATGCACCCTTAAGAACAAGGCGAAGGATCTGGATATGTATGCGAGACTTTCCGCCGAGAAGCTGGGGTTCGAGCTTGAAGAGATACCGCAGTGGCAGTGCTGCGGAGGAGTCTATCCTCTGGGTACCGATGAGATAGCCACCAAGCTTGCATCCGTAAGAGCCCTCAATTATGCCAAGGAGCAGGGACAGGAACTTGTTACGCTTTGCTCGGCTTGCCATCATGTTTTAAAGCGTGTCAACGACGATATGAAAAACGTCGAGGATATCAGCAACAGAGCCAACAACTACATGATGCTCGACGAGCCCTACAGAGGCGAGACAAAGGTCCGTCATTTCCTCGAGATCCTTCGCGATGTCATCGGATTCGACGAGCTTTCCAAGATGGTCAGTAACCCTCTTACGGGGAAGAAGATAGGAGCATACTACGGCTGCCTTACGCTTCGTCCCGGCAAGATCCTTGAGTTCGACGATCCCGAGGATCCCAAGATAATGGAAGACTTTATAAGAGCCATCGGAGCAGAGCCTGTTATCTTCCCTTACAGGAACGAATGCTGCGGTGCATATACTTCTCTGAAGGATGGAGGCATCTCTCAGGAGAGGACCAAGCTCATCTTTGATTCGGGCAAGGGCTTCGGAGCCGACGCTCTTATCACGGCATGCCCTCTTTGCATGTATAACCTGAACAAGTCCGAAGCGGACACCAAGGTTCCCGTATATTATTTCACGGAGCTTCTCGCAGAGGCTCTCGGGGTAAAGGAGGGTAATTCATGACAAAGCAAGAGATCGAGAAAAAGGTTGAGCTTATCAAGGAGATCTCCGGATGCGATCCCTATAAGTGCATGAAGTGCGGCAAGTGTTCAGGCTCATGCCCGTCTTTTAACGAGATGGACATCAAGCCCCACCAGTTCGCTTCTTATATCATCAACGGCGATATCGAATCGCTCGTAAGTTCAAAGTCACTTTGGAAGTGCCTTACATGTCTGGCGTGTATCGAGAGATGCCCGAGGAACGTTCAGCCCGGCAAGCTCATCGATGCGACAAGACAGCTTGTCGAGAGGGAGAGAGGCGGAGATTACCTCCTTGCGGATGAGATCCCCGAGCTCCTTAACGACGATGTCCCTCAGCAGCTCCTTGTAAGCGCATACCGCAGGTACAGGAGGTAATATATGCAGAGAATTGGTGTATTTGTCTGTCACTGCGGTACCAATATCGCAGCCACGGTCGATGTAAAGAAAGTAGTTGAGCTCGTAAGATATGAGCCCGGCGTTGTCTTCGCCGATGACTACATGTATATGTGCTCCGAGGCAGGTCAGGAAAAGATCATCGAGGCCATAAAGGAACACGGTCTCACGGGTCTTGTCATCTGTTCCTGTTCTCCCCGTATGCACGAGAAGACATTCAGGGCCTGCGCCGAGAAGGCCGGCCTTAACCCCTATATGGTAGAGATCGCCAATATCCGTGAGCAGTGCTCGTGGATCGACAAGGACAGGGAAGAGGCTACAGAGAAGGCCGTCATCCTTGCCAGAGCGGCGATCGCCAAGGTAAACCTCAATACTCCCCTTAAGGAAGGCGAGAGCCCCGTTACGAAGAGAGCGCTCGTCATCGGCGGCGGTATCGCGGGTATCCAGACCGCACTTGATATCGCAGATGCCGGCTATGAGGTCGACATCGTCGAGAGAGAGCCCAGTATCGGAGGAAGGATGAGCCAGTTCGACAAGACATTCCCTACTCTTGACTGTGCATCCTGTATCCTTACTCCCAAGATGGTCGAGGTCAACCAGCACCCTAATATCACGCTCTATACCTACAGTGAGGTCGAGGGCGTATCCGGATACGTCGGAAACTTCGACGTAAAGATCAGGAAGAAGGCAAGATCCGTAGATATGGCGGCATGTACCGGATGCGGCGAGTGCCAGGCCAAGTGCCCTCTGGGTAAGCTCGGTAAGATCCCGAGTGAATTCGACAGGGGACTTCGTAACCGTCCTGCCATCTATATGCCTTTCGCACAGGCAGTTCCCGCTGTGCCCGTTATCGACCGAGAGAACTGCACATATTTCAAGACGGGAAAGTGCGGCGTCTGTGCCAAGATCTGTCCTTCCAAGGCTGTAAACTACGAGCAGGAAGACGAGATCGTAACGGTCAAGTACGGTGCCATCGTAGTGGCTACCGGATTTGACATCATCAATCTCGACAAGTTCGGCGAGTACGCTTATAACGAGTGCCCCGATGTCATCACATCCATCGAGCTCGAGCGCCTCATGAACGCTTCGGGTCCCACAGGCGGACACCTCGAGAGGATGAGCGACCACAAGCAGCCCAAGGATATCGTATTTATCCAGTGCGTGGGAAGCCGCTGCGACGACGAGCGCGGTAAGCCTTACTGCTCCAAGGTATGCTGCATGTATACCGCCAAGCACGCGATGCTCATCAAGGATCACTGGCCCGACACGAACATCACGGTATTCTATATCGACGTAAGAACTCCCGGTAAGAACTTCGACGAGTTCTACAGAAGAGCCGTCGAGCAGTATCACGTTAACTATGTAAAGGGTCAGGTCGGAAAGGTCATCCCTCAGCCTGACGGATCCATCGTTGTTCAGGCTGTCGACATGCTCGACAACAAGCAGATCATGAAGAAGACCGATATGGTCGTTCTCGCTGCCGCCATCGAGCCTAACAAGGGTGTCAGAAAGATCGCCACGATGCTCACGGCAAGTATCGATAACAACGATTTCCTTACCGAAGCACACGCAAAGCTCCGTCCCGTAGAGTCTCCCACGGCAGGTATCTTCCTGTCCGGTATGGCTCAGGGTCCCAAGGATATCCCCGAGACGGTATCCCAGGCGGGTGCCGCTGCCGTCAAGGTAGTCGGACTCCTTGCCAAGGATAAGCT
>JAFZWN010000064.1 GCA_017617295.1 Clostridiales bacterium | reverse complement strand
CTGCCATACGGAGAAACCGTCGGAGGAGTCGAGGCAGAGAACGTCAGCGCCTGCTTCGATAAGAGCGGGAACTCTCTCTTCGTAGTCTCTGGTGTTGATGCCTGCGCCTACGATGAGCTTCTTCTCTTCATCGAGGAGCTCGTCGGGGTTGGCCTTGTGGAATTCATAGTCCTTACGGAAAACGAGACCGATGAGCCTGCCTTCCTTATTTACGATAGGGAGCTGGTTGACCTTGTTGTCCCAGATGATGTCGTTTGCTTCCTTGAGAGTGGTTCCCTCGGGAGCTGTAACGAGCTTCTCGATGGGGGTCATGAACTCCTTGACCTTTGTGTCGAGGGACATACGGCTTACGCGGTAGTCTCTGGTGGTGACCAGACCCAGGAGCTTGCCTTCTGCGGTTCCGTCTTCGGTTACCGCTGCTGTTCCGTGACCTTTTTCTTCACGGAGTCTCAGTATATCTTCAAGTGTGGCGTCGGGAGAGACGTTGGAATCGGATTCTACGATTCCGGCCTTGTACTTCTTGACCTTACGGATCATGTTGCACTGGGATTCGATCGACTGGGACTGGAATACAAAAGAAAGACCTCCGCATCTTGCCAGCGCGATCGCCATTCCGTCATCGGATACGGCCTGCATTACGGCAGAGACCAGAGGTATATTGATCTTGAGTCTTGATTCTTCCTTGCCCTTCCTGTACTTGGCTATCGGAGCTGACAGATCCACCTGATCGGGTGTGTTTCTCTCTGTAGTCAGATTGGGGACAAGAAGATACTCACTGAATGTTCTTGATTCCTGTTCAAAGATCATGGCCATTGGTCTTTCCTCCCTTAAATATGAATTTTTGAAATTTGCCTTTCATATTAGCATATTTATAAGAAGTATTGCTATAAAAAAAGATAGACATTTTCGGGCTTTTTTTGTCTCAATTAACCACAGCGGATATATTCACTTTCGGGGCGTTTTGAGATAGGCCCGTGATATCACTCAGACCTCAGAGCCGTGACGGGATCCTTGTTGGAAGCGACTTTGGAAGGGATATATCCTGCGATAAGGGTCAGAAGGATGCTGACCAGTATCAGGATGACCGCATATCCTGCGGGGAGGGAGCATATCCCGGATATTCCCGTCTTCGCCTCGACTATATGCGATACCGGGATGTTCAGGATAATGGTCGTTATGGTCCCGAGAACCCCCGATGCCGCGCCGATAAGAGCAGTCTCGGCGTTGAAAACGCGGGCGATGTCTCTCTTGGAGGCACCGACGCTTCGAAGTATTCCGATCTCCGACGTTCTCTCGAGAACGGAGATATAGGTGATGATGCCGATCATGATAGAGGAGACCAGAAGCGCGATCGATACGAAGGCCACGAGTCCGTAGGTCACGGATGACAGTATATCCGAGACACCTCCGGTAAGGAGCGACATATAGTCCGTATAGTGGATGCGGTCCTCTTCGGGGACTCTGGAATTATATTCGTTGATTATGTCGTTGATGGCATTCTTGTCGTCAAAGCTGTTGACGTACATCCTTATTACCGAAGGATCGTCATAGTCGATATAGCCGAAAGAGGCGAGATTCTCCGCCAGTGTCGAATCCGATTCCCTTCCGGGCATGAAACGGTCGTAATACTGAGCCAGCGTGGAGACATCCGTTATGGAATCTATGAGTTCTTCGAACTGGTCTACGACAGCGGAGTAATCCCTTATAGTCCAGCCGGTCTCCGCATCGTTATACGAAGTGATGAGCCCCTCGATACGGGCCCTCGCATCATCCTCGTATCTGGCGGAGATCATCTCCGCGAGCTGCTCCGTTACCAGCTGCTGAAGCTCGGCGTCGGAATATCCTTCGAGGTAGCTCTCGGCGAATTCGCGGTCGATCCCCAGAAGCTCAGCTGCGGCATCTATTACCGCATCCCTGGTATTGTACTGTTCCATATACGAGAGGACCATCTCGTTCAGGTATTCGTCTCCGGGATCCGCCAGGATCGACATGAATATCTCGGTCTTCTCTTCAGGCGTGAGGCTCTCGAAATACTCCAGTATCGCCTCCGCCTTCTCATAATCCGTCAGTCCTCCGTCTTCCGCTTCGAAGGGCAGCCCGTTTGTTATATCGAGATTGGAGTTCTCCGGCAAAAGCTGTTCGGTAACGATCTCGCTGCCGTTACAGTATTCCGCGATATAGTCGGTCAGGGCCGCGGTATATCCGAAGCCTCCGACAAGGGATCCCGCGATCAGGTCGGCCTTGGGACGCACGACCCCGGTGATACGCAGCTCCGAAGCATTGTTGAGGACCATGGACATGGCGGTCTCATCGTATCTTATGTTCCTCCATGTGCCTTCGTCAGATCTTACGTAACAGTCGCTGTTCATGACGAGCTTGAACCTGACGTTGAAGATATCGTCGTATGTGACCGAACGGTCCTCTGTCTCGACGCTTCCGCCGCTAATTACCGCGAAAAGCGTATCGCTTATCTGGTTATCGTCCATAAAGCCCAGCGCATAGTAGATTATGTCGCTTATCTGTCCGGTAGTGTCGGTGATAAGGACTATCTCGTCGGCCTCATCCGGCCATTCGCCCGCCAGGAGTTCATACTGGTCGTAAACAGCGGAGGATACCGAGGCATTGTCCTGCCCGGGCATGAGCTCCGTCCAGGTGTCGAAAGAAGTGATACGGTCGCCGATTATCTGCGTGATGGGATTGGTGGAGCCGAGCCCCGATACCAGGGATTCGGTGAAGTCCGTGTTCCTGTATCTTCCCGAAGTGTCCTGAACATAGACATTGAGCTCGGGCTTATACTGGTAGTGGATGGAAGCCACATGCTCGTAAAGCCCCGTGGTGCTTCTGGCCGGATCCGTCTCGCGCTCTATCCATGCCTTGAACCTCACAAGGTTATTGGAAGGAGTCTCGGTGCTCAGTGCCACGCCGAAGAGCTCGAACAGGCGGTTACTGACTCCGACATTCTCGTCATCCGTACCGTTTCCGTTATCGGTGACCGCGGACATCAGTCCGTTTATCGTCGTCTCGTGGTCGGTAACGACTACGGGGTAGGAGGTGAGGGTATCTCTCTGTATCCTGGCTATATAGTTCTTGACTCCGCTCGAGAAGGACAGTACCAGGGCGATCCCGGCGATGCCGATCGATCCCGCCACGGAAGTGAGTATCGTCCTTCCTTTCTTGGTGAGGAGGTTATTAAGTGACAGCGACAGAGCCGTCTTAAAAGACATGAACGGCTTCCTGGCCTTTTCGGGGACCTTTTCTTCCGTGGGTTCCTTGTCCACGTAAACGGGCATCGTGTCACTCGTGACATGACCGTCAGAGAGCTTTATGATCCTGGTCGCATACTTCGAGGCCAGTTCGGAGTTGTGGGTTACTGTCACTACCAGGCGGTCCTTGGAGATCTCCTTGAGGATATCCATAACCTGCTTTCCTGTCGCCGAGTCGAGTGCTCCCGTGGGCTCGTCGGCCAGAACGATCTTGGGATCATTAACAAGAGCCCTTGCGATAGCGACTCTCTGCATCTGACCTCCGGAGAGCTGGTTGGGCTTCTTGGTCGTCTCGTCCTCCAGTCCCACTTTCTTAAGTACTTCCAGAGCCTTCTTCCGGCACTCTTCTTCGGGTAATCCCGCGAGGGTCAGGGGGATCTTTACATTATCCAGGACGGGGATATGGGGGATCAGGCTGTAGTTTTGAAAGACAAAACCGACATTGCTGTTCCTGTAGATATCCCAGTCGCTGTCCTTATATTCTTTGGTGGAGACGCCGTCGATCAGGATGTCACCGTCCGTATATCTGTCGAGACCGCCCACGATATTGAGAAGAGTGGTCTTTCCCGAGCCGCTGGCTCCGAGGATACAGACGAACTCGCTGTCTCTGAAACTGAGGGATACGGAATGGAGCGCATCGCGCTTTTCTTCTCCGACCGTATATGTTTTTGTAATATTACTGAGTTTGATCATCAGCCGATTATAACACAAAAAAGACCGTCCTCTTCAAAAGGACGGTCTCATCTGATCTGAAGTTGTCAGTTAAGATCAATACTTAACGATCTTGATCTTGTCGCCAACGATGGGAAGATCGAACATCTCACCCTGGATAGCCTTAACAAGAGCCATGATCCCGAATACGAAAACAACGATGCTCAGTACGAACCATCCGAGGAAGGGGATGATGCTGGAAATGATGGCGCCGATGGAAAGAAGGATTCCGTTGTTGACGTGATTCTTTACGAATGCGTGATTCTTCTCGGGCTCGGCGAAAAGACCGATGAGCCAGAGCGGGCAGATATATGCGAGAATAGCGTAGAGCTTGTCGTTACCGACGGGTGTTGTGCTCTCGGCAGACTCGTAGTTTGTGTCATAAGTGGGCTGATTGTAATCGTTGTTTTCCATACTGTTGGACCCTCCATTAAAAAAACTAATTGTTATGATATCATAAAAAACGGAATTTGTCAGTTTTTCGAGGAGATAAAATGCAAAAATCAGGCACCGTCAGATTCTTTATCATCGTGGGAGGACTGCTCCTTACCGGATTCCTTTATCTGATCTTTATCAGGATAAACGGGAAGGGGTTTTCATGCCCCATGTTCGAGTTTACGGGATTAAAGTGTATCACCTGCGGTATAACGCGCATGTTCGTCGAGCTTTCTAAAGGTCACATAAAGGAGGCTTTTCTTGCCAACAGGTACGTTTTCCTGACGCTGCCGCTGATACTCTGGGAGATCGTTTATGTCCTCTGGCAGTTCTGTCACGGAAAAAAGCTGTCGCGGATCAACGTTACGATATTGTGGTTATTGCTCAGTTGTGGTTTACTGTTTATGATCATTAGAAACATAGTAATGTGGTAGTTATGGTTTTGGATGCACTATGAGGCACGAGAGAAACACATTGCACAACCGTATATTCTTTTTTGTCATCAGCGTTTTTTTAGCGCTTATCGTTGCTGCGTTCATCTTCGTCTTCGCAGGCGGCAAGGATTCGTCTTTCTACCTCTCCAGAGGCATCGATCTCAGGCCGATATTTGACGGATCCTCAGGCGATGAGTCATTTTATAAAGTCAACTCGGAAGAGACTTTCACGCTGACCATCCCCGCCGGAGCCAATATCAACCGTGAACTGTGCCTCGAATGCAGGAATATGTCGTTTGAGGTCTATATCGACGATATGACGGTCTACACATACGATCCCGATTTCCTTAGTATATACGGAACCTCTTACGGTACGGCATACCATACGATCAGGATCCCGCAGACCACCGGAGATCATAATGTAAGGATCGTTTGCCGTCCCACGAGCACCAGTACTCCCGGATATATCCTCGGAGCCAGGATGATGGACGGCGTTGATTACATGTCCTACATCTATTCCGAGAACCTTGCCAACTTCGTCCTGTCGGTCTTCATGACCGCTTTGGGCGCGATGCTCTTTGTATGCGGACTCGCCCTCATGACTTCGAGTAATATCGGACGAGAGATCGTGGCCATGGGTCTCTTTACGGTGGTCGCTGCCCTGTGGTCATCGACCGAGGCTTCATATCTTCAGATATCCACGGGCAATTCCTCGGCAGTACACTTCCTGAGCTATATCTGCCTGATGCTTATGCCGGGCGCTGCTTCCGGCTTTATCGGATACTTTACCGACAACGAGAAGTCGATACTCATAAGGATCATCCCCCTGGCATCGATCGTGGTCTGCCTGACGGCCATAATCCTGACCTGCGTGGGGATCGCGGATTATCACACTCTTCTTCCCGCCACTCATATCCTTCTGGGTATCACCATTATCCTCGGCGGATATTATACGGTCAGCACTATCATCAAGAAGAGGTCGTCCAATTCGATGCTCCTTCTTATCCTTGCTTTTGCTTTCGGCGCGATCGGCGGCATCATCGATATCATCAGATACTATGTGGGTATCGCCGGTACCGATACGGCGCGCTTCTTCAGATACGGACTTCTTGTCTTCGTCCTTATCATGAGCATCCACGAAGTCGGCAAGCTCATGAGCTTCAAGTCTTATGAGGCCGAGGCCGACAATATGAGAAACCTCGCCAGGACTGACGCCCTGACGGGACTTTCCAACAGGATGGCTTTCTCTGAGTATATGGAGAATCTGGAGGAGAGGTCTTTCGGACATGTACTTATCGTTCAGCTCGATGTCAATTACCTTAAGAGGGTCAATGACAATTACGGCCACAGCATGGGCGACAACCATATCGAAGCCGCAGCCAAGGTCATAAACGACAGTTTTGCCGAGTTCGGGACCGTCTACCGTTCCGGCGGCGACGAGTTCATAGTTACGATGGAAGGCGAGAATGCCAGAGTCCTTTACGATGCTGCCATCAAGAAGATGAATAAGTGCATCGACAGATATAACGCCAAAAAGGATCCGAACGTTAAGCTCGAGATCGCCTACGGTATGGCTGAATTCGACATCGGAAAGGGCAGCGCCGAAGATACCCTTAAGAAGGCTGATGATCTGATGTATAAGATGAAGAATCAGATGAAGAAGAGGTAAAGACCGGTTAAGTTTGATCACAAAAAAGATCGTCTCCTTTTAAATGAGACGATCTTTTTATCTGTTCTTGATCTAAGGTTTTCTTATTTGATCAGTGTGAACTTGTCTCCGATAATGGGAAGCTCATACTTCTCGCCCTTGACCGCCTTGATGATACCAAGTACTGCAAAGACAAGGATCACGAGGCTCAGAAGGGGACCCAGTGCGTATCTGCCTACATAAGGGATCATGTAGAGGATACCTGCAACCATCTCTCCGAGGAAGAGGATGATACCGTTATTGACATGGTTCTTAACGATGGGGCTGTCCTTCTCGGGTGAGATGAGAAGACCGATGAGCCAGAGGATCGTCAGATATGCCAGTACGGAATAGGCGATAACGTTTGTCTGGTTGAAGTTACCTTCAGCTGCGGGAGCTTCTGCTGCGGCAGGAGCGGCCTCAGGAGCAGCCTCAGCCTGAACTTCAGGTGCTGCGCTCTGAACGTTCTCAAGATCAGGGTTTGTATTGTTTTCCATTGAAAAGACCTCCTTTTCAACAAGTATTTTCGTTTATATTAATACATAAAGTTGTATAATTGTAAAGAAGTTTAAACAAAGTGCGGTTAAATAAGATGAAGGTCAAGAGATACAAAAAAGACGACGATATCACATATTCACTGGGCGTAACGGTCACTATGGAGTTCCTTCTGGGCCGTCCTTCCGATGTGAAGGCTGTGCTCCTTCACCCGTCTTTTGATTCAAAAGAGACTCTGGATAAGATCCTGAAGCTGTGCCGCGAGAACAATATCCCGACGGAGATCGATGCAAAGGCATTCAATATCCTTTCGCAGAAAGAGAACTGCTTCGTGGCGGGAGTCATCGCCAAGCAACCCCAGACTCTTCGGCCCGGCAACCATATAGTTCTCGTGAATCCTTCGAATGACGGCAATATGGGCACGATCATGAGATCGGCCCTGGGCTTCGGCTTTAAAGATATCGCCGTAATAACTCCTGCGGCTGATCCCGATGACCCCAAGACCATCAGGGCTTCGATGGGCGCCAGGGCAAAGGTCAGGGTGCAGATGTTCGGTGACTTCAAGGACTACCGTGCAGTATTCCCCGGCAATTCACTGTATCCGTTCATGCTCGACGGGAGCGTGATGCTCGGAAACGTCGATATCAGAGAGCCTTTCAGCCTTATCTTCGGTAATGAGGCCACGGGCCTTCCTGCTTGGTTCTCGACAGTCGGAACTCCGGTCCGGATCGATCACGGGCACGATATCGACAGCCTGAACCTGCCGATCGCCGCGAGCATTGCCATGTATGAATCGACCAAAGGGAAGTTCGGGGGGATGCCGGCTGAAGTTTCTTCTTAACTTCCTGTTGAAGTTCCGCTCGATCTTCCGCGGCCGGATCATTTGCCCCGGCGGTAAAAATCCTATTGCAAGGGATTTTCGTTCGTGATAAAATCGTTCGGTGCATAAAAAGAAATAAACCACTACGATGGAGGTGAAAGACATGCCCAATATCAAGTCGGCTATCAAGCGCGTTACTGTTACGGAAAAGAAGACAGCTGCAAACAAGACTCAGAAGAGTGCTATGCGTACTGCTGTTAAGAAGGCTAAGGCTTCCGTCGCAAACGGTGAGAATGTTGCTGAGGCTGTAAAGACAGCTCAGAAGACTCTCGATAAGGCTGCTCAGAAGGGACACATCAGCAAGAAGGCTGCATCCAGAACAAAGTCCCGTCTTGCAAAGGCTGCCAACAAGGTCGCAGAGTAATCTGTAAGATGACTTAATCAAGATGCCGTCCCGACCGGGGCGGCGTTTTTTTTGTTGCTGTTTTTGAAGGAGACTCTTAACAGCCGGTGACCGGCTTATGTCCATAGAACAGATCCGCATGCACTGTCAAGGCCGAAGCCTCTGACGCGGTGGTCATGCCAGCCTTGACAGGAAAGCATGACGGATCGGTATTTTTGTTTTAAGCCGGTCATCGTATGTTATCTGAAGACTTCGTTTATCAGTTTGTCCACTATCCTGACATCGAGCGGGACTTTGGAGGTCTCGAATGTGGTGAACAGGCGCTTTCCCGGAAGGAAACCGTTATTGCTGTATTTATTTAGCTTCCCGATGTTACGGTTTGCGTAAACTTCATCATCCATCATTCCGAGATGTTCATAATAGATCTCCTGCCGGTCAGATAATCTCAGGATAGTAAAATCCGGATGTAAGATCTCTTTGCCGACTTTAAGAGGGCATTCATATTTGTATGGGATGTTGTTGGCGGCCAGCCTGTCGGCGATTATGACTTCCGATTTGGAACGGACCCGTTCTCCCCGGGAAGTCTCAAAATACGGAGCGTTCCTGTCGAATTCCTTTGGAGTAAAAGGGACAGCCAGCCACTTCTCGATGAACTTTTCATCAGGCAGGACGATAGGTTTTATTAATTGCTGCCGGTCTTCGGGGAGAATCCCGTATACTTCCTCGGCTGTGGTATCGGGATATGACTCAAGAGCATGTATGAGGCTTTTCAGTTCCTGATCGCAGGCTCTTGAGACCTTCTCGAGATAGGATCTCTGCATGACCTTTTCGGCAGTCTCCTTTTCCGAATTCTTAAGATACCTTCCTCTTTGATCTGTGGAACTGTCGATGATATAGTAACAGCTCCCGTTTTCCCTTCGGCTTATCCTGATCCTTCCTTCGGGAAGAGCTTTGATCTTCCTGTTCACTTCGGTTCTGAGCTTTGTCATAAGATCATATCTTTCGCGCATTGTCTTTCTGAGATTGCCTGAAACCATATTTGAACCCCTCCCGTTCGTTGTCAGTTGTGTTTATTCTACTCTCCTGAGCGGGAGATTTGTACCAAATCGCTTAAAAATGAAATTTGGTGCAAAGATCGAATGTGATTTTTTGTACCATTTTTCAATATTTTAAGATTTGGTGCAAAAGAAAAGGCTGAACAACTATAAATTCAAAGGGGATTAAGTCATTCACGGAAGATTAAGGTCGGAATTTTTGCACCAAATTCCCGAAATCGATGAAATGGTGCAAAAAGAGACTGCTTAAGACCTGATGATGCCCCCCGGGATCTTTACTTAACACTCACGGGAGGGACATCCCACTCATAGTCGTGGGGCATACCCATGTACATAGCCTGCAGGTTGTTGGCGATCAGGTCGAGTTCGAACTGATCGCGGAGGGCGGGGTCGGATGAGTATAAAGACAGGGCGTCAGACGGGTTGGTCAGGATGGGGAGACGGGCGCACTTTCTCATTACCTTCAGACAGTAGCGGCCTTCGGGGGAGAAGCCGAGGACGCGGAGGTATCTGACGTTCTTCTCGTTCCCGATATAGTCCGCGGTCTGACCGGTCATTAAGGATGTGGTGGCGCGAAGCGACCTCGGCAGGATAAAGTGCTTTGTCGAGAGGGTCCTGCTGCATGCATCGTTAAAGTCCGTATAGCCGTTCCTGTCGAAAGCGTTCTTCAGGAAACCGTCAAGACCATCCGTCATATATGCGATGCCTTCGGTGCTCCGGGTCTTCAGGGCAAGTGCGATATCTCTCATGTAGCTGTCGCGGTCGGGGACCGAGAAGGATTTTTTGCCGTAACCTTCGAGCATAAGGGCAAGCGAGCTGTCGGGAAGGAGGCCGCAGAGTGAGGACGCGATCTTGGAGACGGACTGCGCCCCGTCTGAAAGCGTGCCGTAAAGTATTTCTCTTATGTCCGAGGCAGACTTCTCATCCGTTCTCTTTATCATGTGGATCGTAAATCCGGCTCCGAGAGCCCTGACGGCGCGGAGATAGTCGGCGCTCAGTACCGAATTCGGGAACCTCAGGGCGGCGAGGACTTCGCTGATCTGCTCTTCGGAAGCGCCGGGATGAGTTTCTTTCCATGCAGAGGCGACTGCTTTCGCGCGGGCCGCGGGGTAAGAGAGCCCTTCGGAAAGATGTTCTTTGATCGAAGCATCGTCCGGTTCGGTAAATGCGAGTTCACTGATGAGGCCGGGATCATTTGTATCGATCCCGAAAGCCAGATCCGTAACGATACCGGTCTTATAAAGTGCCTGTATAGCTCCGCGGGCAAACCGTTCTGAAGGAGCGCAGGCGAAAGTAAACGGCAGCTCGATAACGAGGTCGGCGCCGCAGCTTAATGCCTGGTTCGCGCGGGTATGCTTGGGAAGGATCGAGAAGTTGCCGCGCTGTACAAAGGGACCGCTCATGACGATAACGGCCTTGGCGCGGGGATCTCCCGTGAGTTCCTTCGCTTTACGGATCAGGTATTCGTGACCTCTGTGGAAAGGGTCGAATTCGGCAACGATACCGACTACTCTCATATTTGCCTTACTGCTTTTCCTTATAATGGTTTATAATCTTCCAAGAGATTATAATTCAGAAGACGGACTTTTATCAATGTCAGGCAAGAACAGAAAGATAGTAATGATCGTTGCGGTGGCGGTGGCAGCTCTCGTACTGGGCGGAGCTTATATCTGGTATTCGGGAAATTACGCCGGGCGTAACCGGGTGACGCTGTCGCAGACGGCGAGAGCCGATAACGAGTGGCGTAATGTCGCTTCGTCAAACGGGATCGTAGGCGATTATCTGTGGTCGAGAACGACCGAACTCATGATAAAGAATTCATCTGACGGCGTCATGATCCCTTCGACTTACATGATCGAGGGGCGCCTTACTTCAGAGCCTGCGGTCTCTTCCGAAGAATATCTTTTATTCGATCAGGCACTGCTTCTGAAGAACTATGTGCGGCGCGGAGACAGGTTCTCGGCTGCGGCTTTGAAGGACCGTGTCAATGAGGTCCTCATATCGGAAGATCAGGACGATCTGTCTTTGTGCGAGTGGCTCGATGCCTATCTCGAATACTATTCCTCGTACGGCAGCAAGAGCGATTACAACAGGATAGTGGAGATCGCGGGCATGATATTTGATTCTGACGGGAATATGAGGCAGGAACAGTTAAGTATCGCTTCGTTTATCGCCGGGGATTACTATTCTCTTGCTGATGAGTCCGGGAACACCGGAGTTCTGTCGACTATCGAACAGGGGAACGGCGAGGACCCCGAAGAGTCTGTTGAGAGGGTCACTATTACAGGCATACGTCTTGCCGCGATAGATCTGAAGCTCATCAGGGACCTCGAAGATAACGGGATAATACCGGAGGGGACCTTTGACAGATACTGTGAGATAGCAGAGGGGGGACGCGTCTCCGACGGTGTGCCTTACTATGCTTATGCTTTCTATTATTCGTCTGAAGGCAATATCGAATATGTCAGCTCATTCGACGTTCCCGCAGCAGTCAGTACGACTGAGTCGCTCCTGACGCTTACGCATCTTACGGAAGTCGGAAGGGGAGATCATGATATCTACTCCAATGTGAAGAACTTAGTCATAAACGGTATGGCATATCAGGACACCTATTACATTATCAGCAGAAGTATGGGGGGCGACGAGGATCTCGGCGTTTATGCCCAGATAATGCAGCTGGCGCTGGTGTCGGATGATATCGATCTTTATGACAGAGCCTCGGCGAGGGTTGGGTTCCGTATAGCCACATATTCTTCGTCGCCGGCTCTTTATATGGTATACCGGGCGGTCGATGACAGGTTTGTTTTCGATGCCCGCGAAAATCTCACGGTAAGCCTTTCTGTGAATTGAAAATGCAGGGCTTCAAGAGTATACTCTTTCTGTTATAAAACGCTATTATAAAACATTGTATATAAAGGAGAATAAGAAGATGGCATTTATTGACGACATCAAGGCTAAGGCCAAGGCTTCGAAGAAGACTATTGTCCTTCCCGAGTCCATGGACACAAGAACTTATGAGGCTTCTGAGAAGATCCTCAAGGAGGGTATCGCAGACCTTATCATAATCGGAACTCCCGAGGAGATCAGCAAGTACGGCGAGGGCTTTGATATCTCAGGTGCCAGGATCGTAGATCCCTTCAATGACGAGAACAAGCAGAAGTATATAGATAAGTTCATCGAGCTTAGAGGCGTTGACACGATGGTAGCCGCTGCCAAGGCGAAGGCCGAGAAGAAGGGACTTTCCGAAGAGGAGACCGAGAAGGCGATCGCGGATGCTACGAAGAAGGGCATCACACCCGAGAAGGCTCAGAACCTCATGGAGACGGACTACATGTACTATGCATGCCTTATGTGCAAGTGCGGCGATGCCGACGGCGCGGTATCCGGCGCATGCCACTCCACGGGCAACACCATCCGTCCCGCTCTTCAGCTTCTTAAGATGAAGAAGGGCGTTTCTTCCGTTTCCGGTTTCTTCATGATGGAAGTACCCGACTGCACTCTCGGCGAGAACGGTCTTTTTATCTTCGCCGACTGTGCCGTAAACACAGACTTCGATTCTCCCAAGCTCGCTGAGATCGCCAAGCTCTCGGCCGATTCTTTCGAGCAGTTCTCCGGCAAGCAGGCCAAGGTCGCTATGCTCTCCTACTCCACGATGGGTTCGGCTAAGCACGACGACGTTACAAAGGTAGCCGATGCCGTTAAGATCGCTCACGAGAAGTATCCCGAGCTGATCGTAGACGGCGAGCTTCAGCTCGATGCGGCTCTTGTCGAGTCCGTAGGTAAGCTCAAGGCTCCCGACAGCAAGGTCGCAGGTCACGCCAACACACTCGTATTCCCGTCTCTTGAGGCCGGTAACATCGGTTACAAGCTCGTTCAGAGACTGGCAAAGGCCAACGCTTACGGCCCCGTGCTTCAGGGTCTTGCAATGCCCGTCAACGATCTTTCCCGCGGCTGCTATGCAGACGATATCGTGGGAACGGTCGCCATCACTGCCGTTCAGGCACAGGCTCAGGAATAATATATTTTCACGAAAAGGAGTTACATATAAATGAACATTCTTGTAATCAACTGCGGTTCTTCTTCCTGTAAGTTCCAGCTCTTCGATATCGACAACGGCAAGGTGCTTGCCAAGGGTAACGCTGACCGTATCGGCATTGACGGCGTTCTTTCCTATCAGGCTACAGGAAAGGACAAGATCGAGAAGAAGGTATCTATCCCCAACCATAAGGAAGCGGTTGCTCTCGTTCTTGCTCAGCTTACCGATAAGGAGACCGGCGTTATCGCCGATGTATCCGAGATCACTGCCGTAGGTCACAGAGTCCTCCACGGCGGTAAGTACTACAGCGATTCCGTTATCGTTAACGATGACGTTAAGGCTGTTATCAAGAAGTGCTTCCCTCTCGGACCTCTTCATAACCCCGCTAACCTCATCGGTATCGAGGCCTGTGAGGCTGCTCTTCCTGCAGGTACACCCCAGGTGGCGGTATTCGATACGGCTTTCCACATGACAATGCCCCCGAAGGCTTACATGTATGCTCTCCCTTATGAGTACTATGAGAAGTATTCCATCAGAAGATACGGTTTCCACGGCACATCTCACAGATATGTCAGTAAGAGAGCCGCAGAGTTCCTGGGCCTTTCTCAGGAAGGTCTTAAGATGATCACATGTCACCTTGGCAACGGTTCTTCCTTCGCAGCCGTAAAGGACGGCAAGTGCGTCGATACATCCATGGGTCTTACACCTCTTGCAGGTATCTGCATGGGTACGAGAACAGGCGACATCGATCCCGCTATCGTTCCCTTCATCATGCAGAAAGAGGGTCTTACTCCTGAGGAGATGGATACTCTCATGAACAAGAAGTCCGGCGTTCTGGGCGTTTCCGGCGTAAGCTCCGACTTCCGTGATCTGGCAAAGGCTGCGGGCGAGGGTAACGAGAGAGCTCAGCTCGCACTCGACATGTTCTCCTATCAGGCATCTAAGATCGTAGGTTCCTATGCTGCTGCAATGGGCGGCGTTGACGTTATCGTATTTACAGCCGGCATCGGCGAGAATACCGATACCATCCGTGAGGCCGTTATCAAGCCTCTCGAGTTCATGGGCGCCAAGATCGATCCTGCAAAGAACAACGGCACAAGATGCGAGGCAGTCATCTCCGCTGACGACTCCAGGGTCAAGATCGTCGTTATCCCCACAAACGAGGAGCTCGCGATCGCTCAGGAGACAGAGGCTCTCGTAAGATAAAACCCTGTAATTTTGTGGATTATGCAAAGGGGCTGTATATTATCCGTACAGCCCCTTTTTATTGTATAAATTGTAAATTGCTCAATGCCTACAGGAATAGTATGATATGAACATAAACTTTAAAGGAGGAATGGATCATGGCATCAAGAAACAGATCTTTGCGTAAGTTATCTCTGGCCGGCATCGGCGCGGCATTGGTGTTCGTCCTGACATTTTTTGTCAAGGTGCCCATTCCTGCCACCGAAGGCTATGTTAATCTCGGCGACGCCGCGATACTGGTCCTTACCTATATACTCGGGCCTTTCGCTTCGATCCCTGCCGGGATCGGCGCTGCTTTGGCGGACCTTATCGGAGGATACGGGCACTATGTTATTCCCACACTTGTGATAAAGAGTGTGATGGGAGGAACAGCAGGGCTCGTCATGCGAAGAGACAGTAAGGTGCCCTTGTTCAAGAAGATATTTGCGGGCGTTATCGCCGAGCTCATAATGGTCGGCGGATACTTTGCATTCGAAGCTCTTCCGTTCATGTACGGTCCCGCCGTCGCGCTTACCTCGGTACCCTTTAACCTTATCCAGGGAGCAGCCGCGATCATCGTATTTATACCGCTGAGCTTTGTACGTCCGATAGGTTCCGAAAGAAACAGGCTTCGCGAATAAATGTTCTTTTTATTTCTCCGGTATTCTGTTATAATGTTATGCGAAAAGAAGTATCGGAGAAGTAACGGAATATGTCAGAAGACTATAATGACGGCAATGATTTCTTCAGGGAACTGGCGTCTATCTACGAAGACAACTTAAGAAACAGTGAGGACGGAGACGCGGATGCTCTCCTTACCGATCTTAATCCGGAACAGGAGGAGGCTGTCAGACATCTTGACGGCCCTCTTCTTATCCTGGCCGGAGCGGGATCGGGCAAGACACGTGTCATCACATACAGGATCGCCTATATGCTCAAGAAGCATAAGGTGTCTCCTTCGTCCATCCTGGCTATCACCTTCACCAACAAGGCTGCCAATGAGATGCGCGAGAGGATCGCGTCATTAGTCGGCGAGCGTTCGAAGTATATATGGTGCGGCACCTTTCACTCCATCTTTGCGAGGATCATGAGAAGGCATGCCGACCTTATCGGTTATGACCGTAACTTCAATATCCTCGATACCGATGATCAGCTGAAACTCATCAAGCAGATAATGAAGGATCTCGAGATCTCCGAGAAGACATATAAGCCCAGGCTCTTTCAGTATGAGATCACGAATTCGAAGAACCATATGGTGTCGCCCGAGCAGTATGAGACGCTCGCGGGCTCTGATCCTGCCAGACAGCTTATCGCGAAGGTATATAAGCTTTATAACCGGAGACTTGTCGAGAACAACTCGATGGACTTTGACGATATCCTCGTCAACATGCACAGGCTCCTTGCCGAGAATCCCGATGTTCTCGAATTCTACAGGAACAAATTCAGGTATATCATGGTCGACGAGTACCAGGATACGAACCAGCCCCAGTATGCGACTGTCATGCTCCTGGCGAAGGGGCACGGGAATATCTGTGTCGTCGGTGATGACGATCAGTCCATCTATGCCTTCAGAGGCGCGGATGTCAGGATGATCCTGAACTTCGAGAACGACTTTAAGGACGCCAAGGTCATAAAGCTCGAGCAGAACTACCGCTCGACGAAGACGATACTCGACGCGGCCAACGAAGTCATCGCGCATAATAAGAGCCGTAAGCGGAAGGTTCTCAGGACCGAAGGACCCGACGGCGACAAGATAATCGTAATGAATGCTGACGACGGAAACGTCGAGTCATTCTGGATAGCCGATACCATAAAGAGAGTGGTAGGTAAGGGCAAGTTCAAGTATTCCGACATCGCCGTTCTCTACCGTGTGAATGCTCTCTCGAGATCGGTCGAGTCGGCGCTTCGAGACCGCGGGATACCATTTAAGATATACGGCGGCATGAGATTCTATGACCGTAAAGAAATCAAGGATATGCTCGCATACTTAAGGCTCATCAATGACATCAAGGACGATCTTGCCTTTGAACGTATCGTCAATGTCCCCAAGAGAGGGATCGGAGATACCACGGTCGAGAGACTCAGATCCATCGCGGTCGGCGAAGGAAGGAGCATGTTCGAAGTGGCTTCCGAGGCATCTTCCTACGAGGATGTGGCCAGGGCTTCAGGTAAGCTCCGCGCTTTCTGCGATCTGATAAAAGAGTTCCGAGAGGTCCTTGATGCAGATGACAGGAAGTTCGCCGATTTCATAGATTATGTTGAGAATAATTCCGGGATCATCGACGAGATAGTCGAGGAACGTGAATCCAAGGGTGAAGTCACAGACCGGGTCGAGAACTTAAGGGAACTTCTGTCCGAAGCGAATGAGTTTGAGAAGAATCACCGGCCTGAAGCGGTGACGACCGGTGCGGGTGATGTTGACGATGACGATCCCTACGATTCTGAAGAGACGAAGACTGCCGATACGCTTTCGGGCATGCTCGCTCTGTATCTGGAAAATGCGGCTTTATATTCCGAAGGCGACAATAATGACGAGAACGAGGATTTTGTCAGGCTCATGACCGTTCACAGCGCCAAGGGACTGGAGTTCGGAGCGGTATTCCTCTTCGGAGTCGAAGACGGTATCTTCCCGGGGGACAGATCTCTCGGGGATCCCAAGGAGATGGAGGAGGAGAGACGTCTCATGTACGTCGCCATCACCAGAGCAAAAAAGAATCTTTTCATGGTGCTCGCCAGACAGAGGATGATCTTCGGTCAGACCAGGTGCATGCCCCCTTCGAGATTCCTTCTTGAGATAGATGAATCGCACATATATAAGATGGGCAATGCCAGAAGCATTGCCAGAAGGCCCGATGAGACCACGGCGCCTCCCGCGAGGGCTGAAGCCAGGAAAGCGGTCGCCGGTGCCATGGCATCGTCCGTCGCGAAAAAGAAGACGAATATCAGGCCTTCGGGCATGGATCCTTCGGAGATCAGCGTGGGACTTAAGGTCAAGCACGACAGGTTCGGAGGAGGCGTTATAATAAAGGTGGAGCCGGTAGCGGGCGACGCTCTTGTCACCGTGGATTTTGACGGGATGAAGAAGAATATGCTCGTCCGTACGTCAGGACTTAAGAAAGCGTGATAAATATGCAGAGTATGTTTGAACTGTACAGCAGTGAATTCGACAAATTGCATTTCGAACCGCAGCTTCTGAATAACGAGAAGGATTCGAAGATGCTCTCGATGCTCCGTGATGAGCACGAGAGTTCTTTCTCCGTTTATGCGCAGAGATCCGCCCAGAGCAAGGGCAGAGTGGAATATGAAGAGCCCTGCGTCATAAGGAGCCCCTATGAGCGAGACATGGGAAGGATCATATTCTCGCAGTCATTCAGGAGGCTGCGCCATAAGACGCAGGTTTTCTTTAATCCCCTGAACGATCATATCTGCTCGAGGATAGAGCATGTTGTCTATGTTAATTACATATCGACCATCATAGGAAGAGCACTGAACCTCAACGTGGATCTTATCCAGGCTATCGCCATGGGTCATGATATAGGACATGCGCCCTTCGGACATACAGGAGAGCGCGCACTGAACGAATGCATCAAGTCCGTGGATCCGGAACTGTTCTTCGAGCATGAGGTGCACGGTCTCCGTGTAGTTGACGTTCTCGAAGAGCACCGCCCCGGCAAGTACGGACTGAACCTCACTTTCGAGGTGCGTGACGGCATAGTCTCCCACTGCGGCGAGACATATAATGAGAATGAGATCAGGCCCGTCCGCGATAAGAAGCCTTCCGACATCGTTAATAAGAAAGAGAAGGACAGGACGCCTCCCGCCACGATGGAAGGATGTGTCGTCAGGCTCGCGGACAAGGTAGCCTATGTCGGAAGGGACGTGGAGGATGCCAGGAGAGCCGGTATCATAGGAAGCAGCGATTTCCTTCCGGGACATGTCGTGAAGAGGCTCGGCACCACCAATGCGGAGACCATAAATATCTTAGTAGGAGACATCGTTCACAGCAGTATGGATTCCGGCTGTATCAGGATGAGCGAAGGCAACTTCAAGGCCATGAACGAATTCCTTAACAGGAATTACGAGGAGATCTATTCCGCGGGCAAGATCCGCACATACGAGAAGACGATAGATATACTGATCAAGGCTCTTTTCGACGTGTTCATGCAGGCAAGCGAGGATATCGAGAAGGCTGCTGCGTCAGAAAGCGACACCATGAGGGCTTTTGCCGAATACTATAAGGGGCATCCCGAGAAGGACGCGAGACCCGTTATAAAGGTCATCGATTATATCGCGGGAATGACCGATTCATATGCCAACAGCTGTTTTGATTCGCTGTTCAAGGTGTGACGGAGGATATGGATATGGAAGATAAGAAAAAATACGGATTCTTCGCGATGCTCGACAGGATGCAGTACATCAACCGCTGGGGGCTCATGAGGAACAACCGCTTCGAGAACATCAAGGAACACAGCTTCGATGTGGCGGTGATAGCCCACGCGCTGGCAGTCATCCATAATTCCCTGTGCGATAAGGGGGAGGAGAGTACTAAGGTCGATCCGAATATGGTACAATCCTATGCTCTCTACCATGACTGTACCGAGATAATTACCGGAGATCTGCCTACACCTATCAAGTACAGGAATGAGACAATAAAGAAAGCATATAAGGAAGTCGAGCATGAAGCGGCCGAGAGACTGGTATCGCACCTGCCTTCCGAGATGGCTTCCGAGTATATGGATCTTCTGGATCCCAGATACGACGATCCTTCCTTTGAGAACGGGGAACTGGTAGGCCGTCTCGTAAAGGCGGCTGACAAGATATCGGCTTATATCAAGTGCATAACCGAGGAGGCATCCGGTAACCGCGAGTTCTCTTCGGCGAAGAAGAGCACAGAGAAGTCGATAAGGAAGATGGGGATAAGAGCGGCGGATATCTTTATGGAGAACTTCGTGCCTACATACGGATATACGCTCGACCAGATAAACGAGAACAAGTGAAACGGGAATAGATCAGGAGAGAGAATAAGGTGAGAAGAAACGTCAAACTCAGTCTTTTTGCGGCGGCAGTCTTCGGGACAGGACTGTCCCTGGCTGTTTTGGGGAGCGTACTGTCTTCGGGGATGGATATGAAGCCGGTCGCTCTGTCGGATAATGACAGGGAAGTCATAAGAAGAACGGTGGAGACTGCCGGAAGCGGCAGCGAGTCTGAGGCACAGGCTCTGATAGAACACGGATTGATGACCGAAGGAGATTATATCCTGAGGGCTTTTACGAGCGCATCCTATCTGTGGGGGCAGCCCGATGACGATACCTTCGCATCGGATCTCTCCTATGCATTATCCGGAGACCGCGAATCGGGAATAAGAGGAGATATCCTCTCGCAGCTGTCAGGATCGAGCCGCATGTATGCATTAAGTTCCTCTCTCTCGGATATGGGAGAGGGATATGTAACGAGTACTTTCGTTCCCGATACCAGGGGTGACAGCGTGGAGGACTTCGTTCTCCGAAGATCCATCCAGGGTCCTGACGGATATGCACTGGGAATAAGAAAGGTCGAAGGATCATTTAACGTTACCGGTGAACAGGTAAGATCCGATTTCTTTGTTGACGGCGTCCTTCATCAGGGAACTATAAATATGAGTTCCGAAGGTTCGTCAAACGGTACAAGGGATTTTGTAATGGCCTGGGATACCGCGGGGACTTCGGCTGGCGAACATGATGTCAGCATACTTCTCAGGTCATCCGACGGAAGAGGATCCGTGGTCGACGGCGGACATATAACCGTGCCGTCCTGCATGACCCTGGTAAATGACGGCGTTCAGCAGGGAAGTATCGATATGCTCAGCAGTAATTCCTGGTATATGTTAGATGCATCCGACAGGAATGCGTATATCAATTTTGTCAACATGAGCGACGACATCAAGGTGTCGCTCTACGATGCCTGCGGAGACCTGATAGGAACAAATGACCTTCCGCAGTCGGATTACGAAGTGCTCCGCGGGCTGAAGCAGGATACCGAAGCCATAGCGAACGAGACCGGCGTCAACGGAGTGTCGAACGTTTTCTATGTCAGGGTCGAGCGCGGAGCACAGGCAACTACTTCCGGAGAGACCGTACACTATACGATGATACAGAGCAGGAATGTTGCCAGATACTGCGGCGAGTATTATGCCGTTTCCGACGAACTGCCTCCCGTTCCCACACAGATCCCTGTAATCGGAACTGAAGGCGAAGAGACTGAGATCACTCTGATCGACCTGAACAATAACAGATCGACCGCATCTTCGGAGGATGTGTCTTTCCTGCCTCTCGAGGCAGAGCTCTCCGATATGGGCATTACCGAGAACGGTGAGACCGGATCTTATTTCCCGGTATTTGCCCCTTCTCTTGTCAATTACGGTCTGTGGCTCGATTCCGACGGGCGTTCCCTTACGGTAGCCCCGACTGCCCAGCAGGGTTATGCTGCCGATGTCAAGATCTTCGTGGCGGATAATTCGGGCGAGCGTCAGATCGAATACGGAGGAACCGTTCCCCTGAATGACGGACAGACCGAGATCAGGATATCCGTCACTTCCTTTGACGGAGTGACCAAATCTTATAACCTCTATATCCTTAACGGAGATGATAACGGGACTTTCTCGGAGGATACGCTCTCGAGATTCCCCGCTTCATACAGGAGCGGACTGTGGATGCTCCACTCAGTTCACCCGGGATATATCTTCAGGCCTTATGATACGGGACTCGATTTTGAAGAGGTGCTCGACAATGAAGACAATGTCGACAGAAGCCTTGCCAATATCAATTCCACCCCGGGATGGGTCGTTCCCGAGAGCCCTGTTTACGACGGAGGCGGATGGATGACTGCGAGGAATAACGTAGTCCGTTATTTCCTTGATCCGAGGAACTTTCTTGATCAGAGAAGGGTATTCCAGTTCGAGCTTCTGTCCTTTGACGAGACATGTCATACGATCGAAGGCGTGCGCGCCCTGATATCCGGTTCGTTCATGGATACGGACGAGTATGATTATGCGACCGCTATTTATAACGCGGGAATGACATCCGGAGTTTCCCCTTATTTCCTCGCGAGCAAGATCATCCAGGAGATGGGTTATTCAGGACAGTCGCTTCTGTGCCACGGTACGCTTCCCGGATACGAGGGATACTATAATTTCTATAATATCGGTTCGACTCCGGATCCTGACATCGAGAACGGAGCTCTCATCAACGGTGCGAGATATGCCATGTGGGGAAGGGATCCCGATGGTCAGACCATTACGCCTGAAGAAGCCGAGCTCCTTCTGCCGTGGGATAATATCGATGACGCGCTGACCGGAGGAGCGCTCTGGATCGCTTCGAGATATACCGCCGCGGGTCAGGATACTCTCTATTTCCAGAAATTCGATGTCATCGATAACGATGACGGTCTATACGAGCATCAGTATGCACAGAATATCTCGATGGCATATGAGGAGAGCCTTAGGTATTTCTCGGGCTATTCCTCCATCGATATGCTGGATCAGTCGTTTGTTTTTGTGATCCCCGTATATTCGTCAATGCCGTCCGATTTTGGTATAATGCCCTCTAAATGATAGAAGGATTGGAGGCAGCCCGTGCGAAGGCCATGTAAGTTACCGTTTATACTGATCGTTCTTTGCATGATCCTGCCTTTATATGCTCTTCCGGCAAGAGCCGATGAGCAGATCGGTCTGCGCATCTATTCATCTGCCGAGGAAGTGCATTCGGGAGACATAATCACGGTCATCGTAACAGCGGACAATATGCCGCATATAACTTCTTTCGGTCCCGTCGAGATCGATTACGATGCCGAGAGTACCGAATATATATCGACGAACACCTCCTCCCAGCTTACCGACTTCGTGTATCAGACTGATACCGAGACTTCCGGTAAGATCCTCGTAAGCGCGATAGACGAGACTTCGACAGCGGCGATAGAAGAGCTCGGGATAGAGCTCGAGGACCCATCGTATTATTCAACGGAAGAGACGATACTGTTCTCGGTATCTTTCAGGATCAATACATCGACATCAGACAGCATCCCTTTCCGTATCGGAGGAGCATTCGACTTCAATATGAGTAACGGCGGCATCGCGAGCATCACGATAGGAGAGGATATGAGTATCCCCCTGGCGGCCACTCTTTCAAACGATGCGTCGCTCGAAGCCCTGTCCGTATCCGGCGTGACACTGTCGCCCCCTTTCTCGACCAATGTCTATGACTATACCGCCACGGTAAACAGGTCTGTAGGCAGCGTTGAAGTCTATGCGGTACCGGGTAACCTCTGGGCCGGCGTCACGATAAACGGAGGAAAGACACTCGAGTACGGAGAGAATATCATTACGGTCGATGTAGTCGCACAGGATACAGTTACTTCGTCACAGTATGTCATACATATAAACAGACAGGAGAGCTATACGACCGAGGGCGCGGGCCTGGTGGACAGCGCCGGAGTCAGTTATGCTTTCCTGAACCTCCCTGCGGTATGCGTTGTCCCCGAGGGGTTCTCCCAGACGACAAGGATCATAAACGGATATCAGGTTCCGGTTTACAGCCGTGACGGTGTCGGAAGTGTTCTGATATATCTTTATGACGGATTCTCCGAACCTCAGTTCTATTTCTATAATCCGACGACGAGAAGGGTAATCCCCTATTCTCCCGGAAGCCTCTTCGTAGAGCAGAGCAGTATCCTTTCTCTCGAGCCGGTTCCGGATGATGTCGTCATACCTTCGGGATTCGTATCCGGCAAGAGGGAGATCGGCGGCAACATCGTCGAAGGCTACGAGGATCCCGACGGCAGGTTCATTATCTATATGACGGATGAATTCGGGAATGCGGGATTCTTCCGTTATGATTCCGAGACAGGCAACTTCTATGAATATACATACAGGGAGGACAGAAACGAAGTCTATTTCAAGGCTTTGTTCGTGGTGTTCCTGATCGTGGCCGTTATTGAGGCCGTGATCATCAGCGTAACGATCTATATCGTTATGAAGATCATAAAGGAAAGAACGAATCCGCGCCCGAAGAGGGTCTGATCCCTAAAAGGAAGGAATAAAGATGTCAAACGATACACCGGAATTTTTAAAAGATGCGCTGAAATTCGGGATCAATCTGGGGCTGGAGCGGATGAACAGGCTCGACGAGCTCCTCGGGGATCCGCAGAAGCAGCTTCATGTCATACATGTGGCAGGTACCAACGGTAAAGGTTCCACCGTGTCCTATATATCATCCATACTGGCTTCCGCGGGACTTAAGGTGGGAGTCTATACTTCGCCTTTCCTCGAGAGATTTTCCGAGAGGATCAGGATAATAGACGGAAGACACGGACTGGATATCCTTTCAGAAGATGAGACTTACGGCGAGATAGATGATCACGATCTCGCGGAACTGTCCGAAAAGGTCAAGGCCGCTGCGGAGCTCATGGTGTCACAGGGATACGAACACCCGACTGAGTTTGAACTCGTGACTGCGATCGCGTACCTGTATTTTGAGAAGAAGCAGATAGATATCGCCGTTCTCGAGACAGGGCTCGGAGGAAGGCTGGATTCGACGAACGTTATCGACGATCCTCTTTGTACTGTCATTACTTCGATCGGTTACGATCATACCGACAGGCTCGGGGATACTATCGGGCAGATAGCCATGGAAAAGGCCGGAATAATAAAGCCTCACCGTCCGGTCATCGTAGCCGATCCCGACGAGATGCTCTTAAGTTCGGAGGACGCTTTGAAGGTTAGAGAAGTCATAAGGGATGCCGCGAGATCCAAGGATGCCCCGCTGAAGTTCGTACGCGCGGGCAAGTATTCGGAGAAGTATACTCCCGACGGGCGGATGATATTCTCGTTCGAGGGGGAGATGGCGGTATTCGATACGGCTCTCGTCGGAACTCATCAGATAAGGAATGCCGCTCTGGCGGTATCGTGCGCCAGACAGATACCCGTGGTATCCGAGGAGGATATCGCTTACGGCATAAGACATACAAAATGGAAGGGCAGGGCGGAGTTCCTGTCGATCGATCCTCCGGTCATACTGGACGGCGGTCACAACCGTCAGTGTGCGCAGAGCCTTGCCGCCGTTCTCAATAAGATACAGGACGGAAAGCTCTGCGAAGGCAAGCTCCGCGTGGTCATGGGAGTCATGGCTGACAAGGACGTTAAGGGCATGCTCGAAGTGCTGAAGCTCGAGGCTCCTGACGTCGAGGAGATATTCTGCGTAAGGGTCGACAATCCAAGGACTCTGGCACCTTCCGAACTTTGTAATTATATTGAACTTGTGTATAATGGTACGGTTAAGACCGAATGCTTTGAAGACGCCTCCAAGGCTGTGTCTGAGGCTTATTCCAGGACACGTGCCGACGGAATTCCGCTCCTTGTCACCGGGTCGCTCTATCTGATCGGACAGATAAGAGGATATCTTCGAAGCATCGTTTTGAAAGGCTGAAATTAAGTTATGCGGGACTACAGAAAATATGCAATGGCAATGAGTCCGATAGAAGAAAAGGATCTCATCCTTTTCAATATAAGCGCGGAAGAAAAGGCGCATGTCGTAAAACAGTTCAACAGAGCTCTTATCAATTCCCAGAAAGACGGCTCGGATGTTGCCCAGATAATACTCAAGTCACTTATATCGCAGTTCCCCCAATGGGGTGATGCCGCACTCCTGTTCGGTATCTGCCTCGCAGCCGAGGGACACTACGCCAGAGCATACAGCGCTCTCGAATATGCAGTCAGTAATTCGCTCCGTTCCGAAGCATACCTCATGATGGCCAAGGATGCCATGAAGGCGGTCAAGGAAGACAGCGAAAAGCCCCAGCCGAGAGCCGAAGGCGGCAGACCCGGCAAGAACTGGACGTCTGTAGTATCGGAGAACGGCGGGACAAACGAGAGAGTCGGTATGCATGCTCCCATCCTCGTAAAGGCTTCTGCCAAGCCCGACAAGATGGGCATGGCATCGGACCGCGAGCGCCGTGACATCATGATGAGATCCGCTTCCGGCGGCGACGAGATGGCGGGGGATGATATCGATATCGAGAACGTAAGGACGCCTGCCGATAATCTGAGACTTGTAATAAAGATAGCAGCTGGTGTAATATTGGCGGCACTGGTCTTTGTACTTGTGAGGTTCCTTATACTGCCCGCAGTTGCAAAAGTACGTAACAGTTCGGATACCGAGAATAGGCTCGACTACCTTATAGGAGCTCTTCAGGAGAGGAGCAGTGACCCCGAGGTTGCCGAGATCCTGACAGAATACGGTCAGAGATTCTCTGGAAGCGGTACGGAAGCCTCACTGACCACGGCTTCTGCTGCTGCGGTAACCGTAGAAGAGACGGAAGAGGAAGGACCGGCTGATACAGAAGATACGGAAATGACCACTGTCGATACGCTCTCTCCCGACGAGGCAGCAGAGGCGGCCGAGACAGCCGGAGAAGAAGCAGGCCCCGAGACTGCATCTGAGACACAGGAAGAACAGAACAGCCCGGAAGAGCCGGGTGAAACGGAGGAAGTTACTGAATGAAATATATAAGTACCAGAGGTTATGACAGAAAGTACAGTGCGAGCGAAGCTATCGTCCTCGGTATCGCGCCCGACGGAGGACTCTTTGTTCCAGAGAGCATACCCTTATTAAGCGAAGACGATATCGCCGAGATGGCGAATATGAGCTTTTATCAGATATCGGCAAGAGTGCTCTCGAAGTTCCTTGACGATTTTACCGAAGAGGAACTCCTTTCCTATACTTCCCAGGCTTACGATCCCGAGAAGTGGGGAGAGAATACCGTACCTCTGGTCCAGATGAATTCCTATAACGAGAGAGAATATATCCTCGAACTGTGGCACGGACCCACGGCTGCATTCAAGGATGTCGCGCTTCAGCTCCTGCCCCATCTCATGACCGCTTCGATCAGGAAGACCGGGGAGAGCAAGAAGATCTGTATCCTGACCGCTACTTCAGGTGATACGGGCAAGGCTGCCCTCGAAGGATTCAAGGATCTTCCCGGAACGGAGATCATCGTATTCTATCCGTCCGACGGAGTATCCGAAGCTCAGAAGCTTCAGATGATCACGACAACGGGCAGTAATACTCACGTTATCGCCGTAAACGGATGCTTTGACGATGCGCAGACAGGCGTTAAGAATATCTTCGCTGACACTGCTTTCGCCGAGAAGCTCTCTGCGGGCGGAGTCAAGCTGTCGTCGGCGAACTCCATCAACTGGGGCCGTCTGGTTCCCCAGATCGCTTACTATGTCTATTCTTATGTTGATCTTCTCAGAAGAGAGAAGATCGAGAAGGGCGAGGCCATCAATATCGTTGTTCCCACGGGTAACTTCGGTAATATCCTGGCTGCATGGTACGCCAAGCAGATGGGGATCCCCGTTAAGAAGCTGATCTGCGCCTCCAACAGGAACAAGGTTCTCTGCGATTTCTTCAGCTCCGGTAAGTATGACAGAAAGAGAGAGTTCTTCAAGACGACTTCTCCTTCGATGGATATCCTTATCTCCAGTAACCTCGAGAGGCTGCTTTTCGAGATCACCGGAAAAGATCCCGCAAAGGTAAAGGAATGGATGAGACAGCTCTTCGAGGAGGGTTCGTATACCGTCGATCCCAAGACCTTAAGATCTCTTCAGATGCTCTTCGTCGGAGGCTTTGCCGATGAGACCGGAGTCAGTAAGACCATCCTTGATGTCTATGACAGAACGGATAACGTTATCGATACCCATACGGCTGTCGGCTTCAATATCTATAACAGATACCGTCAGAGATCTTCGGATGAGACGAAGACTGTATTCGCCTCTACCGCATCGCCTTTCAAGTTCGCTCCCGCGGTAATGGATGCCTTAAGAGGCGCGGGCTACAGTAACGGAAGATCCACCGAGACGGTCATCAAGGAACTGTCCGAGGAGAGCGGACTCGAGATCCCCGAGGGCATCAGGGATCTGTCTTCCAAGGAGATCCTTCATAAGCTCATGATCGAGAAAGAGGATATGGAAAAGACTGTAGAAAATATCCTTCTTCAGTGACCGAAATTGGTATAAATTGATATTTATAATATTCCCCCGTTGTGATAATATTCTTAGGAAAAAATCCCGGGGGTTTATTATATGGCAAAAAGAGAAGACATCAACAAGATCCTTATCATCGGTTCAGGCCCCATCATCATAGGTCAGGCGTGCGAGTTCGACTATTCGGGAACACAGGCGTGTAAAGCGCTCCGTAAGCTCGGATATGAGATCGTTCTGGTCAATTCCAATCCCGCCACTATCATGACGGATCCCAACGTGGCCGACAGAACTTATATTGAACCTTTGAATGTTAACAGACTTGAACAGATAATCGCAAAAGAACGTCCTGACGCTCTCCTTCCCAATCTCGGAGGACAGTCGGGACTTAATCTTTGTTCGGAGCTTTCTCAGGCCGGCATCCTCGACAAGTACAATGTCCAGGTAATCGGTGTTCAGGTCGACGCCATCGAGAGAGGCGAGGACCGTATCGAGTTCAAGAACACCATGAACTCTTTGGGCATCGAGATGCCCAGATCACACGAGGCTTACTCCGTAGAGGAAGCGCTCAAGATCGCCGATGAGCTCGGATACCCCGTAGTTCTCCGTCCCGCTTACACGATGGGAGGCGCAGGCGGCGGACTCGTTTATAACGTTGACGAATTAAAGACAGTCTGCGAGAGAGGCCTTCAGGCGAGCCTCGTACATCAGGTACTCGTAGAGGAATCCATAAGCGGATGGGAAGAGCTCGAGCTCGAGGTAGTACGTGATGCCAAGAACAACAAGATCACTGTCTGCTTCATCGAGAACATCGACCCTATCGGAGTACATACAGGTGACTCCTTCTGCTCCGCTCCCATGTTAACGATCTCGCAGGAAGTACAGGACAAGCTCCAGGAAGCTTCCTATAAGATCATCGAGGCTATCGAGGTCATCGGCGGTTGTAACTGCCAGTTCGCTCACGATCCCAAGACGGGAAGGATCGTCGTTATCGAGATCAACCCCAGAACATCGAGATCTTCCGCTCTTGCATCCAAGGCAACAGGCTTCCCGATCGCTCTCGTATCCGCCATGCTCGCATGCGGCCTTACTCTCGACGAGATCCCCTGCGGCAAGTACGGAACTCTTGATAAGTACTATCCCGACGGAGAGTATGTCGTTATCAAGTTTGCAAGATGGGCCTTCGAGAAGTTCAAGGGCGCTCAGGACAAGCTCGGTACACAGATGCGTGCCGTCGGTGAGGTCATGAGCATCGGAAAGACTTATAAGGAAGCTTTCCAGAAGGCTATCAGATCCCTGGAGACAGGCAGATACGGCTTGGGCTTCGCAAAGGATTTCAATAAGCTCACCAAGGAAGACCTCCTCATGAAGCTCACATACCCTACATCCGAGAGACAGTTCATCATGTATGAGGCTCTCCGTAAGGGTGCGACAGTAGAGGAGCTCTATGAGATCACCAAGATCAAGCACTGGTTCATCGAGCAGATGAAGGAACTCGTTGAAGAGGAAGAAGCCCTCATGAAGAACAAGGGTGAAGTACCCGGCAAGGACATCCTCCTTCAGGCCAAGCTCGACGGTTTCTCAGACAGATATCTTTCAAAGATACTCGAAGTCTCTGAGGATCAGGTAAGAGCCAAGAGATATGAGTACGGAATCAAGGAGGCCTGGGAAGGCGTACACGTAAGCGGAACACAGGATGCTGCTTACTACTATTCCACATACCATCTGTCCGAGGACAAGAGCCCCGTTAATACTGATAAGCCCAAGATTATGATCTTAGGCGGCGGTCCCAACAGGATCGGTCAGGGTATCGAGTTCGACTACTGCTGCGTTCATGCCGCTCTCGCTCTTAAGGAGATGGGCTTCGAATCCATCATCGTTAACTGTAACCCCGAGACGGTATCCACGGACTACGATACATCCGATAAGCTCTATTTCGAGCCTCTGACTCTCGAGGATGTTCTCGCTATCCACGAGAAGGAGAAGCCCGTCGGCGTCATCGCCCAGTTCGGCGGCCAGACTCCTCTGAACCTCGCGGCTGACCTTAAGAAGAACGGCATCAATATCCTCGGTACATCACCCGAGACTATAGACCTTGCCGAGGACCGTGACCACTTCCGTGCCATGATGGATAGACTCGGCATCCCGATGCCCCAGGCGGGCATGGCCGTTACAGTTGACGAGGCTCTTGAGATCGCCAACAAGATCGGCTACCCCGTAATGGTAAGACCTTCCTACGTTCTCGGCGGACGCGGAATGGAAGTCGTTCACGATGACGAGATGCTCCGCGTATATATGAATGCGGCTGTCGGCGTAACACCTGACAGACCCATCCTTATCGACAGATTCCTGCACCACGCCACAGAGTGCGAGGCTGATGCCATCTCCGACGGCACACATTGCTTCGTTCCCGCTGTCATGGAGCATATCGAGCTCGCAGGTGTTCACTCCGGTGACTCCGCCTGTATCCTTCCTTCGATGAACCTCACACCCAAGCAGGTGGAGACGATCAAGGATTACACAAGAAAGATCGCCATCGAGATGAACGTCAGTGGTCTCATGAACATGCAGTATGCCATCGAGGATGATGTCGTATACGTTCTCGAGGCTAACCCCAGGGCAAGCCGTACGGTACCGCTGGTATCCAAGGTCTGCGCCATCAATATGGTAAGGCTCGCGACCGAGATCATGACTTCAAGTATCACCGGCAAGCCTTCTCCCGTTCCTTCTCTCCACGACAGGAAGATTCCTCACTACGGTGTCAAGGAAGCAGTCTTCCCCTTCAATATGTTCCAGGAGGTAGACCCTGTCCTCGGACCCGAGATGAGATCCACGGGTGAGGTCCTCGGTATCTCCCCGAACTTCGGCGAGGCTTACTATAAGGCTCAGGAAGCAACCCAGACGAGACTGCCTCTCGAGGGTTCCGTTCTCCTTTCCGTATGCGACCGCGACAAGTGCGATCTTATCGAAGTCGCAAGAGCATTCAACGAGGCCGGCTTCAAGATCCTCGCCACGGGCGGCACATACGACATGATCGTTGCCGACGGCATCGAGGCCACCAAGGTCAAGAAGCTCTACGAGGGCCGTCCCAACATCACTGATCTTATCGCCAACAACGAGATCTCGATAATCGTCAATACGCCTGCCGGAAAGACTTCCGTTCATAACGACAGCTATATCCGTAAGGAAGCTATCAAGCACAGGATCCCCTACATGACTACGATGGCTGCAGCCAAGGCATCTGCCGAGGGCATCAAGTCCGTCAAGGCCGGCAAGGGCCACGAAGTTAAGGCACTGCAGGATTTCCACGCAGAGATAGTCTGATAGAAACGTAACAGTCACCCGCCAAAGGTATATCCCGCGGCGGGTGTTTTTATACCCTTTTAAAAGGAGGAACGCATATGGACTTTAAGGATCTTATCAACGAAAGATACTCGGTAAGGAGCTTCGACACGTCGCGCGAAGTAACTTCGGATCAGATCGACATCATACTGCGGTCGGCGCTTGCCGCCCCCACGGCAGTCAACTTCCAGCCTTTCCATATCTGGGTGATGACGGAAGCCAAAGATATCGCCAAAATATGCGAGAGCAATAAGTTCCCTTTCGTAAAGGATGCAAAGGTGCTCTTTGTGATCGGGTCAGACAGGCGCCGTTCCTGGAAGAGAAGATATGACAGCAAGGATTTCTCTGATATCGATGCTGCGATCGTTTCCACTCACATGATGCTCCAGATCGCTGATCTGGGACTGGGGACCACATGGATAGGTTCGTTTGATCCTGAAGTGGTCAGGGCTTATTTTCCGCAGATGAGGGATTATGAGCTCGACTGTATCCTCCCCGTTGGATATCCTGCCCCTGACTGCACTCCTTCCGACAAGCATTCGGCATCGAGAAGCTTTGACGAACTGGTGACGGTGTTGTGATGGTGCAAAATAACATCTTTAGACGATAATTGCCCCGATTTTTCTTTGATTTCTCTTTCCTTTGTGATAGACTTCAATTGCAGAAAAAAGTGACATGGGAGGATAGATAAATGGCTTTCTGTTTAAAGTGCGGAGCTTCCTATGAGGAAGGTACCAGATTTTGCGAGCACTGCGGTGCTCCTATCGGAAATGCGGAGCCGGAGGTAAGACCCGAACCGGTCGCCGATACTTACGGCTCCATGGATTACAAGAGTGAGGATCAGAGTTATTCGCGCCGCGATCAGTCTTTCGGAGCAAATGACTATTCGCAGTATAATAACGATCCCTACAGCCCGATGATCGATAACGGCTTTAAGCCCAAGGCGGCCACGAACGGTATGTGCCTGGCTGGATTCATCGTATCTCTGGTGAATCTTATTCTTTGCGGAATCGTAAGTCCGATCAGTCTTATACTGTCTATCATCGGACTTGTGAGCGCCTCCAAAAACGGTCAGGCCGGCAAGGGACTTGCTATAGCGGGTATCATTATCTCGAGCATATTCGTTGTCATCGGCATTATATCCATTATCATAATCATAGCGACCGGCGGAGAAGGATTCTCATATCATTATTCATGGACTCCGTGATCTCTGACCGTTTCGTATCCTAAGATGATGAACATATTCCCCAAAATGCTCTAACGGCATTTTGGGGATGTTTTTGTTTTTCTGAAAACAACCCACATTGCAGAGGTGTTTTGCAGTAAAAATGCCCGGATGTGCTGTACTCGGTAATGTAAGCTAAAGGTTCAGAGCAATAATCGGGTTAATAGCCTGTCTTAAGACTTCACATATCTGTGAGATCCGGGCGGAGACGATCCCGCAGGATAAGGTTGTCAATATCTTTTCGGGAAGAAGGCGGGTAAAAGATCAATGAGAGGTATTATCCTTCTGTTTTGATATATCGCCGATGACGCAGGCGATCCACATGGTGATGACCGCCGCAGGTATCGTGACCAGGAGCGCGATAAGCAGAAGGAATTCGGGAAGTGCGGCAAGGATCTCGCCTTGAGGCTCATAGATAACTTCTTCCCATAAGGCGTAAGCGCCAAGGATGACCGTTAAGACCACTGTGGCGGAAGCGGCGCGCTTGTGAGCTGAGACGAATTCGGTGAAGAAGCCTTTCGCACTCTTTCTCGTCAGGACTATTATGATGCCGCCTGCTATGAGCAGGGGCAGAGCTGCAAAACATATAATACCTGTATGGTAGCCCGGGGCGTATATCCGATCTGGATCGAGGGCATTATAAGTAACTTCTGTACTGTCTCCGACGGCCATGGGGGCGGAGGGGGTATCCTCGATCGTACGGCGGTATGTCCTTCCGTTCGCCTGAAATTCGATCGTGACCATCTTCGGGTCCTGGCCGTTATACATAGTGAATATATGGACCACTTCTCCTTTTACGGCCTTTTCGTTTATGCGGAAGATCAATGCGGCCGAACCGATAATGATGCCTGCCGCAGCAAGGAGACATCCGAGTGCAAGGAACAGTCTCTTAAATCCGATATTCATATTCAGAAGCCTCCCCCCGAAAGTGTACCTGACAGGATGATATCACGTTGTTTTGATAGTCAAAATAATTTACTTGCGGCAAATGTGAATTATTGACGTTTTTCTCTTGACCTTTTTTGACTTTAATACTATATTGTATTTGGCACTCGAAAGTGTTGAGTGCTAATTTTGGAAAAGGAGCAGACGGATATGGCACTTGACGACCGTAAGAAGCAGGTACTTCAGGCAATAGTCGACGACTATGTTACGACATACGAGCCCGTGGGTTCCAAGGCTCTTATCGAGCGTCACGACTTTACCGTAAGCTCCGCCACTTTGAGAAACGAGATGGCCGAACTGGAGAGGATGGGCTACATCGAGAAGCCTCACACATCCGCAGGAAGGATCCCCTCGGATAAAGGTTACAGAGAGTATGTCAATTCTCTTCTTAAGGTGGACACTCTTACCGAGGAAGAAAGGGAGGAGATAACGGACCGCGTCACCGACAGCGTGAACGAAGTCACGGACCTTCTGAGGAATGCGACCAATGCATTGTCTGAGAAGACCGGCTACATATCGCTCGCGATGACGCCCAGGTTCAAGGACAGTTATCTGTCACAGCTGAAGATCCTCATGATCGAACCCGGTAAAGCCCTCGTGGTCGTTGTACTGTCGGCAGGCGTCGTAAAGGACAGACTGGTAAGGATCCCGAACTTCATAACGGATGCCCAGATGTTCGATATATCGACGGCTGTGGAGCATGCCCTGAGCGGAATGCCCCTCGACGAGATAACGCTTGTCACGGTAGCATCTTCGCTCAAGGGTTCGAAGATCCCCGAGTCGCTCCTGAATCAGGTGATCTTTGAAGCTTATACGGCAATCAAGCAGGCCGAGAGGCTCGACATGTATCTCGAGGGCGAGCACAGGATGCTCTCGCTTCCCGATTTCCATGAGCTCAGCAGAGCAAGAGATCTTCTCGGAACCCTTTCGAAGGACGGTCTGGTGGCAGGATATGTCAACGAGATGGAGAGCTCGAAGGCTCAGAGCGGATCCAAAGACACATACATGGTAAGGATAGGACAGGAGATCGCGCTTGAAGGTCTCTCTGACTGCAGCTTCGTTACGACGACATACAATGTGGGAGACACATTGTCCGGAAACATCGGAGTGATAGGACCCAAGAGAATGGAATATTCGAAGGTCATATCCCAGATCAATTTCGTCCGGAAGGTCGTAAACGATGAGATCAGGAAGCTAACCGAGTAAGGAGGAAACACATAATAATGGCAGACGAAAATGAAGAGCTCGTATTCCAGCCCGATGAAGAGGGTTCAGAGGATATAAAGCAGGAAGAGATCGACGAGGAAGTCCTCGAAGTCATGGAAGATGACGAAGAGGACGATGACGACGATTACGACGAAGCGGGCGAGGAGGACAAGACAGCCGAGCTCGAGAAACGGTACATGGCACTTTTCGCCGAGTATGAGAATTTCAGAAAGAGAAGCGCCAAGGAAAAGGAAGATCTCTATGCCAGCGCGATAGCGACAGTCACGAAGGACTGGCTCGCGGTGCTCGACAATATCGACAGGGCTCTGGAGCAGAGCAAAAATGCCGATGAGGCAAGTGTCGAGAAGGTCGTACAGGGCATCGAGATGATAGGGAAGCAGGCAGGCGACGTCCTGACAAAGCTCGGAGTCAAAGAGATCGAGTGCGGAAGGGGAACGCCTTTCGATCCCAATCTTCACGAAGCGGTCATGCATATCGACGACGAAGAGCTCGGAGAGCAGGAAGTGGCAGCCGTATTCCAGAAGGGATACATATACAAGGACCGTGTGGTAAGACACGCAGTCGTCCAGGTAGCAAATTAAGTATTCGAAATATATAAAAGAGGAGAAATAAAAAATGGATATTATCACATCTAGTCTGGTACCTACAGTAATAGAGTCCTCTAACAGAGGCGAGAGAGCATACGATATCTTTTCGAGACTTCTCAAGGAGCGTATCGTTATCCTCTCGGAGGAAGTAAACCACGTGACCGCGAGCCTCATCACGGCACAGCTTCTGTTCCTCGAGGCAGAGGACCCCGACAAGGACATTCAGTTCTACATCAACAGCCCCGGAGGATCCGTAACGGACGGACTTATGATCTACGACACGATGAAGCTCATCAAGCCCGACGTACAGACGATCTGCATTGGTATGGCCGCATCGATGGGTTCCGTACTCCTCGCTGCAGGAACAAAGGGAAAGAGATGCATCCTTCCCAACGCCGAGGTCATGATACACCAGCCTCTTGGCGGCGCACAGGGCCAGGCAACGGAGATCCTTATCGCTGCTGAGCACATTAAGGACACGAGAAAGAGACTGAACCAGATCCTGGCTGACGCCTGCGGCAAGAAGCTTGAAGATCTTGACAAGGACACTGACAGAGATCACTGGATGACAGCACAGGAAGCACTCGAATACGGTATCGTAGACAAGATCCTCGAGAGCAAGAAATAAGATAAGAACGTAACTATCAGGAGGTAAATAAAATGGCAAAGGTTATAGGTATTGACTTAGGTACTACCAATTCATGCGTAGCGGTAATGGAAGGAACGGAGACAGTAGTCATCCCCAATCCCGAAGGTAACAGAACGACTCCCTCGGTAGTCGGTTTTGCAAAAGACGGCGAGAGACTTATCGGTCACGTTGCAAAGCGTCAGGCGGTAACGAACCCTGACCGTACGATCCAGTCCATCAAGAGAGAGATGGGATCTTCCTACAAGGTAACGATCGACGATAAGAACTATACTCCCCAGGAGATCTCCGCCATGATCCTTTCTAAGCTCAAGAGCGACGCGGAGGCTTATCTCGGCCAGCCCGTAACACAGGCGGTAATCACTGTTCCCGCTTACTTCACGGACTCCCAGCGT
>JAFZWN010000063.1 GCA_017617295.1 Clostridiales bacterium | reverse complement strand
TTCAGCTCAAAGAAGAACTGGCTAAATGGAATGAGATCTATAAACTCCCGCCCAGGATATTGGATTATCCTCTTAAACGAAGATCAGAGAGTTATCTTACAAAAGATCTGTTCTTTAACAGCTCATGCAACCAAAACCCCAGAGAGGTACTTAAGGAATTCGAATACAAAGGTCAGTATTTCAGATCAAAGAACGAGATACTTGCCTGTCAGGCCCTGGACGCGCTCGGTTACGAATTTAAATCGGAGATAGAACTGAGGCCGGATGAATTCACCTGTCTTTATCCTGACATAACCTTCTACGTCAAAGAGATAGAGAAGCCCATAAGCCTGGAAGTCGACGGAGCCATGGATAAGGATTCGTATTTCGTAAAATCAGAGACTCGAAAGAAACAATACCTTACCTCCGGACTGATCGAATTCAAAGATGTTATCTTTCTCCAGATCTTTGACGCTCACGCATTTGACATGAGTAAGCTCAGTACGCTTATAACTTCAGCTATCATCGCTAACGTTAACGACATAGTCTTCCCTGACCTCTGATCGTCCTGCTGATAAGAATTTACAAGGATGATACCGTTTTGATAAAATTATTATCAAATCAACGGGGGTAGACTAATGGCAGTAATCTGTAACAATTGCGGATCTTCGCTCGTTTTCGATCCGAAGCTTCAGAAACTTTTATGCAGGAGCTGCGGCGGGACGGCTGAGTATAGCGAATCATCCGACACTGATCTTTACGAGCAGGACATGTATACCTGTTCGACATGCGGCGCCGAGCTGCTATGTAACGATACTGATATCACGATGTTCTGCCAACACTGCGGCAACACGCATCTGGTCTTCAGTAGGATCGTCAAGAGCAAGCGGCCTGACAAGATCTTACCGTTCAAGCTCAGCAAGGAAGAAGCCGTCGAGAATGTCAGGAAACATCTTAAAAGCTATGCTTTCGCGAAAAAAGGCCTTAAGAACATAACGTTCGAATGCGTAAGAGGGATCTATATCCCCTACTATATGCTGGACTTTGATTATCACTGCAGTTACTTTTTCGTTTATGAGACAAAGGACAGCGAAGGCAATAGCAGATCGGTGGAATTTAACCGCGCAGTAAACGCCAGGTTCGACCGGTTTATGCTCGAAGCATCAGAACAGCTCAACGACTATCTGGCCATGGACCTCAACCCTTTCGACGTAAGCGGGCTGAAGGATTTCGATCCGGGGTATCTTCAGGGATTTTACTCGGACATCGCGGATGATGATCCGGAGAAACTATACAAGAGGACAAAGCAGGTTGCCCGGGAACTTACAGTAAGGGAAGCAAGAAAGACCGGCGTTCACGCCAAAGCCGATATAGTAGACAGTGACTACAGGTTCAAGTTCCACGGCACTCCCAAGTACTGCCTGTTTCCGGTATGGTTCCTGACAACGCGCTTCGACGGAAAACCGCTGACGCTGATGGTAAACGGACAGACAGGCAAAGTCGCCGGCGGAGTCCCGTTCGAGAAAAAGAGCCTGAACGCACTAAGGACTGTGATCTTCGTCATACTGTTACCGTTGATCGCATTGCTGGGATACGGCGCGACTTTTATCGGATTGTCTCTGGTATATCCGATCATCCTCGTGGCGGTCGGCACAGGAATCCTGGCGGGATTCATCCAAAACGCCGCCAACAATATGCGACAGAGGATCAACGACATGGTCTGCTACTCAAGTTCGACCAAACTCTTTAATCTGACGGAAAGAGAAAGGAGAAACAAAAATGCACATTGATACCATCTTGATCATATGCATCGCCGGCGGGATCATAATAGGCCTGATCCTGTCCTTCGCGCTCAGCGATTACCTCTCTCTCCTTCTATTCTCCAAAAGGAACAAGGTGAAGCAGGACGATTTTGATGCAAAAGATTACTGTACCAAGCCTATGCAGGTCGAGAACAAACAACTTCTCTTCAAGTATGATTTTACCAATGCCTGCGGAATGAGCCTTCTCGACGATCCCCAAAAGGAACTCGACTACTTCACCAAATACTGTTCAAGCAAAAAGGAGTGAGACCTCTCACTCCTTTTCTTCTGTCATCTTCTTAACGTACTTAAGATACTCGTCGATCTTCTTCTCGTAGCCGATGTCCGTCGGCTCGTAATAAGAAGTCCCGACCATCTTGTCGGGCATGTACTGCTGCGATGTTATGTGCCCCGGGAAGTCGTGCGGGTACTTGTAGCCCACCGAGTAGCCGAGATCCTTCATTCCGGACGCCGGAGCGTTTCTAAGATGCATGGGCACCACGCCGGTATCCTCGTTACGGGCATCAGAAAGAGCCTTGTCTATTGCAAGATAAGCGCTGTTACTCTTGGGTGACGCTGCGACCATGACACAGGCTTCTGCCAGAGGGATCCGTGCTTCGGGCATACCGACAGCAGCGCAGGCACGGTAGGCAGCATCGGCGACCAGGATCGCATTGGGATTGGCAAGACCGACATCCTCACTTGCGCAGATCAGGATACGGCGTGCCAGAAATTCGATATCTTCGCCTGCTGCGAGAGCTCTGGCCAGATACAGAAGAGCGGCATCGGGATCTGAACCTCTCATTGACTTGATCATGGCGGAGATATTATCATAATGGCTCTCCCCGTCCTTATCGAAGAGAACCTGCCGCTTCTGCATACAATCGGAGAGCACGTCATCGTCTATAACGATCGTACCGTCTCCGTCAGGCGGCGTTGTCATCACAGCCAGTTCCAGAGCCTTAAGAGCATTGCGCGCATCTCCCGCGGACAGATATGCCATATGTTTCAAAGTGGCATCGTCGATACAGATATTGACGTTACCGTATCCTCTTTCCTTGTCGGTCAAAGCATTCTCGAGAATGGTCTTTATATTTTCGTCGGTAAGAAGCTGAAGCTGAAGTACCGTCGATCTCGAGACCAGAGCCTTGTTGACCTCGAAAAAGGGATTCTCGGTAGTGGCTCCGATCAGGATCAGAGTCCCGTCTTCGACATAAGGCAGCAAAGCATCCTGCTGGAGCTTATTGAAACGGTGGATCTCGTCTATAAAGAGTACCGTCTTCTTTCCTTCTGAAATGATCGGATTAAGAGCATCGGAAACGACATTTTTGATATCGGATACACCTGCCGTAACCGCATTGAGCTTGGCGAACTTCGACGACGTCGAGTTCGCGATAAGGCGGGCCAGCGCAGTCTTACCGGTTCCGGGAGGACCGAAAAGGATGATCGAGGACAGACGGTCCGCCTCGATCATCCTTCTTAACATTTTCCCTTTGCCGATAATATGCTCCTGACCTACGTACTCGTCCAGATTCCTGGGCGCCATGCGGTATGCCAAAGGCTCATTACTATCGTTCATATATTCTTCGGTCTTTAAACCTTACTTAAGATCAGGATAGATAGGGTACTTCTCTGTAAGAGCAGCAACTCTTGCCTTTACCTCATCCTTCTTGTTCTCGTAGTCGAAGATGCAGAGGCTGATAAGATCAGCGATCTCGACCATATCTTCTTCCTTCATGCCTCTTGCCGTAACTGCAGCGGTACCTACGCGGACGCCGGAAGTGATGAAAGGCTTCTCGGGATCCCACGGGATCGTGTTCTTGTTGGCTGTGATGTTACAGTCGTCGAGACGGAGCTGAAGTTCCTTACCCGTGATGCCCGTGCCGCGAAGGTCGATGAGCATAAGGTGATTGTCCGTACCGCCGGATACGAGGTTAACGTTCCTTGCAAGGAGAGCCTCGGACATAGCCTTGGCGTTCTTGACGATACCGTTAGCGTACTCTCTGAACTCAGGAGAAAGAGCTTCCTTGAAAGCAACGGCCTTAGCAGCGATGATGTGCATAAGAGGGCCGCCCTGCTGTCCGGGGAATACGGAAGAGTTGATCTTCTTGGCGAGCTCCTCGTCGTTGGTCATGATAACGCCGCCGCGGGGACCTCTCAAAGTCTTGTGTGTCGTTGTTGTCGTGATGTGAGCCACGGGAACGGGATTGGGATGAAGTCCTGCAGCTACGAGGCCTGCGATGTGAGCCATATCTACGAAGAGGTAAGCACCGACCTCATCAGCGATCTCACGGAACTTCGCGAAATCAATGATCCTGGGATAAGCGGAAGCACCTGCAACGATGACCTTGGGCTTGCATTCGAGAGCCTTTGCCCTTACTGCATCGTAATCGATACGGCCTGTCTCCTTGTCTACCTGATAGAACTCGGAGTGGTATGTACGGCCGGAAACATTGAGCTTCATGCCGTGAGTAAGGTGGCCGCCGTGGGAAAGATCCATACCGAGGATCGTGTCGCCGGGCTCAAGGATAGCGAAATAAACAGCCGTGTTGGCCTGTGCGCCGGAGTGAGGCTGAACGTTGGCATACTTGGCGCCGAAAAGCTGCTTAAGTCTGTCGATAGCGAGCTGCTCAACGATATCAACATACTCGCATCCGCCGTAATATCTCTTTCCCGGATAACCTTCAGCATATTTGTTAGTAAGAACGGAGCCAGCAGCCTCGAGAACGGCTTCAGTTACGATGTTCTCGGATGCGATGAGCTCGATCTTGTCTCTCTGTCTTGTAAGTTCCTGGCAAATAGCAGAATAGATCTCGGGATCTTCCGCCTTGATGTGATCATACATGGGTCTTTACCTCCAAAATTGCATTACACCTAATATTATATAATCTGTGTCTCTTTTGCAAGGATATTCCGAACCTCCTGTATCGGCAGGTCGTTGGAAAGCGCGATACTTCTAAGGCTCTCATATTCGGGATGCTTCACAACGCGGCCGTCCGGCAGTATTACGGTCTTCACGTCGACCTTTCCAAGGGAGAACTCTACGACCTCGGAGAATCTTTTAAGTATCGTGCGCTCACAGATGATCTCGCGGATACCGATCGTCGTCGTATTTCCGAAAATGATTTTTTCGAGTTTTTCCTTGTCGCTGATGTCGCAGATCACGACGAGTTCGCTTCCGGGTCTGCTCTTCTTCATGTATATCGGAGAAAAATGGACCTCTCTGGCACCTGCCTCGAAAAGCCTCTCCGCTACGAACCCCAGGTCTTCGCTGCTGCAGTCATCTATATCCGTCTCGAGCCTTAAGATCTTATCCTGTTCGCTTTCGTCGGGTTCGATCAGCATGGCACGAAGGAATCCCGGCGCTTCATAGTCGCGTTTTCCGGCGCCGAGACCGGTCTTGATGATCTTGTATTTTGTGGGAAGCTTATCCGTCGTCCTTATCACGGCTGCGATGGCGGCACCGGTGGGTGTAACGAGTTCACCTTCGATATTTGTGTTCCTAAGAGCGATCCCGTTATCCGCGACGATATTGGCTACTGCCGGTACAGGGATCGATAAAAGACCGTGAGCACACCTTACAGTTCCTCTTCCCTCTGACAGATCCGTAATGATGACCTCATCGGGATCGAGATCATCTATCAGAACTGCCGCTGAGATGATATCAACAATGGAATCAACAGCGCCGACTTCGTGGAAATGGACCTCATCCATACTGATGCCGTGTGCCTTCGACTCCGCTTCGGCAATAATGTCGAAGATCTTTTTTGCTGTATCTTTGGCGGAAGAACTCATATCGGCATGATCGATTATATGAATGATATCGTGAAGGCCGCGGTGGTCATGTGAATGAGTATGTCCGCCATGTTCATGTGTATGCTCATGCGAATGCTCGTGATCATGACCGTGAAGATATTCCATATCGTGATCATGACCGTCATGTTCCTTATCTAGGATAACATCAAAATCTGTACAGACTATACCGGAGCGGACTCTTGTACCGATTACCGCTTCGAAGCCTTCGACGTGATGCCCCTTCAGACTGTCGATCGCCTTCAAAAGCCTGGATGTATCGGCTCCCAGGCCGATAAGGGAAGCAACAAACATATCACCGCTGATACCGCTATTACAGTCAAGATACAGTGAACTCATATATAGATATCCCCTTTTCGAGCGTTTTAGACAATTATACCCTATCGGGTTGAAATCCGCCCCAAAATACAGTAAAATGTCACGTGCAAATGCGGAGGTGTATCGAAGCGGTCATAACGAGGCGGTCTTGAAAACCGTTTGCTGTAACAGGCACGTGGGTTCGAATCCCACCGCCTCCGCCATTAAGCAAAAAAGCATCGACTTAAATGTCGGTGCTTTTATATTTCATGAAGTTACCCCTGTAAATTAATGAAATCTACAGGGGTACTCTTTTGATAAAATAAAGACAGCCGTAAATGTGTTTGGCTCAGCAAGAATAACAGGCTTTAAGGGACGGATCATGAACACAAATCTTCGTTTTTGGAAAACAGCAATAATACTTGTTCTGTTGTCATCGATCATCTTTGGTGTTGCCGGCTGTAATAACTTCAAGGAAAAACCTAAAAAAGGAATATCCTTTGTCAGTTTTTGGGTTGCAACGGGTAACCGGGAAAACACTAATTGTATCAGTCTCGTAAACGACTACGGGAGAGCCGAGCCCAAGTATTCACGATACGATCTTATGACCGGAGAGACGGCGATGAAGCTTATCGAGGAGATCAAGATGTTGCCTGATCTGACAGGTAACGAAGATGATCAGTTTGCTTACAGGATCAGACTCGAATACTACGATGAGAATACGAACTTTGTATCTGTGGAAAAATACGGCTACGCGATCTTTCCTGACAATTGGAACGAGATCGTTTCGGATTTCAACGATATATCTGACAGAAATAAGCTCACCTACTGTACCGACATCGTAACGATCGACGCCGATCTTTTGAGAAACGAGTTCGGTATGAGTGATGATATGTTTCCCGAAGGCGTAACCGTCGAGAAGTATCTGGAGGATACAGGTTTAACCTATCTGGATCTGTATCTTCACGGGTTCGATGTGGATTATCATGTCCAAAGCTACAGATACGACTACTACGATCTGGTATCTCACAGGATATTTGATGATACAGTTGCACAGGCCTCTGACCGCGTTTCACTCGAAGAATATGCCGAAAGAAACCTCGACACTGTCGATTCTTCTGACGACATTAGCATCAGAGGGACTTTCGACGGATATGATCTTGAGATAGTCAGATTCGACTGTTACGATGAGTGGAAGATCAGAAACGACGTAAACGGTTCTTTGAGTAACACGGACGGAACTGTCGACATCATTTATGATGCTGACCTTCATATGGAAGGCATTTCAACTTATGATGTCTTGTATATCTATATCGATCCGTCATACCGTTTCCTGATCCTGACACGATGTGATGACCTTGATGTGATCAATGAATATTTCAACCGATGACAGAATAACGGTATAATTATTTCATTAACCCGGCACGGAGGAGCAAGATGGATATACTTTTTAAAGAAGGATCCGAAAGTAAGGTAAAAAAACTGCCCGAAGAAACTTTAAAGGATCTGGCCGTTTCCGAACTCATCAGGAGCATAGGAACTAATCAGGACGAGAAGACCGTTCTTAACGAGATCTTCAGTCAGATCCCTCTCGATCCCGAGGATATCCGTTTCCGCCAGGGTGTATTCAAAGACCTTATGAATAATAAGGAGCTTTGCGATGCCCTGTATTCATCGCTTACGAAGATAAAGATCATGAAGGAATATGCCGGTGCCAAAAGAGCCGTCAGCGATAAGGATAATGCGCTCTATACCCTTCTAAACGATCTCCGATCCCTCTCAACCTATGTCGATACGGTATCCGAACTCTCGGAAGAATTAAGTAAACACGACCTCTCTTCCAAGGGGCTTATAAGTCTCAGAGAAGAACTCAATAAAATAACCGGAACTGATGAATTCGAGAATACCAAAAAGGATATCGCCTTGATGCTCGAAGATCTGTCTAATGTTAAGGGTGCCATTATCGGCGTAAACTTCACTCCCGACCTTACGATCGAAGAGGTAGCGGCGATTGAATTCATACCGTATCATACCCGCTCCAAATACACTTTCGCGGAACTGGCGGCAAAGATCGGAATACTGACAAACGCCGGTCAGATGGCACAGAGGACTGATATGAATTCTCTGATGAATCTTAAGATCAACGATCCGCTCCTCGCGAGCATGTGCCCGAAGATAGAGAAGCACCTGAAGCGACATTTCGGAAATATCAAGAGCGTCATGGCCAAGTATTCAAGGATGGACGGACGCCTGATCACTGATATGTACGAAGGGCTGACATTCTATCTCGCATGCGCCAGGTTCACCGAAAAGCTCAAAAACAAAGGTTACGTTTTCTGTATCCCTTCGATCGAAGATACTGACGAACTTTCTTTCCGTGTTAAGGATTTCTACAATATCCGTCTGGCTCTTCTCGGGGAAACCGATATTGTCACGAACGATTTCCATTTCACGCCCGAGGAAAAGATATTTATCTTAACCGGTCCCAACCGAGGAGGAAAGACCATCCTCGAGCAGGGGCTCGGTCTGGTATCGCTGATGGCTTCAATGGGATTATTCGTTACCGCCTCGGAATTCAGAGGTCTACCATTTAAAAACATCCTTACCCACTTCCCTATCGACGAAAATCTCACGATCAATTACGGACGTCTGGGTGAAGAAGCCGTCCGTATCAGATCGATCGTAAAGGATTCCGATGCTTATACTCTGGTCCTTTTCAACGAGACATATTCGACGACTTCATCGACCGATGCTCTTTACCTGTCGCAGGATCTGCTTCATATCCTGAAAGACAAATCCGTATCGGTTATCTTCAACACCCACATCCACGAACTCGCCCGTGATCTGTCGGCCACTAAGGACTGGGGCGGATCTGACCGCATAGTCAGCCTGATAATGGAGATAAAGGACAACGTCAATACGTTCAAGGTAAAGGAAAGCGAGCCCGACGTCAGCTCTTATGCCAGGAATATCGCTCTTAAATACGGAGTCACCTACGAACAGATGAAGCAGGAAGATAACTGGGATCTCTGATCAAACGTTGTCAGATCAGCCTCGAAAGTATCCTTATATACCAGGGTTTGGGGCTGACAGTCTCTTTCACGGATCTTCTGCAGATATCGATAAGCTCGGCAAGCTCCTCTTTTGTAACCGATTCGTTGCCAAAAGTTGCTTTCTCAGCTATAGAAGTTGCTCTCTTGGGAAGCGTTCCTTTAAGCTTAGAGGTCTTCCATCGGTAATACCTGTAATAAGCTATAGTCCTGTCATTAACAGAGCCTGTCATAAACTGTCTTTCCCACCATAATACAAATCCAAAACGGACCAGCAGCAAAAGGATAAGGATACCTGCCAACACGAGTCCGGTGATCTTAAAGATATCCGTAAACACCGTTTGGGGCGGTTCATTCTCGCCGGAAGGACTTTCCATGCCTCCGGCCCCGGTATCTGACGGTTCTGTCATTTCAGCCTCCGAAGATCCTTCCGTGATATCTCCTGTCGTTTCAGAAGTTCCCGGCTCTGTCGTCTCATCCGTCACGGACTCTGACTCTGAACCGGTTACGACTGCTTCAAATGTTTCTTCCGTCTGTTCATTTGTATCGTACACTACGGAGATTTCAACCTCACCGTCTTCATCAGAGATCATGAAATTATCTTCTCTGGCAAGCTCGGGATAGACCTGTGCAAGGCAGTCAATATCATAGGCACTGGCAGCAAAAGCATTCCCGGGAGTCGGATCGCCCATTATCCAGCCGTAATCAGGCAGAAAGAACTCGAACCAGGCGTGCGCGTCGGTCATATAGACATTTGTGTACACACTGTCAAACACATCGGATACCAGATAGCCTTCGACATAACGGGCGGGAACTCCGAGCATACGAAGAAGGATAACAGCCGTCGAAGCATAGTGAACACAGAAACCGCTATCGCTCTCTGTCATGAACCAGACTATAAAATCCATATAATCCGGAGGATACGGAGTGTCAGCATCATACGGATGAAGCCCCCTTACATATTCGGTCACAAGTCTGACCTTATCAGCATCAGACATCTCGATCTCGCCGTTTAAGAGCTTCATATACCAGTCAGGAAGTACCCCGCTCTCGATAATTCCGTCACGCGTCCTCGCGGGGACAGATAGATTAGTGCCGTATACATAATCCTCAAGGTATTCGTTCGTATAGATATCTCCGGTCCTGAGAGGTATATTACAGGTCTGATAATACGAGACATCTCCCCGAAATGGTCTGCTGTTATACCGCTCGATCACCGAAAAAGATGTGGCCAGATCGGAATTAACGGGACTCGGCGAATAGAAATCAGAGTAATATGGACTGACGGTCAGATCGGAATTGCCGTACAATTCTACGGTGAAATTAAATCTGGTATTAGAAGAGGGTATCGTGGCATCTCCTCTGAATACCGGCATACCGATATCCGAAGAATTCCAAACATTATATGAATAGATATCCTTGGATAATACTTTCAGATAAACATAACTTATCGATCTCGGAGGGATCCGGATGGAATGATAGTCATTATCCGTTGTATAGAATATACTGGCCACACGGACCTTCGGCGGATCAAAGAAACCGACTTCGGACAGATCGGTCACAGAATCGCTTATATAATTATCATATGTCATCAGTCCGCCATACTGTTTACCGTTCTCGGCAAGGTCGATAAGGCGCTGGATATACCTGTTTGATCTGAATCTCGAACTAATGACAGTATCTCTGGTCTTATTAAGGAATCTGTGGGCAAGTATATCTTTATCATACCCCTTCGCAGGAATAGCGAAGCCTAAGCCGACCATGATAACTCCCACCGGGATCATAAGCTTAAGCAGATTCTTTTCGGGACATGTCTTATTTCTTGATCTTGTAACCTGATAAAGGACAACCAGTAAAAAAGCAGCGATAGCGGTCTCGGAAGCGACCTGATCCGGGAGCATGGTAATGTTACTGACCGATGCCATGAAATACGGAACGTAAAATACTGCCGCGATATGCATAGGCTTTCTCTTCATGACACAAAAGGTCGTCAATGAGATCGGTATCATGTTATAGATATTCAGAAATAAAGGCAGATAATCAGCGCCTTTGACAGTCAGCAAGTAATCCCCGGGGATATATCTGATACAATATGTCTTCAGATAGTAGAGCATCGCCTCCATACCGTTATATGTATACTGAATATTACGGGATACGATAAGATATATAAGTAACGGTATCCCGAGGAGCATCGCCACGGTCACTATCCTGTTTTCCACCATATATCCGAGACTCATCGCGAATGATACTGTGGCAGCGAAGAAGAAAACGGACATCATGGATATCCTTATCGTGAGAGCCGATGTCATCATCCAGATAAAGCCTACGCTCATCAAGACAGACAGTAATACCGACACCGTGATCCTAAAAGCCATTGAAGAATGATCGTCTACCATGTCATTCCTCCTTCGGCAGATTCATATGAAGGATCCTGAGGATCGCACGGTCAAGATCTTTTTTGCTGTCAATGTCAAAAGCGATCTCCCTGTTATTACCCGGTATGACTCTTATCTTATGAGGTGTATCGTGATCGAGAAAATAAGACGAAGTGAAAAGTATCTCTCCGAGCATCCGGTCAAGATAATCGCGGTCTTCGGACAGCCTTATGCTCTCGCGGGAATGAGCATGACATTCCTCCATGGGATCTTTGACCAGGAGCTTGTCTTTCTTGGCGGAGATCTTCCAGTGCACAGTCTTCATCGGGTCTCCGGGAACATAGTCACGGATATCATAGATCTCGGATCCCGGGAAGAGAGCAGGCTTGATATTCTTAGCTTTATAACCGTTAAGATCAGGCTTGACCGTAGGGATTACCGGACGCGGCAGGACCAGGATCTTATGGGAACTGTCATGCAGCTTCTTAAAACAGAAGAATCCGAGAAGATCATAGATCCTGATATCATGTATAAGGTATTCAAAGGAACCGCAGTGTGAAGTATCGATAGGTATCGACGGGACTTCCGAATCACATCTGTAGCTTCCGATCTCTTTAGAGACACCGGTCATCATGTCATAAACATCGACTTTGAACATGACAAAAGACATCATTGATGATATCCCTTTTATCTTGATATCTAGCTTCGCTTCATCCTGATATCTGATGTTATCGGGCATACTCCCTTCATAATCCGAGGCTGTTGACGCTATAAGACATACTATAAGAGAGATCACGGGGATCAGCAGCAGGAGCATAAGCAAAAACCAAGCCACCCACATCTTATAAAACAGAAAGAAAACGGCCGCCGCTATAAGTGACAGTATATAGATGAACCAGGTCTTAAACATTTCCTTATCAGATCTTGGGTGTGACTATGTTCTTAAGGAGCTGCTTAGCTATATCAGCAGTATTCTTGCCTTCCAGCTCAGCTTCGGGAGTCAGTATCAGACGGTGCGCTATGACAGGAACAAAGATCTTATGCACGTCCGAAGGAGTAACATAGTTCCTTCCCTCCAGATATGCGGCGCCCTTGGCCATAGCAGTAAGAGCCAATGTGGCACGGGGGCTCGCACCTCTCTCGAGGTCCTTGTGGCTCCTGGATTTATGAATAAGCTCGACGATATAGTTAACGACTTTTTCGTGAATATATACAGCATTAACTTCCTGCTGCATCTGACTGAGCATATTTCTGTCGCATATCTGAACAACTGTAGAGAGCGGATCGATACCGGTCTTACGCTGATCGATCATGGCCCGTTCATCCTTCGGTGAAGGATAACCTATCGACAGCCTTACCATGAACCTGTCGACCTGAGAATCGGGAAGGAGCGAAGTTCCGGCCGTCCCCACAGGATTCTGTGTAGCGAAAACGGTAAAAGGCTTGGGAAGAAGATATGTGTTACCGTCTACGGTAACGTGCCCCTCCTCCATCGCCTCAAGAAGCGCCGACTGTGTACGGGAAGAAGCCCTGTTAAGCTCATCGGCAAGGAACAGATTATGAAAGATCGCTCCGGGCTGATATTTCATGGTGTTTGTAAGCTTATCATATACCGAGAATCCGGTAATATCCGAAGGCAGAACATCAGGCGTAAACTGAACCCTTCCGCAGTCAAGTCCCATTGTCCTCGACAATGCGAGTGCCAGCGTGGTCTTTCCTACCCCGGGAACATCCTCTATAAGAAGATTACCGCCTGAGAGCATACAATTAAGTGCATATAATATCGCAGTATCTTTACCGCAGATTACTTTCTTTACTTCAGAAACGATATTGTCTGTTATCTTTACCATTGACCCATTTTCCTATATTTATTCCATAATATTATACATAAATGTCCGACTGATCTAAGAGTAAGAAATTACATTGTTTACCCCGATAAAATCCACCAGATGAGCCATATGAATTCATATTATCAACCTTTTTCCCGATTGGAAATGAAAGACAAACTCAAATTACATCTTTCGTTAAATGAACTGTTAAAGAAATAATAAAGTAATGGTTCAGATGCATTTAAGATTCTCCAAAATCTATTGAGCAGGGAAAAAAGAGCGATATAATCTAATTCAGTGTCATACGACACACAACTTGAATAAGGGAGAAAACAGAATATGAAAAGATCTAAGATCAGAATCGCAGCGGCGGCTGTTGCCCTCGCTGTAGGAATGGCTTTTGCAGGCTGCAGCAACGAGGCAGCATCTACAGAGGCTGAAGACACAACAACAGTTAACGAGGAGACGACTGAAGAGACTACTGAAGAGACCACGGAAGAGACTGCTGAGTCTTCCGAATCGGAAGAAGATAACAATACCGTAAATGAAGACGGTGCGACCGTTATCGATAACAGCGGTTCTGTTGATGTGGATTTCCAGATGCCCGAATCACTCACGGCTGATGATTTCGAGAATGAAGCTCTTGCCGAGGTTGCACAGCAGTGCGTTGACGAGGAAATGTTCATAATGCCCGTAGAAGAGGAAAACATCGACGGCGAGTTCGAGGGCTTTGTTGAGGGATTCTCCGCAATGGGCGGTTCAATGTCCATTTCTGCAGAAGTAAGTGTAGATTCTGACTCGGAGTCCGGCACTGAGACATCAAGCTCCGGTTCCGTTTCAGGCGGATTCAAGATCGTCCAGGCTCTCGTATTTGATTCATACGAAAATGCTCGCGCTTATATCGACGATAACTTCGTAAATGGAGAATCCGCTGCTCAGAACGGCATGACTTTCGAGACTAACGAGGATGACAACGGTTACACATTCTCCTCCTCTGTTACGGAAAACGGCACAACGGTAACTATCTACGGTTATGTCACACCTGACGGTCTTGCCGTACTTAACTCTGTAATGGGTTAAATAATAAAAGCTCCAATATAAAAATCCCGCCGGTCTTCTGACCGACGGGATATTTTTTTGTAAGGCTTTTTCGGCTGATCAGACCTGTGCATCAGTCTTCACCGTGGTGTAAATGACCTTATCGGGATCCTTGATGATGAAGTAAACGACCCAAACGGCAAGCGCGAGAACTACGACACATATACCAAGGAAAGCGTCATTGATCATATCGGCTCCTGAAGGGACAAAATAATCGGCCCCGTCCTCAAGATATTCCACGACGGCATCGACCATCCACATAAGAGATGCACCCCAGAAAGCAAAAGCCAGCTTACCGATATTAAGCTTGCGTGCCTTCTCATTCGTATACCAGACAAGAGTGGTTACGATAGCCGCCACTACAGAAATCAGTAACGTCATTTTGCTTCCCCCTTTACTTCTTTCACTGAAGGTGCAAACGACATCTTCTCGAGCTTATTAGTAACGAGCACCATAATTCCCCACACGAGCGTAACGGCAACCGCCATCATGACACCCGATGTCGCCATCTCATGAAGCATCTCAGCTGTACTCTCAGGACTCGATGCAGCAGTCAGAAACGGAAAGAACGGAGAGATCTCTCCGTGCCACAGATGCTCGAAAGCAAGAAGTCCTGAACCTCCCCAGAGCATATAGTTAAGCCACTTCATCTTCTCGGAAAAACGTCTTACCGTCCTCTCACTCTTAACGATGCCTTTCTTCTCTTCGGAAGACTCTATCACTTTCGTGATGATCGATGTAACGACCGCCTCGGTCGTAGGAACAAGAAAACAAGCCATAAATTAACCTCACTTTGCTGGGTATGTAATTATTTTATTAGTTGTTTGGGATATTAACAAGAAAAAATTATTTCCTGTGATGATTCTTTGGCGATTAGTTCAACTTTTATGGAGAGGCTTTGCTGACAAAAACAACCCCGGATCTCTCCGGGGCTGTCTGATCAATTACTCGATCCGCGTGTATTATCAGAGCTCTCTGATGATACCGTAAGCTGTACAGATCCTGGCGAACTCGACAGACTGTGCGAAGCCTCTGAAGACTTCCTCTCTGCTTACGCCGTTGTTAAGCTGGGCAACCCATGCTTCATAACCGGCAGCCTCAGGCTCTCTGTCCATGAATGTTCTGTAAAGACGTGTTACATACTCTTCATTGCTTACGTTCTGATTGATGAACTCATTACTGAAGAAGAAACCGTGAGCAGCGCCCGTACCGGAATCTCTCTGATTGGCGAGCTGACGGGCCCAAGCCATCAGGCCGTCCTGCTCGGCATCTCTGCAAAGGCATGTTGTGTAAAGTCTTCTGCAGAATCCGATAGTCATATCGTTAGGCTCTACAGTGATGTTCGGAACACCTGTTCCGCCGTTCTTGATCCCATACCACAGGCAAAGGTTAGCCCACTCTGTGGAATTGATGAAGCCTTCGATGATCTCCTGCTTGGGAGTACCGTTGTTAAGAGCGGCAACCCATGCATTGTAACCTTCTGTATCAGGCTCTCTGTCAAAGAATGTACGATAAAGTGTTCTTACAAAATCCTCGTTGCTGACATCCTTGTTAAGGAACTCGGGGCTGTAGAGGAATCCTCTTGCAACATCGGCACCTGTCTGTCCTCTCTCTGTAACAGCAGCGATCCAGTCAGCCTTACCTACAGGATCGGAAGGACGATCCAAAGCGATCGTATAGAGTCTCTCAACGAATCCTGCAACACCTGTCTCGGGTGTAGGAGCAGCTGTAGGAGTTGTCTCAGCGGATGTAGGTGTAGGCGTATCAGTAGGAGCGAACTCATGGCTGAGTTTAACTGTGAACTCACCACCGTCCTCGATGACCTTAACTACAAGATAATAAGTCTTACCGGCCGTAAGAGAAAGATCCGTGCTGAAATCAGCCATATCAGTACGAAGAGACTGAGGCAGATATGTACCAAACTCAGAAGTTACACTACTACCGGCTACCAGGTTAAGATCAGGATCAAAAACAGCATAGAAAGGCATAAATCCTTCTACTCCGGCAGAAGAGAAAGTATAAGAGCCTGTCTCAGCGGGAGTATATGTGAATACCTTATAAGCGGAAGAATCAGCAAGACTTACAGTTGTATCGGTATTTATCTCAATTGCTGCCTGATCGCCGTTGTCAACATTGATCACAGCGCCGCCTCTGTAAGCATGGTTGCTGTATTTGTCGCATACTTCATGCTCGAAAAAATCAAAACCATCTATTGTTGCCGTTACAGACTCTACTTCAGGAGTGATATCGTTGAAGCAATTTCCTCTCCAGAAATATGTAAAACCTTCAGCATCATCTGCTACAGCACCGGAGGTCATATCAACGGAAGCACCGTCATGAATACCGTAGATCTGGAAAGGATCACATGTAAACATAAGGTTGTTTTCAAAAACAATATCAAAAGGAATGGTAATCATACCATCATCATAATCATCACCATAACCGCTGATCATACACGTATACTGACCATTCCTTGAATTATTTACACGGCAGGAGCGTTCTGTTGTAAGATATTGAGGTTGTTTTGTACTAGGATCAACACCCCCTATCCATTGAATAGAATAATTATGGAAAGCTAACTGTCCTTCGCCAAAACCGATTTCGGCTGAAGGAACAATCGATAAAGTAATATCAGAACCATTACCATTAGAGATCTCAACAGGAACCGTAATATCACCGGCACCAAGAGTAACAGCCTCATGATCTTTAAGCTGATAAGCTCTGCTGAATATCATAGCATTAACTCTAAGAGTATTTCCGCTAAATACAGTATTTTCATCAGCGAAATAAATATGGATATAATATGTTTCTCCGGCTGTGAGCAGATGCTCAACATATGCCGGACCGTAATATCCGTGGACCTGATTTGTATCTGCCTCTTTCTGATCTATCTGATTACCACTATCATCAAAAAGATCAAGTGATACACTTGACGCCTGCATGTTTGCTGAAGCAAGGAACGAATAAATACCGTACTCGTTCGGAGTGATCTTATACCATGCCTCATGATCTCCGTTGGTAAGATCTAATTCAGCAGAATTATTGTCTCCCAACTCTATGACAGGAGCAGATGTGTTTACTTCATCGGCTAAGGAATTAACAGAAATAACCCCAAAGGCCAGAGAAGCAGCTGCAAAAGCACTGACCAACTTCTTCAAATGTGTTTTCATTTTTCTAGCACCAACTTTCCTTTCCGAAAAATTTGTTATATTTTATCATAAGTAATAAAGGATATTTGTAAATTTTGCGGTAAAAGTGAGAATTTACTCGAAATAATCTGCTTCATTTGCTCCGCGGATCTTGTCTCTGATACCGTAGGAGCTGAGAAGATCGGACAGTTGCCCCCTTTCGGCATGTGAATCCAGATAAGCAAAATCCGACTCGATATATTCCTGCCAAACCTGATCGACAGTCATGCCTTCCGCACGCGTGCCCTTGAATATCTCCTCCCAGGCACGATCCCAGTCATCAGCCTCGTATGAACCGTCATGACATACCCTGAAAAATCGCAGCATCAGATCCTCTTCCTTGATCCCCATAGAATACGCATAATCCATCCATACCAGGAAACGAACGGAACTTTCACGGTCAGACTCAGTGGCAACGGTCTGAAGATCCCAGATCTCATCATTATAGTATCCCTGATCATAGGCATAGATATACCGGCAGTAATCAGCAAATCTCTCGATATAAGAATCATATTCCAAACGGTCGCCATCCCAGCCGTTCTGGATAACGTGAGCAAATTCATGAGTCAGGCAATCGTAATCACCAGGATTATCAGAAAGCCACATATCATGTATATGAACGTGGTTATCCCAGGCCTCGGCAATCTCATAACCTTCGTTTTCGACTGCGAGGATCACATCCGTAGGTGAATCGGCATAAACACCGAACCTTTCATACATTCGCGGATAACAATACCAGAAGACTCTCGAACACTCAGCAAGCTGCTCTCGGGTCGTCTTTCCGTCCCACTTGCTCAGATCGACCGTTAGAGTATAGTCGACTCCGTTAATACAACTTTCCTCGACTATCCTGTCATCAAGTATCGTTACCTCTATATCTTCCCCGAGGGAATCAAAAGGATCCGCCTCAGTGACGATAATTACCGTGGTCGCCTCGGATCCTTCCTCTCTGTATGTCGTATCCGGGTCAGTCATGCATCCTGTGAAAAATAACGACACAGCCAGGATAAGAGATGTTGTCTTTATTTTTTTCATTATTCGATTTTAAAAGACTTATCACGCAAAACATCACAAAATCAGGGGCAATCTTGTGATAATTTGCGAGAATCTCGCAGATCATCACAAAAAGAAGACTTTCGTTGAGATAATTTGCGTGATACTCATAAACTCCGGTTAGAATAATATCAATAAAAAAACTCCCGCTACAGAAGCGGGAGTAAAAGATCTTATATCAGCCTGCGGTCGGTATCATTATACGAAAATCATCCGTAAGCATCTCGACATCATCTTCGTCCCAGTCAGGCATCCTTGCTGAACACGAATCGCAATCGCAGGGATTACAGGAAAAATAGTTACCGCCGAAATAAGCATAGTCGATCATGTCTCTGGAGTAACCGGTAAATCCGATCGAATTATAGTAATCCATGTGGCAGTCAACTTCACCGTCAGCTACCAGTCTGTACGCCATGACGATAGCCCATTCAGCCTCCTTGCTCCTGCCGCAGTGGCATTCTCCGGTCTCTCGGTCAACTACCTCGAACTGTCCGGGGCGCTGCAAAGTAGCCATTACAGTTCTGGTCGGCCATCTTCTGCAGTTGATCCTGTTAAGGACACAACATGCCACAAGAGTCATATCAGTGATATCTTCATCGGCATCAAGACCCTCACCGTTTACAACGCGGGTAAAGAAGATAAAGTCAGCTGTGGAAAGTCCGCACGCATATGCCTTGATCTCAGTGGACATATTATAGCGCTCGGCATCAGTTGCATTGTTCCAAAGAAGTTCGTAACGGTCTCTCCATGTTGCTGCATTTAATGCAGAACCCCAAAAACTCAATACAACAGAGATCGTTACTGCTACTGTTAAAATCTTACGTTTTAAAATACGCAATACCTCTCTTTTTATAAAACAAACACCCCACAAATAGCAAGGTAATTTTACAATGCATATAAAAATATTGCAAGTTTCTTATTTTACGGCTAAGTTACGATTATTATCTTCTAAGTCTGTTACCCGTCTTTTTCGGTCAGGGAATCAATACTTATATTCTCGAAGACCGATCCTGTCTTCTCCAGGAACTTAGGTGGAACTGTCAGCCCAAGATGCTCAAAAGCACGGAGTGTCAGCACCCTTCCTCTGGGAGTCTTTGCAAGGAACCCGTTCTGAAGAAGAAACGGTTCATAGACATCCTCGATCGTGACGGGATCCTCCCCCGTACATGCGGCGAGAGTCTCAAGTCCCACGGGACCTCCTCTGAACACATCGGCGATAGTCGTAAGGATACGGCGGTCAACGGCATCAAGACCTATCGAATCTATATCAAGGGCATTAAGACCATAATCCGATACTTCCTTATCGATTACGTCCTTATCCAGATGAACGGCAAAGTCTCTCATACGTTTCAGGAGTCTGATAGCTATCCTGGGCGTGCCTCTGGACCGGCATGCGATATTGCTCAGACCGTCATCATTGATATCGATCTGCAAAAGCCCCGCATCCCTTCTGAGGATCTCTTTAAGATCATCGGGCTCATAGAGTTCAAGACGGTGGATCATGCCGAAACGGTCACGCAGAGGAGCCGAAAGCATTCCGGCACGTGTGGTCGCGCCTACGAGTGTAAAATGCGGAAGATCGAGCCTGACTGACCTGGCGGACGGACCCTTTCCGATCATGAGATCCAGACAATAGTCTTCCATCGCAGGATATAGCACTTCTTCAACATTCTTGTTCAGACGGTGGATCTCATCTATGAACAGTACTTCATTCTCATTAAGATTGGTAAGTATAGCCGCGAGATCACCCGCCTTCTCGATCGAAGGTCCTGTCGTGATGTGCATGCCGACGCCCATCTCCGAAGCTATGATCCCCGCCAGAGTGGTCTTGCCGAGTCCCGGTGGACCATATAAAAGCACATGATCCAGCGCTTCACCGCGCTTTTTGGCTGCTTTTATGAAGATACTTAGGTTCTCTTTGACCTTTTTCTGGCCGCTGTACTCCTCGAAAGTGATCGGACGAAGGTTCTTCTCGTCACGGTCATCAAACTGCTTCGACCGGCCTATCACCCGTTCTTCTTCATCAAATCCGTCGTAATCCATCATAAAACACCTTATCTTGCCAGACTCTTAAGCGATCTTCTGATCAGTTCGGAAAGATCGATACCGTCTTCATAAGCCGAACTGACGGCAGAAGCCGCATCAGCCTGCTTGTAACCGAGAACGAGCAAAGCTTCCACAGCATCATTGATAATGCTTCCGGTAACCTGATCAGATGAAGAAGCGGCAGCCGTAACGGATACTGCAGCAGAAGTACTGGAAGTCTTCAGCTTTCCGAACTTATCCGACAGTTCAAGGATTATCCTCTCTGCACCCTTCTTTCCAAGCCCTTTTATCCCGGTCAGAGCCTTAACATCTTTACCCATTACCGCAAGTGCGAGCTTATCGGGTTCTATCTGCGAACAGATGGAATGAGCTACCTTGGGACCAATACCACTGACTGTGATAAGCAGAAGGAACATATCCTTCAACTGCGGAGAAGGAAATCCATAAAGAGAGATATCATCTTCCCTGACGCTCTGATAGAGCCAGACCTGCGTATTCTCTCCAATATGTCCAAGTTTTGACGACAGCGAAAACGGGCAGATGATCTCATACCCGATGCCGTTATTCTCGATAACGACAGTATCATCAGTACTGTTAACGAGTTCGCCTTTTATATATGAATACATTTATCTGCTCCTCTAAAGAAATAACAATAAGATATTAACACAATATCAGCCGAATTCATTCCGCTTCGAATACCCGTAACGGCCAAACTGATATCCCGATACTGCTGCTCCTGCATTCATCGTTCCGGTATTGGCAAGACAGATGGCCAATGCCAGAGCATCTGCGGCATCATCAGGCTTAGGGATCTCTTTGAGTCCGAGAAGGTTCTTGACCATCTGGGACACCTGATTCTTATCGGCCTTACCATAACCCGTAACAGCAAGCTTGACCTGCCCCGGAGTAAATTCATATACGGGAATGCCGGCTCTCGCAGCCTCTACTATCACGACACCGCGGGCCTGTGCAGTGCCGATGACCGTGGTATGGTTGTGACCCATAAAAAGCTCCTCGATAGACATATAATCAGGCTTATACATCTCCAGTATCCCTCTCATCTTGTCATTAAGAGCAAGAAGGCGGACAGGAAAGTCAGTATGAGCCTTAGTGGTGATAACACCGTAATCAATAACGGAAAGCTTATTACCGGTCTTCGATACGATACCGTATCCGGTTATCGCATACCCGGGGTCGATACCGATATATGTTGATGTCTTCTGAGTATTCATCAAGCACCCCTTTGAACATTTGTTTGATTATATCCTTTTTGAAAAGAATAGTCAATTACAGAGGTGTTACTTATCATAATCAGTTTTCTTAGCGCAACTTTCTGAATATCATGAGGGAGTTTTTTGGAAAAAGTCTGAGAATATTTCTTTTCAGTTTCTTTGTCTCAAACTCTTGATCTTAGAAACGTAATGCCTGTTTGGCGTGTATATGTCAAACAGGTATAAAGATCATTCCAGAATATCAATGACCGCTTTGGCAGGTACAGGCGGTTCATCAGAGATCTCATAAGCGTCAAGAACTCTCTCCATACAGTCAAAGAGAACATCTTCGGAGAGAGTGGCATTCTCGCCGTGGCAGAGTGAACAAAGAATATCCCCTTTCCTGACCTTATCCCCGACTTTGGCATAGAAACACAGTCCGGCTCCGTAATCGATCGGATCTTCTTTTCTCATACGTCCTGCACCGAGAAGGACCGAGATATGTCCTATGTCATCGGCCTTTATCTTAGTGATGTATCCCTCACGGGGAGCCGGCACCTTCATCTCCTCAAAGGGCTGCTCAACATACAAAGGCAGACCGTTACTGCCGAGCGTTCCTCCTTGTGAGATGATAAGATCAAGATACTTCTCCAGGGCACGGCCGTCAGTGAGTCTCTTTCTGCACTCTTCGATCAGTTCATCACCTTCGAGATCACCTGCCTTCCCGGCGACAGACACCATCTTGGCTCCGATAACAGATGCGACTTCAATAACATCGGGAGCACCTTTACCGACAAGCACTTCGATAACTTCTTTCATCTCGAGAACGTTACCGCATGTCCTTCCAAGGGGCTGGTTCATATCAGTGATAACTGCAACTGTCTTACGTCCGGCGAGATTACCGATCCTGATCATGGCTTGCGCAAGTTCTCTGGCCTTGGCCTCATCCTTCATGAACGCGCCGTAACCGCATGTAACATCAAGAACGATCGCTTTGGCTCCTCCCGCGATCTTCTTACTCATTATGCTCGATGCAATAAGAGGGATCGAATCAACTGTACCGGTAACATCACGAAGAGCATAAAGCACTTTATCCGCAGGTGCGAGCTGAGGAGTCTGACCGCTAATGACCATACCGCAGTCCTTTATCCTCTGAGGATAAGAAGCCGCATCGGGATTGATATCAAAGTTCCTGATAGATTCGAATTTATCGACTGTTCCGCCTGTGAACCCGAGTCCTCTTCCCGAGAGTTTAACACTCTGAACTCCGAAAGTGGCACACAAAGGAAGAACAAGAGGTGTGATCTTATCACCGACACCTCCGGTGGAATGCTTATCTACAGGGATCCCATCGACATATGAAAGATCATTCTGATCTCCGGAAGCAGCCATCTCCAGTGTAAGCGTCGTCATCTCGCGGTCGCTCATGCCGTTTAAGACAATAGCCATAAGCAATGCCGAGATCTGATAATCCGGAAGCGATCCGTCTGTAACACCGCTCACAAAGAACCTGATCTGTTCATCGGACAGTTCACGCCCGTATCTCTTATCGAGGATAATATCAACCATATTCATAGGACCCGTTCCTCCTTTACAGAATAATTATAGCAAAGATAGAACAACTTAAGACTATCCGGCTAACATATATTACATTACCGGGTGTATCAGGATAACGGATCAAGAAACGGTCAGGCTCTACAGATCGCTGTCATTCTCCTTAGCGGCCTCATCAAACATAGCCCTGACAGAAGGCGCATTCCTGGTAAGTTTCTTGATAGACAGATCATCGGCTTTATTATTCGCGAGCCTCAGATTATTATCCGATGCAAGAAGATCAGCCTTGGTCTTATTCAGATGATCTATAGTCTTATCTATCTCTTCGATAGCTTTCTGGAACCTCTCACTCGCCAACCTGTAATTACGTCCGAAAGCTTCCTTAAAGGCATTCATGTTATTCTCAAAATTCGTAATATCAAGCTGCTGGTTACGGACAATCGACAATTCACGCTGATATCGAAGCGAATTCAAAGCAGCATTTCTAAGGAGCGTAATGATAGGGATAAAGAACTGCGGCCTTATGACATACATCTTCTCGTATCTGTAAGACACATCGACGATACCGTTATTGTAATATTCGTTATCCGCCTCCAGAAGTGATACGAGAATAGCGTATTCACAGCCCTTCTCCTTTCTGTCCTTATCCAGCTCCTTGAAGAAGTCCTCATTCTTATGCTTGGAAGCAGTAGTATCCATCTCATTCTTCATCTCGAACATGATCGAGATGAATTCCGTGCCGTCATCAGAAGCCTCACGGAATATGAAGTCTCCCTTACTTCCGGTCCTGGCGTCATTATCTTTCTCAAAATACGCATTGGGAAATGCAGTCATCCTTAATTTATTGAACTCATTAAGGCAGTGCTGCTCAAGGCTCTCGCCTACCATCTTGGTGGACTGTCTTGCTTTAAAATCCTTATAATACTCGATCTGTTCATCCTTCTGCTTGATCTCACGGTCAAAAGATTCCTTAAGCGACGTCTCACGAAGCTTCATCTCGGCTTCTTTATTCTGAAGCTGTCCCTGAAGCTTGATAAGCTCACCGTCCTTGGCGGCGATCTCTTCATCCTTCTTACTCTGAGCCTGCGCGACAGCGAGCTTCTTCTCGGTATCGCCTGCATCTATCTTAGCCTGAAGTTCCTTGATCCTGGCATCACTCTGAGCACGAAGCTGCGACAGCCGGAGCTCGGCTTCCTTGATCTCCATATCCTTCCTGGAAATCTCATCCTTCGAAGCCTGCTGCTGCTTGATGAGCATGATCTGAAGGTCCTGATCCTTCTTCTCTTCTATCTCTTTAATACGTCTGTCGAGTTCATCCTGAAACTCATGATCTCTTATCTGACGGGCAATCGATGCATAATCCGACTCGTCAACCTGGAAAACATTACCGCACTTAGGGCACTTGATCTCGGGCATAGGATCCTCCTCATATTATATATTGTTATTATCTCATAAATATCATTTATTGCAGTGCAACATAATAACTACATATGCTAATAGACTATCACAAGGCAGGTGACATTATTGGTACAGTCGTATCAATGAAACCATGCTTAATTGCAAAACTTAAGTTAGTTTTTTCCAAACTTTACTTATACAAACTGAACCTGATCATATAAGGATGCAGAAGATCAAAAAAGCATCGCAGCATTTTTTGCCACAAATAAACAGCGCAGCCACTTCTTCATGACTGCGCGGATAT